>JASLPZ010000200.1:0-13016 GCA_030744725.1 Pirellulaceae bacterium
CTCAATCCGAACGACGGATTCTCGCATGTTCCCTACGAATCGAGCGTTTTGGATACTGGTGGCTGCATGGTTGGCCGTTGCCAACAGTCTGTTGGCTGATGAACTGGCTGATGAAGTGAGGCTTCCGGAATCGCAAATCGACGAAAGTGATCGAGGGCATTGGGCATACCTGACGGTTCGCCGGCCACCCGTGCCGAATGTGAAGAACAAAGCCTGGCCTCGAACACCAATCGACAATTTCGTACTCGCCAAGCTGGAGGCACAGGCCTGGCAACCAAACCCCGTTGCCGACTCAGCCGCGTTGCTGCGGAGAATATATCTCGATCTAATTGGACTGCCACCGACGATCTCCGAACAAGAGCGCTTCGGTGCTGCTCCGTCAGCTGAACGGCTCGACGAAGAGGCGGATCGGCTTCTGAGGAGACCGGGATATGGTGAACGCTGGTCACGTCATTGGCTTGATCTGGTGCGTTACGCCGACTCAAACGGATACGAGCGCGACGCTGAGAAACCACATGTCTGGCGATATCGCGATTACGTCATCGACGCTCTGAACAGCGACAAACCCTACGACCGGTTCGTTATGGAACAGCTTGCAGGTGACGAATTGGCGGCTATCAGCACGGAGACGGTGATCGCCACAGGTTTCTATCGACTGGGATCTTGGGACGACGAACCTGCGGATTCTGCGCAAGATCGCCACGATCAACTCGACGATATCATTCGCACGACCTCGCAAGTATTTCTCGGTCTTTCGTTAGGATGTGCTCGCTGTCACGATCACAAGTTTGACACGTTGACGATGCACGACTACTACCGGATGTCGGCAATCGTGGCGCCGATGCAGCGTCCACAGTCAGGTCGATCCGATCAGGACGCGCCGGCCGGTTCAGCCGAACAACTTGCGATCGTCGCGGAGCGTGATCGGCGTATTGAAGAGTACCGACGCCAACAGAAGCGGATCCGATCCAGCTACCTTGGCGAGTTTTTGACTTCCGGTAAAAGCGAATTGGCTGACAATGTGCTGAGCGCTTTCAAGAATGTCGAGTCAGAACGTAGCGACGCAGAAAAGAAACTTGTCGCAGACCATCAAGGCCAATTAGACCAAGAGCTCGCATCGCACCTCCCTTCGAGAATGAAGGATCTTACTGAGCGCGCCGAGCGGCACATCAAACAGTTGCGAGACCAGGTGGCGGACCTGCCCAGAGGTTACTTCCTGATTGAACCTGAAAAGAAACCGTCCAAGAGTTTTCTCTTGCTTAGAGGCCAGGCTGCCAAACCGGGCCAGGAAGTTCAACCCGGTTTGCCAGCAGTTCTTTTGCGTCAGCAGCCGCGATTCGAAACGCGAGGCCGGACTTCACGCCGGCGGATTGCCATGGCGACGTGGATCGCCAGCCCCGACAACCCCTTGACCGCGCGAGTGATCGTCAATCGCGTATGGCAATATCACTTTGGTGAAGGCATCGTCCGCACACCCAGCGATTTCGGCGTGATGGGCGACACACCGACGCACCCCGAATTGCTCGATTGGCTGGCACATTGGTTTGTCCACGATGCCAACTGGTCGCTGAAGAGATTACACCGCCTGATTGTCCGCAGCAACAGCTATCGAATGAGCAAGTCCGTGAACCTCCAATACGTCAAAGAGGACCCAGAGAATCATCTCTTGTGGCGGTTTCCTTATCGGCGGCTGCAAATCGAAGCCATTCGCGATTCGGTGCTTGCGGCGAGTGGAAAGCTGAATCGCACAATGTATGGTCCGGGAGTAAAACTGCATATTCCTCGCGTTGTCGTTGAAGGCCACGCCGATCGTGACAAGGTTTGGCAGCCATCATCCCCGGAAGAGCAGGCCAGACGCACCGTCTATGCGTTTGTCAAACGCTCGCTCATGGTACCGCTGCTGGAAGTACTTGACTTGTGCGATACAACCCGGTCGACGGAACAACGGAACATCACGAGCGTGCCTCCACAGGCATTGACGCTGTTTAACGGCAAATTCGTAAACGAACAAGCGAGACACCTTGCTGAACGCGTGATCGCGGAGGCCGGCGACCATCCCGGCGCACAGGTCGAACGTGCGTGGCGGATTGCCCTCTGTCGTAGTCCCAAAGGCACCGAACAGCTCGCCATGGCCGAGTTCCTGAATGCAGAGCAGGCACGATTGCTAGGCGAGGCAGAAGACGGCACGGAGATGTCGGTCGAGGAAGCGCATCGCCGCGCACTCATTCAAGTATGCCGTGTTATCTTCAACCTCAACGAGTTTGCATATCCGAACTGACAAGCCGTGCATTCTTCGAGAGTGCCAATCCGCATCCAGAAAACGAAAGTGCTCACCATGAACGGCAAGCGACGATTCGTGTCGAATCTCACTGCCGGTAACGGCACGCGCCGCGACTTTCTTTGGAAAGCTGGTGCGGGCTTCGCCGGACTTGGCTTGGTCGACTTGCTTTCGCGTGACGGTTTCTTCAGCCGGCGTGCTCAAGCGGCCGCTAATCCGATCAATCAACTTGCTCCCAAACCGCAGCACTTTCCTGCCAAGGCGAAGCATTGCATCTTTCTGTTTATGAACGGTGCGCCCAGCCATATCGATACGTTTGACCCAAAGCCGGCCCTAACGAAGTTAAATGGGACGCCGTACAAAGGCAAGGTAAAGGTCGGCTCGAATGGCCGCCCGATTGGCTACCTTGCGCAATCTCCTTTCAAGTTCAACCAACATGGCCAGAGCGGCCTTCCGATCAGCGATCTCTTCCCTCACACCTCTCGGCATGCGGACGACCTGTGTGTGATTCGTTCGATGTACACCGATACTGCGGCACATGCATCCGGCTGCTTGCAGATGAACACCGGCGACGTGAAGATTGGCTCGCCGAGCCTCGGTTCTTGGCTCTCGTACGGGCTGGGCACAGAAAGCCAGGATTTGCCGAGTTTTGTCGTCATGACCGATCCACGGGGAGGGCCGATTGGCAGCGCGTCAAATTGGACGGCAGGTTATATGCCGGCAGCGTATCAGGGAACGCTGTTCCGCAGCGGCGGCTCTCCGCTATTAAACCTTGCGACGCCCGAGGGCATCGACGCGACGGCACAACGTAAGTCGCTCGACTTGCTGGAACGATTGAACCGCGAGCACTCGAAAGCCTATCCCCATGAATCGGAGTTGGCTGCCAGAATCTTGTCCTACGAACTGGCCTATCGGATGCAGTCCAGTGCGACGGAGGCTGTCGATGTTGGCGCGGAGGATGAAGCGACGAGACGAATGTATGGGCTCGATAAGAAACTGACCTCGAACTTCGGCAACAAGTGCCTGATCGCACGCCGATTGATCGAGCGAGGTGTGCGGTTCGTCCAACTTTATTCCGGCGGGGGACACATTGAGGATACCTGGGATGGCCACACAGACTGTACGAGCAACCATAAGCTCCATGCCGGTGAAACCGATCAACCAATCGGCGCGCTGATCGCCGACTTAAAGCAACGCGGCTTGTGGGACGAAACGCTGATTGTTTGGGGGGGCGAATTTGGGCGGACGCCCACCAGTGAGGGCGTCGGCAAACCAGGGCGAGATCACAACTGGCTTGGCTTTTCCATGTGGCTCGCCGGCGCGGGAGTTGCCGGCGGTCAGGCTATTGGCGCTACCGATGAGCTGGGATTCGAAGCGATCGAAGATAGAGTCCACGTCTCTGATCTTCATGCGACGATTTTGCATTTGATGGGCCTTGAACATCTGGATCTGTCCTATTTCTACAACGGACTCGAACGGCGACTGATCGGCCCCGACGATGAACATATCCAAGTCGTTGATCGGGCGCTTGCATAAGCTGTGGGCTGATCCGGTATCTAGTGGCCATTGTTCGCGTATTGTCCGGAGGCGCGATAGAATAGCAAACCTTGGTGCATCAAGACACGACCACGATTTCGGAGCAAACGAGATGAAATACTGCTTTCTCACTTTCGTTGCAATTATTCTCGGCACATCCAGCTCTGTCTTGATGGGGGCTGACCAGGAGAAGGCCACTGCGAAGCCAATCCTCTGCCGCGGACACTATCATTCTGAAGAGGATGCAATCAAGCAGTTGGAGCGAATGGGTGCCACTTTCTCAAATCTCCAGCAATGGAATGCGCGAGCGGCAAAGATTCGTAAACAGATCCTCGTTGGAGCCAATCTTGACCCGCTTCCAGTTCGGACACCACTCAATTCGGTCATTCACAAGAAACGATCGTACGATGGTTACACTGTCGAATCAGCAGCGTTTGAGGCCCGCCCCGGCTACTTCGTTTACGGCAATCTCTATCGCCCGACCGGCAAGAAAGGTCCCCGCGCTGGAATCCTCTGCCCGCACGGACACGCGCGTGGCCCAGAAGGTGGGCGGTTGAGACCGGACCAGCAATACCGCTGCGCCACGTTGGCTCGGATGGGTGCCGTGGTTTTCTCCTACGACATGATCGGATTCGGTGATTCCGAACATCTGGGCTGGGAGCATGGGCACAGTCAGGCGCTGACTCTGCAAACATGGAGCAGTATTCGTGCGATTGATTTCCTGCAATCACTGCCAGATGTCGATGACAAGCGAATTGGCGTTACAGGGTGTTCTGGCGGAGGTACGCAGACGTTCCTACTGACTGCAGTTGACGACCGAGTCAGCGTGGCGGTCCCCGTGGTCATGGTTTCCGCACACTTCTTTGGAGGTTGCCACTGCGAAAGTGGTATGCCGATTCACAAGACGGCCGAGTTGGAAACGAACAACGCGGAGATCGCGGCGCTCGCGGCACCGCGACCGTTGTTGCTTGTGTCCGTAGGCGGCGACTGGACAAAGAACACGCCCAACGTCGAATTCCCCTACATAAGGAACATCTATCGACTGTACGGCGACACCGCCAACGTGGACAACTCGCATTTCGCCGAAGAAGGGCACGGCTACCAACTATCAAAACGCCAAGCCATGTATCCGTTTATGGTCAAACATCTTGGGCTTGATTCTGCGAGTATTCTCGACTCGAAAACCGGCGTCTTTGACGAAAGCAAAACCGCGCTCGAAACGCCCGATCAGATGCGGGTCTTTGACCAAGAACACCCACTTCCAAAACAGGCCCTCAAGCCCGGATCGACGGTGAAGTTCTGACGACGGAAGGTGCGGGCGGGTCACAATTGGACGGTGCTGCTACGGCAGCTTGCCGTAGTGTGACCTAAGATGCTCGACCATCGCGACAGCCATATCGAGCCGTTGGTGCGCGCGGCTCTGTCCCTCGGAGGTCGGAAGCGTCAAACCTTCAGCCACCATCAACTCTTCCATTGACTGAATGCCCGATCGCCAGTTTCCAAATATCGACTTGAGGACCAAATAGCGCGGCTGCGAAGCTTCGATGTGCTGCAAGAGTTGGCACGTCCGCTGGTGGTAGACAACCAAAACATCGTTCCGGCGAAGGAAGTGGCTCCACTTGCGGCAGAACTCTTCACGAGATATGGCAGTGCCGAAGTCTGCAGCTGAAAGTCGCATGTGGTTCAGCTCGGTAACGGAAAGAGGTTGCTGCTGCCGCAGGCAGTGGGAGAAACGCTCTGGGCTGCTCAATCGTTGCGCGACCCAATTCACCGGTGTCGGTGTGGCCGTGCATTGGGCTGCCCGGCGCGGCGTCGCTTCACCGTACGCAATGACAAGGCGCTCAGGATCTTGCAGCAGTGTGTATGGGAGGTTTCGAGGCCGGGATTGCCGCGCCTTCCTCTGTCGACTCACCGCATGACTGGCCAGTTGCCCCAACTGGCTTTCGACCATCTTAGTGAATGCAGACAGCAATTGATCCAAACCGTCTGTGTCCGGCTCTAAGGCTTGCAGCGCCGCAACGGTGGCCTCTAAGGTAGAAAGGCTATGGGCGTCGGGTTCGCGTCGTATCCGGTATTGCCCTGGAGAAGAGGGCGAAAGTCGGTAACAGGGCAGATCCTGAAGTTGAGGGGCATCGCGCAAGATCGTCTTCGCCTGATGCCACGTCCCGTCGATTATCACCAACTGCCCCGGACGCTTGGCGGCAGGAAGTTCAGCCAAAGAAGTTGCGTTTGCGCTGGGATACAGCAGGCCAGAATTGGCCAGAAGCGGTAGGTTCTTTCTCCCAAAATGCTGATTGTGATCGGCGATCAGGCGACAGTGACGCAACGCTTTCTGCACGATCCTAGCTGTGTTGAAGGGATGAGATCGCTCGCCAACGTGCTGCAAGATCAAAACGTCCGTGCGATTGTCGATCCGTGGAATCGCCTCGCAAAAGCAAAGCGACTTCGGACGAAAGCACTGATAACATCGCTGCCGCACTTGGTTTTCCAATTCGTTGACACCGGACGAAACGGGCTGGCCGCGCTTGCACATTACGCTTCGCCATCCTTAGAATTGCAAGCTACAGCCGCAGTTTCAACAGTGGAGACCCTCATGCTATCAGGTATGCCGACGAAATGCTTACTGCTCATCGTGACACTTCCGATATCGATCGGTTCGTCGGCGGAGACATTCCAGATTGGCGAAGATGCGGAGCAGATCACGATCGAGACGTCAACGATCAAGGCAGCTGTTCGGAAGATGGGATACGTCAGCGGCGTCGCGGGAGGGTCGTTCGTTGACAAGAAAACTGGAGCGACGGATCTGGGGTTTGGTCTCGACATTGCGGACTGGATCATGGAGCCGGGCAGCGACGAGGCATATCGGGATAAACTCGATGACGAATTGGTGTATCGGGCGAACAATCCCTTTCATGGGAAACGCTCCAAGCGATCGATTGAAGGCCCGCAGATTTGCACGCGGGCTCGCACATTGTCACCGAAGATCATTCGTGGCAAGGATTTTGTCGCCTTGCAAATGTCGTTCAACTACAAGACCGCTGCGCCTGGGAAACGAACGGGGTCGAAATGGTCGCAGACGATCGTGTTCCCGGCAGGAAAGCGTTACTTCGTTTCTAGCGACCGGATCGACACGGTGAACAGTAGCCATGGCATGTTTCTCCGCATCGATATGCCAGGCCACCTTAAACACAACAGAGGCGACACCTTCAGCCAGATCTACTTGAGCTACCTGGGGCAGACGAATAGGCCGACAGCAACGCGTGGCGATGTGATTCCGGCGAGTTCATTCTTCAAGGACTTTGCGCCCGATCAGTGGTTCAACTATCGCCGCGATCGCGTGGAAGAAGCAGGCAAACCACTTCCCAAGCGATTCATTCGGGCTTATCGTATTCGGGACAGAGAAACCGGCAAGGACGGACCGTGGCTCGCGGGAATGACGCTCGATCCCAGCGTTGTTCACGAAGCCTGGTGCCATCAACGCGGTTACATCTGCATGATTGAGGAATTTGGCGGGCGTCCAATCAAAGCCGGCCAGTCGTTTAGCGCGGCGTTCATTGTCGGCTTTTTCGACTCGATCGACGAGATGCATCGTGTCTACGATCAATACGCGGGACACACGGGCCTGACGATCGACGACGGCGGCTGGAAACTCACCAAGTGACGTGAATTGGCGAACAGGATTCAGCCTGATACGCCGGTCCTCTGGTTCCCGAGCTTCAGATTGGGAATCCCTTTCGTGAAGCTCCGAGCTTGGTGAATTCTTTGTAGATGGAACAAGCGCAGCGCAGTTTCGCCTTTCTTGGTTAAAACTCGATGGACTCAACCGCCAGTGCGGTGTCTCATCGTACTGACGTTCACTTGCCGGCGCCGATAGCCGGATTCGCCCCGATCGAGGAGATATCCGCCATGAAATCGACGAGTTTCATCACAAGAATCGCCGTCCTTGCTTACGGATCGGCCTGCTACACGATGTTCTTGGGCGTCTTTCTATACGCCATCGGATTCATTGGAAATTTTGGTACCCCGACGACGCTGGACGCGCCGGGGCAAGGATCGCTGGTTGTGGCACTCCTGGTGAACTGCCTGCTGCTGACAGTCTTTGCTGTCCAGCACACGGTAATGGCTCGGCCGACGTTCAAACAATGGTGGAACAAGTTCGTTCCTAAGCCAATCGAACGGAGCACGTACGTACTGTTTACCAATGTTGCGATGATCATGATGTTCTGGTTCTGGCAACCAATGGGAGGCATCGTCTGGAATTTCGAGAATTCCATGGCTCGGACGGTAGTCTATGTGCTGTTCGCCTGCGGTTGGCTTACCGTTCTGTATTCGACCCTTCTGATAGATCACTTCGATCTATTTGGGTTAAGACAGGTGTGGCTTTACTTTACCGGCACACCTTACACCGAGTTGGAGTTTCGGACACCAAGTCTTTATCGATATGTGCGTCATCCGCTCTACGTCGGTTGGCTAGCTGTCTTTTGGATAGCACCGACGATGACGTTCGCTCATCTACTGTTCGCAGCGATTACTACGGCATACATCCTAGTGGCAATACAGTTTGAAGAACGCAATCTCGTGGAGTTGCTCCCGGGCTATGCCGATTACCGGAAGCGAGTCCCCATGCTCATACCGTCGGTAATCAGAACCTCCGATCCATCCACACCGACTTCAGTTGAAAACAAGTGATCCGCAGGACTCGACCGTGGCCATGGGCCGTGGCTTTGAGACGAACTAAAAGAAACCGCCGCCGCCGGCTTGTCCACCGTTCCTCGCGCCGAAACCGGGCTGGCCGATCCAGGCTTGTTTTTTGGCGGCTTCCCGGAGCATTTCGAGCACGCGTTCAACTTGGCGGTGAACGCGTGGGTTGTGTCGAATCACGATCAAACCGTCAAATTCGGCGATCGTACCTGGCCCGCCAACCTCGTCCCAACTGTCTGGCACAACAGCGGTCTTAATGATGTCCATGAGCTGTTCGCCGCGCGAGTTAAGTGGCGGCGCTTGGCCACCCATTCCGCCACCGCCAAACCCACCCAAACCACCTTCGCCACCTCCAAATCCACCCAGGCCACCTCCGCCGCCACGTCCTTTGCCACCACCGCCAAACTGAGACAACACATTCCGCGGTACAGCTGCCGTATTGCTCTGCCCGGGTCTTGGAGTCGTGGCGCCCGGCGTCGGTGTGGATCGCCTCTTCCGCTTGTCGCCTGATTTCTCGCCGATGGGCGGAGTTTCACCGATTGGACCAAAACCACCTTCGCTTCCATCGTCTCCTCCGGCGCCCCCTTCACCGGCACCGTCAGAGACATTGATCGCAAGCAGGTCGCGGCAATTGTAGACGCGAACTTCCGCAACGTTGTCGAGATCCTCTTCGGTAGTCACCAGGATGATACCGTCATGGACGATGTACGTAAGTTCCAACTGTTCGAGGATCAACTCGAGAGCCATTTCGGCAGAAACTTGGTTCAGCGATAAGTTGACGGGCGTATCGGCGGCAATTCCCAGATCCTCCAGGTATTTCACTTTCAAATAGAATTGCAGGCCAACTTGGCTACAGAGGGCGTCCAACGCCTCGACAATCGGCAGGTCGATGAAGTCGATATCCAGACGTTTTTGCAATTCTGATTCAGCGAATCTGTTTGTGGCGTCCGGCGCTGGTGCCAATAGCGTGTCTTCGTCCGCGGGGGCAACATCGTCTTGAGCAACGATGTGATCCAGCGAAACACTGGATCGGCCATGCGGCCAAAATGCGGTCGTTAACATCACCAACACCGCTAAACCAGCAGCAGTACCCAAGGTCATACGCATCATCCACCTCCTTCTCTGTTTTCGAAAGATCTGAACAAACTCGCCGGCCAACCCTGCCGTGTCGCCGAATTCCCCGAGTGCCGTTTCAACGGCCTTGTGACGCGGAACGCCTTGAGAAAGCAGCTCCGTGAGACGCTCTTCAAGGTGATCGCGAAGCTCGCTTGCAATCGCCTCCCGCTGTGACGAACTCAATCGCAACAACCTGCTGAGCAACGATAGAAACTGATCGAATTCATGCTGTGACATTGTGTTACGCTGGTCTGGGAACTGTCGGTGGAACAGGGCTGAGCAAATGACCGATGCACTCGACGTAACTGTGCCATTGTTGTGCTTGGACTTTCAGACGCTTTCGGCCGGCCGCGGTCAATGCGTACCATTTGCGCCGCCGTCCCGTCGAATCATCCCACTTGCAGCGAATCAGCTTGTCAGCTTCCAGCCGATGCAAGAGGGGATACAACGTGCCTGCTTTCAAATCAACGCGTCCCTGACTCACCTCACGTACCCGATTTTGAATCAAATATCCATACTTTGCCTCATCGACAAGCGCGGACAAGACCACCAAATCGAGACTCCCTCGCAACAGATCGCGTTGAAATGTATCCGGCATATCAATACCTTTCTGGCTCATATGTAGATCATCTATGTATAGACGTCCTATCCATCAGCGTCAAGTTTTCTGACGGAATTCCCTTTTTTTTGGCAGCCAAGCGATGCGACACTTTCGCGAAGCTGGGGCCACACAATGCCACGGAGACGCCTTCGGCTTGCTCAACGTGAGAATTGGAGTTCCCAGTCGCCGAAATTGTGGAACTGGTCTTCGCCACGCGCCAGCACTGCCGGCCAGGGTTTTCCGAGCGAGTTCGCCTCGACAGGTTTGACGTGTGGCGGGCAGTAGCGAATAGTCAGACCGCACCGCCGGCGTCGAGATTGATTCGGATTGCTGCCATGGATGAGGTGGCCGTGATGAATCGACATCTGCCCCGCTTTCAGAATCAAGTCGACCGCATCATTCTCGTCGACATCGACGTCAACTTCCTGGTTGATGCTAAGCAAATTGCCAACTCGGTGTGATTCGCCGTGCGCCATAACGCCCTGCCGATGCGAGCCGGGGATGACTCGCATACACCCGTTTTCCACATCGCTGTCATCGACGGCGTACCAGGCCGTCAGCGCAAACGGTGGCTCCAATCCCCAGTAGGTCACATCCTGGTGCCAGGCCACAAATTTGTTTGTGGTCATGGGATACTTACAGAAAAAGTGTGTGGACAACACCAGAATGTCCGATCCCATGACGACTTCTATGCAATCCAGGATTTTCGCCTCCGACGCAAGGTCCCAGATGAATCGCTGGTCGATATGACGTTCCTGCAAACCGATCTCGCAGTTTTCTCGACCCTCTTGGGCCTCGAGTTTGTCAAATGCCGCACGGATTGCGGATGCCTTTGCGAAGTCATGCACATCCAATCCAGTCAAATAGCCCTGTTCCTCAAAGAATTGGGCCTGCCCGGCTGTGATACTCATCCTGACTCCGAGAGTATAGGTGGTTCGTTTTCCACTGACAGGTTGCCGCAACCGAACGCATCGATTCCGCTACGAGCTCATTTTGATTGGACGTCCGGTGGTTCCGCTACCCGCGGAGGATAGAATGCCAATTCGTGACATCAACCAAAGTAAGATCCTACTATAAAATGATTGAACCCATAATATGAAGATCACCGAAGTTGCCTGCCAGGTTCTCCGCGTCCCCACCGTCGAAGCCAAGACCGCGAGCAGTCAGGATGCGTGCATCGTTCGAGTCCGCACGGATTCCGGCCTGGAAGGCATCGGAGAGGCGGATGCTTCGCCCGAAGTTGTTCGCTCTATTATTGATGCACCGTTCAGTCACAACGTTGCCTGCGGCCTTCGCGAGATTCTGATCGGAGAAAACCCTCTAGAAACCGAACGACTGTGGCAAAAGATGTATCGCCGCACGATGTACTTCGGACGGACCTCGGTAACTATTGCCGCCATGGCGGCTGTCGATCTCGCCCTGTGGGATATCAAGGGTAAACACTTTGGCGAACCGATCCACAGGCTGCTAGGTGGAAAACAACACGACTCCATCAAGGCGTACGCATCAATCCTGTTTGGTCGAGACGGCAGCGAAACCGCGGACATCGGGCAACGCTGGACCGAGGCTGGCTACCAGGCAGTCAAGTTTGGTTGGGAGCCGATGGGTGAGAGTGAGACTGTCGACATCGATCTGGTTCGCGGTGCGCGTGAGGGCGTCGGTGATGCCACGTTGTTGATTGATGCGGGCTGCGTTTGGGATACTCGGACGGCGCTTCGGCGGGCCCAGGCGTTTGCAAACTGCGGAATCGAATGGCTCGAAGAGCCGCTGCGGGAGGACAACGTTGACGGCTATGCGTGGCTGCGTGATCGTTCTCCTGTACCGATTGCCGCCGGCGAAGGAGAGTGCGGTCGCGAGTCGTTCCGTCCACTGATCGACCAGCACGCGCTGGACGTTTACCAGGTGGATCTAGCACGCAACGGTTTTACTGAAGCGTCATATTTGCGAGCACGAATTGAAGAGACCGGAGCGAGGCCTTGCAACCACTTTTACACCTCGCCAATTACCGCCGCTGCCAGTCTGCACTGGTTATGCACCTGCCGCGACGCGTTTCTATTCGAAGATTGTGTCGAGGATTCGCCGATCCGCAACGAACTCTGTCATGAACGTGTTCAAGCTGAGAACGGCTATATCACGGTTTCAGATCGGCCTGGTCTGGGCGTGACGCTCGACGAAGAAGTGGTTTCGCGATTCCTCGTTGCTGAGTCCAAATAGCGACCGCCGAATGTCGCTCGGCGTCAAGAACCATTCTGACCTTAAGTGCCGTCGCCGACCGACCGATGAAATTCCTCTCACTCGTTTTTCCATCTCGGCAGTCCGCAGTCCGAATCAAAGCCATGTATGGGCCGACCGACTCTGGGGCCGGCGTTTCTAATCACGTGGCTGAAGTTGACTCCAACTCCCAGGCCGCCGAACCTACCACTGAATTCCATCGGCGATGGGGCAACTCGACCGGCCTTGATTGAAACCGCTACGCGGAGCATGTCGGGACAGTGCGTTTCGATGAGTCGCCAGTCAATCGGCTCAAGACTGCCTAACGTGCCGACGAAAGGCGTGACACACGAGCAACCAAGGGCTACCATTCCCCTTGCGATGAATTGCGCATCGCGTGTTAGGATCCAATTGCGCCGCCTACAGCAAGTGCACGGATCTGATCCGTCGAAAACCAACGTATGGCCTGACACGACGCACCCCTCACTATTCCCCCACTAGCCCCAATACCGTTCAATGAAGCCTAAATCGCAGCCTCCTGTTAGTTTACGTGGTGTGAAACGCGTAACGCTA
>JASLPZ010000201.1:0-13001 GCA_030744725.1 Pirellulaceae bacterium
TAGTCGCCTTTCGCTCCGCGAAAGGAACGTGCTTTCGCGGAGCGAAAGACGACAATAAAAGATCGAACACTGCTTAGATGCTTCGTAAACTCCGCTGCCATAATGCTGTACCAATAGAACAGCTCGACTCGCATTCATCGTTGTCGCCTTCGACAGTGTCGGCAATAGATGTTTTTCGCGTGTCATCAACTCGTCGGACCGATCTATGATTCTCACGATACGTCAACAGATCAAGGATACAGGATCCGGGTTGCCTGCCGTGCGAACGGACTCACTCTCTCCCCAAAACGGGTTTGCTGGGCAAGAGAGGTACTTCGATGACGCTTACCGAGCGATTCGGCAGTCGGACCTGGAATCGACTGCTGCCTATGTCGAACGCCTCGTCCCGGATCCTCCCCGGTGCCGGTGACTCGCTAGGCTCGGGAGTGTTTCTCAGGCGTCCTTCGAGTGTATGCAGCATTCCGTGCTGCCCGGGCTGCTGTGTCAATGCGGAGACATCGATCTGCACCGATAACGACTGGTCAAAGTGCCGGTTGATGGCGTGTACATAGAGCGTCTTGTCATTGTGAGTGGCCAGTACGTCGAGGAACGCGACGTTGTGGGCCGGGGCGTTTCCTGCCATGCGGTACGGCTGCGCGTAGCGCGGCACGCCGGCCAGATCGACCTTCAACCGCTCATGCCCGTGGTACCAGGAGTAGAGCATGGTGACTTGCCCGCTGGGTACCATATAGGGTGGAGTGCGGCCGTCGCGGTCGCAGTAGATGGCGTGAATGCCCCAGCGATCACCGATCAACATCGATTGAGCAGCGAGCCGGACGACGTCTCCCTGCCGCATGATGGCGTGTAGGATTCCTGCCGCCCCAACTCCTTTCGTATACAGCGAAGCAGGCTCCGTGCGATTGGCGATCGATCGCGCCCACCAGCCGTTCCAGTTCCATTCGGTCATGGCGACGCGGTAGCCTAGCTCCCGAGCTTGGTTCAGTTCGTCGCGGACGAGGACGGACTGACCGGCTGTGTCGATCCGAGGGACGGTCACCCAGGCGTACCAGATGTCTCGTGTCGACAGGTTCTTCGCTTCGACCGGCTTGCCAGCCCGCTGGATTTCGCTGATCTGCCATGGCTGGTAGTGGTGCACGGCAAAGTAGGCGATTCGTTCGCCTAGCTGACGCTGCACCTCCGCTGCAAGGTCGGAAGGTTGGCCGTCGACGATGATTTGCACGGTCGGATCGACCGCTCGGATCTCCTGGATATACACTCCCAATGCGGCGATGTGGCGGTCTTGATCGATCTTGCGCGAGAAGGCCCAAGTCTCGTTGCCGATCTGGATGTACTTCACCTTGTAAGCTGCCGGACGGCCGTTCTTGGCTCGTAGTGCCGGCCAATCGGCCAGTTCTTCGGGCAGGTCGTTGTCCACGGGGGAATTGCAGTAAGCAACCAACTTCGCCGCGTGCGTCGCGGCCTTCTGCGGACCGTCTTGGTCGAGTAGCCCATCGCGGAAGTTCACGACCAGGATCGGCTCCACTTCTAGCTCCTCACAAAGTTGCAGGAACTCGTCGTAGCCGAAGTTGTTGGTCACCTGGTCACCGCGATGGCCAGTCGTGATCGGCCTTCCACCCACGCGGCCGGGCACATTGTCAATCATGTCGAGCCAGTCGACATAGTCGACGTCGGTCCCACCGGGAAACCGTGCCAGCGGGACCCGCATCCGGCGAAGCAAATGCTTGGCCTTCGGACGCAGCTTGTGGGTACCGGGAATCACAGCAGCTTCCGGGCCGATTTCGCCCCAACTGGGCCGTTCCATGAATTGACCGAAAAGCCGTGGATCGATCTCGTGCAGTACCCTATCGGATACAGTGATTTCAATGCCAGCGGCCGGCGATCGCCCTTCGGCGCATAAAACCGCCGAGACATCCGCACTCACGATCGCCAGCACAGATGTCCACAAAAACGCCCAGCCGGTGAGTATTCGCATCGACACGGGTTCCTCTGCCTGTTTGGAATGGTACGCAGTTTGCCAGTCTATGACATACGAGATGCCCTTTACACTGCAGGAGACCGAAAACCGGCACGGATTCCGTGCCGAGAACTCCGTCTGTCGCGAGGATTCGTGCTCGGAGAGGGCGTCGAACCGCCAAACAAGAATGGCGGTGTGATGCCGTTGTGGCTAGACTGACGGCGTTGGGTGTTGCGGAATGAACAGAGTCGTCATCTCGATTCCTTCGCTACCTCCTATCCAAAAAAGCAATCCACCTTGAGACTGGGAGCCATGTCATGCGAGCCACGATCTTGGGTTTATTAGCCGTTGGGCTTTGTGGTTGGACGAGCGGGGTGGATGCGGCCGACGCACCTGCATGGGAAAAAGACTATGAGCGAGCGAAACTCATTGCACGCCGCACCGGCAAACCGATCCTCTTGACCTTCCGCTGAGAGGAGTGACGGGATTGTTCCTCCTTCGACGAGCAGGTTGTTCGTCTCGACAAAACACTCAGCAAGTTGGCCGACAAGTTCGTACTGATGCGGATCATAAACATGCGAGGCGTGGATCTAACAACATTTGATTTTGACTACGACCTGACGTGGGCGGCATTTTTCATGAACGCCAACGAACACATCTACGGACGTTACGGTGGCCGCGACGAAGGGCCGGCGGACAAGGGGCTGTCCATCGAGGGCCTGACGTACGCGATGGAAGCGGCGCTGGCCGCGCACGCCCGCGATCCTAACGCGCAGCCGAAGCGACTCGCAAAGGAAGTTCACAGTGTCGACCGATTCGCGGCGGCGCGGCGATTGAAGAAGGATCAGTGCATCCACTGCCACCAGGTCTACGACTTCGACCGCGACCGTCTGGCACTGGCGAACAAGTGGTCGAAGGACGAAGTCTGGGTCTATCCGCCCCCCAAGAATATCGGGCTGGTGTTGGATCGGAAACAAGGCGATCGAATTGACGCCATTCTGCCAGGCTCATCAGCCGCCGCCGCGGGAATGCGCGAAAATGATGTGTTGCTTCGGCTGGGCGAGATCAACGTGGCCTCGTACGCTGACGCGCAGTACGCGTTGCACCGAGCCCCCAAGTCCGGACGACTTGTGGCGGTTTGGACGCGGGGCGACCGAACGCTGACCAGGACGCTGGCGCTGGAAAACGGTTGGCGAGAATCGGACATTTCGTGGCGCGGCTCAATGTGGGGACTGGAGCCTCAAGCCCAAGTTTACGGCCGAGACTTGACGGCGGAGCAAAAGCGCGAACTGGGCCTGCCGCCAAGACGTTTGGCTTTCAGTCAGGGTGACTTCGTTCCCCGAGAGTCACGGAAGGCCGGTATTCACGCCCGGGACATTATCATCGGCATCGACGGGAAGGAGCTCGAGATGACGATGTTGCAGTTCAACGTCTATGTTCGACTGAACTACAAAGTCGGCGAGCGAATCACGTTCAACGTCAATCGCAACGGCAAACGCTTGGAGATTCCAATGACGTTGCAGTCGCGACTTCGCCGATGATCGGGATTGACCGCTCAGTTGCAGATGTCAACGCGTGGGTCGCGACGGTAGTGGGTATGCTGGTCCAGCGATTCCTTAAAACCAGTCTGGATGGGAACGTCTGTGTATCGATCCCTTTAGGAGTGTCCTAGAGAATCGCTGGAGCAGTACAGTAGGGGCAACTCACTTCGCAGGCGGCCAATAGGGCGAAACCGATCTTGCCGTGTTCAAATACGCTTCGATTCGTGCAATGACATCGGGATGCTGAGCCGCGACGTCATTTTTCTCGGCAAGATCATTGACGACATCGTACAGTTCCAGCGGCGAGTTCTGTTGCAGACGCAGAGCTTTCCATTGCTTGTGACGAACGGCCTGTTGAAAGCCGCGTTCAAAGAACTCCCAATACAAAAACTTATGTGGATCTTGTCGCTTGCCCAACAGTGTGGGAAGAACGGATTGGCCATCGACTTCGGCCGGCGTGTCGACTCCGGCCAGATCGGCTGCTGTAGGCAAGAAATCCCAAAAAGCCCACATGAAGTCGTTCTTGGTCCCTGGTTCTATCTGGCCTGGCCAGCGGACTATCATCGGGACGCGAATGCCACCGTCAGTGAGGTCGCGCTTGTAGCCGCGTAGAGGATGCGAGCTATTCAGAATGGACTCGTACTGTTCGAGTTCCCCGCTTCGGCGAAAATAGTAAACCTCGGCGCCATTGTCACTCGTAAAGAAAACGATCGTCCGCTTGTCAATCTCGAATATCTTAAGTCGTTGCATGATACGGCCCACGTCTGCGTCCATGCGAGTGACCATGGCGGCGTAGTTCTTGATGCTCTGCGGCCAGTCGCGGTTGGAATACGGAGCGTCACTCGGAATCTCGTAACGGCCGTGCGGTATCGTGTACGCAACATAGAGGAAGAACGGCTCGTCTCGGTGCTGATCGATGAAATCCAGTGAAAACTGGTTGAAGGCATCGTGAACCCATTGGCGCTGATGACCGCCGCGGTTTCCGTCCATGATCTGGATACTGCGATTCTTCCACAGGAATTCAGGATAGAAACCGTGTGCATGTTTCTGATTCAGGAAGCCCAACCATTGGTCAAAGCCCTGGGCATTGGGCACACCCGTCGAGCCGCGCTCGCCGATGCCCCACTTGCCGGTCACACCTGTAGCGTATCCAGCCTGCTTCAAGACTTCCGCGACGGTCACGTCCTCCGGCCTCAGCGGCACGAGCAGACGACTGCGATCGGGCAACCGCGCCGAGTTGCCGCGCACCGTCGAGTGGCCAGTGTGCCTGCCAGTCATCAGCACGCATCGAGTAGGCGCGCAAACCGTGCTGCCGGCGTAGCATTGAGTAAATCTCATTCCCTCCGTCGCGAGACGATCAATGTTCGGAGTTTGAATCTTGCTGCCGCCATAACAACCAAGATCACCGTAACCGAGATCGTCGGCCATGATCCAGATGATGTTCGGTCGCTCGGATTCATCCGAACGATTCGCGGCGAGACCTTCTGGAATCAAGCCGCAACACACGAAAAGAACGGCAGTTACCCGAACCAGTTGCCTCAAACGTCGAGGATACCGAGATTCCGCCTCGGTCTGCCAAGAAACAGCTATCGCGAAAGGACTGTAAGACGGGCACTTTCGCCCGTCTGATTGTTGCCGACGGGCAGGAGTGCCCGTCCTACAGATGCGACAGTTGTTCATTGGCTGGTCCTTGGTCATTTGTTGTTCACTGTCGTGTCGTTATCGGCTCTGCGGCTACAAGCTCGGCACGTCTCGGGCCAGGCGCAGACCGTTCCAACGGAGGCGCCGATGGGGGCGCTCCGCGTGACGCAGGGCTGGATCGAGCGACATTGCCCCGTCGGCGAAACCGCCGCCGCGAAGAACACGCATACCTTTGGCGGAAACTGACTCGCGGCCGTCCGCCGTGTCGTAAAGATAGGGACGCAAGAGACTCGAGCACCATTCGGCGATGTTGCCCTGCATATCGTAGAAGCTCCAAACGTTCGGCTGCCGCATCCCAACGGGTCTGGGCGAGTAGGCGTCGATCTGAAGAAACAGCTTGTCGGGATTTGCCACGCGCGCCGAATTGGCACGGTACCAGGCGCGCCGGCCAACTATCTCACTGGAATCCGCGCCACCCTGCGGTTCTTCTCCACCAGCACGACAGGCGAACTCCCATTCCGCTTCGGTCGGCAAACGGAACTGGCTGCCCGCAATGCGTGCATTGAGCCGCCGTAAAAACTCCTGGCAATCGTTCCAAGAGACGCGCTCGACGGGCATGCGCCTGGCGTCGGGAAAACCGTCGCCCTGATGCGCACTGGGGTTTTCGCCCATTATCGTCTGCCACTGGCCCTGCGTCACTTCGTATCGGCCAAGGTAGAAAGCGTCTACTCGGACAGTATGCACCGGGCGGGAATCGGTCAGCCTGTCCGAACCCATGTCGAACTCGCCGGGCGCGACCAGCATCATGCTCACATCCAAATCGGCAACACGGACCTGACGCGGGAGTCCCGTTTCGGCGTCGAACTCCTTGCCGACGACCAGAAAACCCGGCAATTGCGGATTGAGCCGCCGGGTGCACATTTTGAGTTTCAGCTGCGCACGGTGGTTGCCCGGAATCAGCTTTAGCGCTTCACGGAACTCTGCCTGTGCAGCTTGAAAGTCCTGCTGCTTGACGTGTCCCTCCGCATCGGCCATCCGGCTCTCGAAATGCTGCCAGCGTGACAGCAGTTCCTCAAGCCGATCGTCCCTGGCAGTCGGCGGCTGAGAAGGATTGATCAAGGCGTGCACATGGTGACACTTCTTGCAAGTTTGGACTTGCAGCGTTTCCGGACAGCCCGTTTCGTGGCAATCCGCACATAGCTTTTTGGCAATCGCCTCGCCACGTGGAAGACGATCCGGTTTTATCTCGTTCCGTTCGTTGTCGACATGCCCGCGACTTGGACCATGACATTTACGGCAGTCAGCCTCAGCCTCGACGTGAGCAGAAATGCCCCATTCCAGCACGGAGATGACGTGACACCGGGCACAGACACCCGCCTGCTTGAACTCGGTTGGTACTTTGTGCGCTGTCGTTGTCTCGCGAGCCGACTGCGGTTGGTCGTCTGCCGCAACGACGCCAAGAATGGAGTTTTCGACTGCCCCGTGAATCAGCGGAATCGCAAGAACCACGAGTAGAAACAGCGTTGTCCAGGGAATGGCTCGCCGCGTCATTGCTCAAACCCGCCACCGCTGATCGAGCCAGCGGTAGTGCGCCGGCAACCAGCCTGGGCCGCGTGCGTTGCTGAGCTTGCGGGCCGCGTCGAGAACGTCGCGCTCGGCGTGACTCAATTTCAATTGGCGTTGCAACGCCGTGTAGTTGTCGTCTAATTCGTGCTCCTGGAACATGCCGGGCATGGCACTGGTAATAAAGGACCGCGAGTAGACGAACCGCAGGGCAGCCTGGCATAGCGATTCATCAGGAAGACGGTTCAAACTTTCCGTGAGTTTTTCGGCGACGGCCGGTAACACAGGTCGATATTTCTTCTGATACAACTGAATCTTTGTGTTTTCTGGCGTCGAGCCCTGTGGGGCCTTCGGATCCAGCTTGACAATCGATCCGGCCGCGAGCGGCTTGATCGCGATCAATCCGACCCGCTGCTTGATGGCCTTCGGCAAGACGTCGATGTAATCCGCCCGCGCGTGGATGAAGTTGTACGGGAACATGATGTAATCCAGCCCCTCGAGTTCGTCGAGCGCGCTGAGCATCATGCGTTCGCTGTGAGTCGAGATACCGATAGCGCGAATCTTGCCAGCCTGCTTCGCCTTCCGCATCACGTCCCAATCCTCGAGAAGGCTGTCGCCGACGCCCGCTCCGTCGCCGACATAGATGCGGTAGAGGTCCACATGACCGAACAGCCGCACCGCATCGTCGATGTTCTTGCCGACAAAGTTTGGGAACTGGCGACAGATCGATACCAACACCTTGTCGCGGCGATTGTTCGCCAATTGGGCCATCGGCTGCCACTGGCCAGCGTTCTCGTACGTGTCAACCATGTTGACGCCGTAGTCCATCGCCCTGGCAATGTGACGATCGCGAAGGGCCTGGCCTTCTTCGTTGAGCGTACTGCCGTTTTTGGCGCCGATTCGGTAGGCGGGATTGATGTGAGACCCAAACGAGAGAGCTGAAACAAACAGATCCGTTCCGCCCAGCCGGCGGTAGAGCATCCCGCCGCGGCGGTACTCGCCGATCGGCCCCGGGCGTTCGTCTGCTAATACAGGCGAGCCGGCCATACCGGCGGCCAATGCCGCGCTCGTACCCCGTCGCAGCAATTCTCGTCGCGAAACGCCTCGGGCCATCGCTTCACCTCCCGACCATTTGGGTTGGTATGCTGACGCGCTGTTGCGATCCTATCATCCGGCGGAGATTCGTTCAACAAGATGCTCGCTGCGCGGCGGATGTGTCCGAGCGTCGCTAATCGCACTAACGGGTATACAACGTTACAATGGCGACAAATCACTGTTCGCTGCTAGTCTGTCAAGACTAAGAATCAAGGTTGTCGAGCCTGATTGTCGTGGTTGGCTCCGCGAACCAAAACGTTTTTTAGATGAGCGATAAAAGACAAACAAGCCAGGCGACCATTCTTCTTCAACCCCAAAATCAAGAATTGACACAGCATTAGACGGTGAATTCATCGAGTTTCCACCAGCATTGAACTGGTTCGACTGGTGGACGAGTTCTTCCGCCCGGTGATTTGTAGGCTAAACTAATCACTCGACACTAAACACTCGACAGGTGCATTGTTTGTCAGGGTGGTTGGTTCAACTCACATTGATAACCTCACGATCGATCTAAAATGAAAAAAATCCTGTATCTCTTGTGTCTCTTACCATTACCGGCGTTGTCGCTCAAGCCATCTTTTGCCGACGAGCGACCGAACATTGTCTTCTTCTTTGCCGACGATCAAACGACTAGCACACTAGGCTGTTATGGCAACGACGTCGTGCAAACACCGAATATCGATGCGCTGGCCCGTCGAGGTACTCGGTTTAACAACGCGTTTGTCAGCCATTCGATCTGTTGGGTCAGTCGCACGACGATCTTGACAGGCCTGACGGGGCGAAGCTACGGCACGCCAAGCAACCCGGAACTGGCACGCCCCGACGCAGCGGCGACTCTGTACTCAGATATCCTGCGCGAAAACGGCTACCGCACTGGATACTTCGGAAAGTGGCACGCCAAGATGCCCAAGGGCTATCGCCGAGAAGATCACTTTGACCGGTTCGAGGCAATCGGGCGGAACCCTTACTACAAGAAGCAAGCCGACGGCAGCCTGCGGCACGAAACAGAGTTGATCGTGGACCGAGGCATCGAGTTTGTGAAGTCGCAACCCAAAGGCAAGCCGTTCGCTCTGAACATGTGGTTCAATGCGTGCCACGCCGAAGACGGTGATCGCAGACCGGGGATCGGCCATTTTCCCTGGCCGCGCGCCGTCGACGGGATGTACGAGGAGATCGATGTGGCGCCGCCGCGGCTGAACAATCCAGAAATCTTTGATTCCCTGCCAGACTTCTTGAAGACAACGATCAACCGCCAACGCTATTTCTGGCGATGGAACACCAGCGAGAAATACCGGACCAACATGCGGGCGTACTACCGCATGGTAAGCGGCATCGACGGTGCGATCGGCCGCTTGATGACAGCACTGAAGGAAGCAGATCTCGCAGACAACACGATCATCGTTTACTCCGCCGACAACGGGTACTACATGGGCAATCGCGGGTTGGCAGGCAAGTGGTCGCACTACGATGAATCGCTGCGCGTGCCGCTGATTGTGGCCGACCCTCGCGTCCCCGGCGATCAACAAGGCAAAGTGACCGACGCGATCGCGCTGAATCTGGATCTGCCCGCAACATTTCTGGATTGGGCTGGCATCGAAGTACCTAAGCGCTATCAGGGACATAGCCTGCAGCCTATCGTCACTTCCAAGAAACCTGACGACTGGCGAACCGAATCGTTCCACGAACATTTTGCCGTACGAAGTCGCATCCCCGCGTTTGAAGGCTTGCGAAACGATCGATTCAAGTACGTTCGGTATTTTGATCACGGCGGGGAGGAATTCCTGCATGACCTGAAGAACGACCCAGACGAATTGGTCAACTTGGCAAGCGACTCCAAACACGCTGAAACCTTGCAGACGATGCGCGAGCGCACAACTGCGCGAGTCAAGGAACTCGGCGGTCCACTCGATCCGCTGCGGGGCACCTTCAATGCGTCGACAGTCCCACATCCCGAGGCGTCTGCCGCGGTGGGGATTCGGACAGATCAAGGCGGCTTTGTGAACGTCTTCGATGGCAAGACGCTCCGACATTGGTCTGGCGATCCGCAGTATTGGTCGGTGCAGGACGGAGCGTTGACCGGCGTCACCGATGGCTCGCTAAAGATGAACCGCTTTATCACCTGGAAGGACTCGACCGTCCGCAACTTTGACTTGAGGGTCAAAGTGAGAGTCACCGCCGGCGGAAATAGCGGGATTCAGTACCGAGGCACATCACGACCGGACCTGGGGCTGGACATCGTGACCGGTTACCAATGCGATGTCGTCGCTAACAACCCGAATTACAACGGCATGCTGTACGAAGAGAAAGGACGCCGCATCCTGTCACACACCGGCGAGCGTGTCATCGTCGCCGCCAACGGGCAACCGTGGGTCGTCGGTCAGGTGCCGATCAAAGAGTTTACTTCCGACCAGTGGCACGACTTCCGCGTGCTGGTCCGTGGGAATCACCACCAGCACTGGATCGACGGCCACATGACCGCGGATCTAGTCGACCTGCACGCAGACGGTCGTGCCCTGGAAGGCGTTCTTGCGGTGCAAGTTCATGTCGGCCCAGAGATGAAGATTCAGTACAAGGATTTCAAAATCAAACACCTGCCTGACGACGTGCCACTGCAAAAAGCAGAAGATCACCCGATCCCCGACGACGCTTACGGAGTTCGCCCGCAAGGCCGCCTGCCGAAAGACTGGAAGCCTCCGGTCTACGGCCAGCGTCAAGCCGCGAAGTGACGTTGAAATGTGACATTGATCCGAACAATAGTCGCGAGAGAGAAGCGTGTGTGCGAGATCCTTCCCAAGCAAACGTGAGTACTACCAGCTGATTCTGGCCTAGCACACCCGACCAAGCATCACGTTAAGTGCTGGCGATCAGTCTCAGCCGATCGAATGAGCCTCCCAGCGCTGATGCCGAATCGACGCCGAGCCAGTCTTGGAGAATCGTAGCATAGACTTGTCGGAAATCGGTTTGCATTTTCAGATCGCCGTTTGCTAGATCCGTCATGCTGGGCGGCTGGCCGAGTGGGCCGGAATTGACGCTTGAGCCTGCGATCAACACCGGAGCGGCCGTGCCGTGGTCAGTGCCGAGCGAGGCGTTCTCTTTGACGCGGCGGCCAAATTCGCTGAAGCAGAGTGTGAGAACTCGCTTGGAAAGACCGGCGGCCTGCAAGTCGTCGAGGAAGGCCTTCATCGCGCCGGCGAGTTCGCGCAGCAAACGAGCGTGGGTCGGAAGTTGGGCGGCGTGCGTGTCGTAACCGGATTGGATGGCGTAGTAGACTGGCGTGGAAAAGTCGGCTTTTATGAGCTGCGCGATAGACTTGAGGCGACCGGCCAGTTCGGTCTTCGGATACAAAGAGGTGTCGCTGGCTGAGTTCTTTGTAACTTCGTCGATCAGAGCAGCGGTTGAACGTGCGTCGAGAGAAGCACGGCGCGCAAAGACGAGAAGGTCGTCGCTGCTGTCGTCGACGGAAGCGCGGAAAAGACCCGTGCTGGCTTTGAGTTTCAATTCTTCCAAGTGAGCGAGCGAAACCGATGTTGAACGTCTTCCACGAAGTGCTATCGGCGGATCCTCGTCGCCGAGGAGAATCGAATGGGCCGAACCGTCAGCCAGCGCCGAGTGTCTGTCCATCGCGCGGCCAATCCAGCCGAAGGTCTTGTGTTCAGCCGGATCGAGGCGGGCCGTTTGCCAAATGGCCATACTCACACCGTGCGAACGATTGGGGTTCGGATAGCCGACACCTTGCACGATAGCCAGCTGTCCATTTTCGAGCAGTTTCGCCGCCGGGCGAAGCGCCGGATGCAGACCGACTTGATCGTTCACCTTGATCAGCCGGTCTGTGCTGAGTCGCAGTTTGTCGCGATGTTTCGCGTAGCCTTCATCGGCAAACGGTACAACCGTGTTGATACCGTCGTTACCGCCACTGAGCTGAATCACGACCAGAATGCGACCGTCATTGTTGGGCTCCGTCGCGCGGACCGTGCGGCCGAGGAATGCCGGCACGGTTGGCGCCATCGCGATCAGCGAAGACCGATGCAGGAACTGCCGACGATTGAGACGAGCGTGTGACATGTTGTTCTCCTTCAAGACAGTTGTGCTTCGGGCGACGCTAGAATCGAGGCGACGAGACGATTGGGCGTTTTGGCAAATGGTCGAAGCTCGGTGGGCAGTTGCGATTGGCCGATCAGCAGTTGTGCGAAGAACGAGCCGATGTCCTGAGCTTTTGTGAAGCCGTGCAACTCGGCGAGTGCGGTGGCATTGATTGGCTTTGCGGGTGTGAGCAGTTCGCCAACGGCGAGCGCTGACGCAAAGTTCGCTCGGCCGATGAGTGCACGGCTGGTCAGCCACGATCGACCGCCGGGCCAGCCAGCCACATTCGGCGGATAGAACAAGTCCTGCCCGAGGTTTGCAGTGACTTCCGCCAGCAGCAAGGTGCTCGGCGGCGGATCAGTGATTTCGAGCGATCTTGCCACTCCGATCACAAACTCGATCGGCCCTCGCACGCGATTGCCAATGTTGTCATCGGAGAAAAACGCCTCACTGTGCAGCACGGTTTCGATTGCCCAGCCGATGTCGAGGTCTCGTTCGCGCAAGCCCCTGGCTAACTTGTCAATGATGTCATCGGCGACGGGCTTTGCTCCCATAAAAAGTCCGCAGATCCGAAAGGCGAGCCGTCGCGACGTAGCAGGATGCTCGACGAGCATCCGCACGAGGTCGTCGCCGGTCCATTTGCCACTCTTGCCTAGGATTGTCTTCTCGCCGTCGTCGTGGTACTGGTCGTAGACGCGGAACTTACCCTTGTTGACCGACCAACCGGTGAGTGCCCGCGCGGCTTCCTTAATGTCGTCTTCCGAGTAGTTGCCGACACCGAGCGAGAACAGCTCCATGATCTCGCGGGCGAGGTTTTCGTTCGGATGTTTTTTACGATTGGCGTCAGCATCGAGCCAGACAAGCATTGCCGGGTCTTTCGCAACGCGACGCAACATCTCGCCAAATGGAGCGCGTGAGAGCTGGCGAAAGATCACGTTCTGCTGCCGCATCAAGTTAACGTCCGCGACTTTGATGTTGCTCGTCGCGAAGTGGTTGTGCCACAACAGCGTCAATCGCTCGCCCAGCGGATCGGGCGTGAACAGCATCCGGTATCCGGGTGCTTTTCCAAGAACCGCATATCCCGTATCAAGTGAGCCCAACAATACTGGGCCTTGATCGAAAAGTTC
>JASLPZ010000202.1:0-12954 GCA_030744725.1 Pirellulaceae bacterium
GCAACAGTGAAACAAAACTGCCCTCCAAAAACTAGCTCAGTTCACCAGGAAATGCCAACTTTGGCGCGGCCTAGGGGTGCCCCCAACGAGGTTCTGGTTTAGAATCCAATTCACTTGGATGGAAACACTAACGCTGCCTCTTCTGCCTTCCGGTGCCGAAACAGCGCCCAAACCACTTGTTTGGAACACGCGGGTTCTTGAGGGCACCATCGTTGATAGCCACTTAGCAGAATTGCCTGATTGTTGTGATATTTGGAAAACGAAAACGGTTGACGGATTACGCTTCGTGCGCTGGCTGAGCGGGCAAGATTCCGCCTGAGGCGATCGCACAGGTTGTGCGAGACTTACCAAAATCCGCGGACCAACGTCTGATTGTCGGGGCCGAAGGGTTCAGCGACGCCGCCGTGTTCGAGGTTGCGTCGGATTTGCTGTTGGTTCAATCGGTTGACTTTTTCGCACCACTCGTCGATGACCCCTTTGTATTTGGTCAAATCGCAGCAGCCAATTCATTGAGCGATATTTTTGCGATGGGAGCGACGCCGATCACGGCCCTCAACATTGTGTGCTTTCCGGATGACAAGCTTGGTTACGATGTTCTCAACGAGATTCTTCGAGGTGGAACGGACAAGGTCCACGAAGGCGGCGGCTCGGTCGTCGGCGGCCATTCGATACGTGACAACGAGATCAAGTACGGTTTGTCTGTAACGGGCTTGGTGTCACGGGCACAACTCATGACCAACCAAAATGCACAGCCTGGCGATGTGTTAGTTCTGACCAAGAAGCTGGGGACTGGTTTTATTACGACTGCGATGAAAAAGAACAAGTGTTCTGACGAATCGGTGCAGGAGGCTTTAGACGGAATGGCTCGTCTGAATAAAGAGGCAAGCGCCGCCGCCCGGGAATGTGGAGCACGTTCGGCTACGGACATCACCGGTTATGGGCTGGCTGTTCACGCCTGCGAGATGGCACAAGCCAGCGATGTTTCGCTGGAAATCGAACTCGAGCGGCTGGCGATTTTGCCGGACGCTTTGGAGCTATCGAAGCAGGGGTTCCTTACACGCGCAAACAAGACAAATCGCGATTTCTGCATATCCCTGTTGCGAGTAGAATCCAAAGCGGACGAAGCCAGGCTGGAATTGGTATTCGATCCTCAAACGTCGGGGGGCTTACTGATCAGCATTCCCGAAGCGAAGGCCCAGGCATTGGTTGATCGAATAAATGGGCACGCGTCCAACATCGCCGAAGTCGTGGGGACGGTTCATCAAAAGGCAGCCCATTCGTTGCGAATCTTGTAGCGCTCCAGTCAATTCCCCTACTCGGTGGTTTGTGACAATTTGGTTTCGCCGACTGTTACTCGTCACTTTCGAGAACTTTGACGAACAAGTCTCGCATGTTGCTCGACCAAGTTGCCTCGCCCTCCTGGCTCTCGTCCGGCAAGCGGAAGGTCTTGATGAGCTCAAGTTGACCATTACCGGGTTTCAGATCACCGAGGAATCCTTCCCAGTGCTCCGCCTCCGTCTGGCTGAGCGCTCGATGCCAGAAACAGTATTCGGCGAGTGGTTCTCCAGACAACACGGTCTTGCCAAAGATTCTTGTCTGCATCTCTTGGTTAGGCTCGCTCCAGATCGCGTACGCGAAAGTGGGCCATTGTTTGCGCTCGGCGTCCGCGCGTTCGAGTGGCGATGACCAGGAAACTCGCTTTGCTTCGCCGTCCCACGATCCATTGGTCATGAACGGCTCGAGCGGCGAAGTGAGCTTGAGCTCGAGTTCATCGGATGCAGCAAGTAAAGCGGCCGACGGGAGAAACGCCACCAGCATCGACTCTGCCAGGATCTCTGTGGCATCGGACTCTTCGACGTCGGGATTCTCGATTTTCGCCTTCTCCCATGAATCGTGCAGCTTCTTGTAAGGTTCGGTTGTCTTCGCGTATCTTGCGAACGATGCCTCGAGTGTCGCCACGTTTTCAATCAGCTTGGACAGTGTCGCGGAGGGAGGTCCTTTCAGCTCAAGCTTGCGCACGATGAGAGGCCGCAGGCTCTCCAAAACTTCGATTTCGTTTTGCTGTGATTGAAATTGCCGCATCAGTTGCGGAAGCGCCTCGAGCGTCAGGTAATCACGTTCGGAAAGGAACTGGCCGAGCCGAATCGACAACTCCTCGTGCGCCTGTTCGCGATCGCCGACCGATGCGGTGTAGAGCCAGGCGTAGACGCTGAGGTCCCGGAGATCCCGGCGCAACTCTCCGTCGATGAATTCTCTCACGGCTGGCAAGTGCGGATCGCCCCCCAATTCGAGATCGGCCCATCCGAGTAGGTGTTCGATCACCTCATCGACGCCAGCCAGTCGGTCGGTTACAAGTTGGGCCGGGTCGTCGCGCCCCCGAAATCGCTCGACATAGGTTGTCATTGAGCCGAGCGACGTGGTCCATCGCATGTAAGAGCCGTTCCCACCAATGTCGTTCGGCATCGCGCCGGTAACCAGGCTCTCAAAGGTGTGCCGCTTTTCCGCCAGTATTTCTTGAGCGCTGATCTCTTGGGAATAGGCAGCGGCGACACGCTTCAATTCCTCGGCGTCTAGTGCGACTATCTGTTGACCATTATTCACCGTGCGCTTGCGATAGACCGTCAACTTGCGCTGCAAGCCTTCCGCCTCGGGGCGCAGTTCCAACTCGTAGACGTTGTTTTCGCATCCGGCAAGAGCCGCCGATGTCATGGCCAATGTAACAAGAACTATCATATGCCGACACGAGAATCCACGGGTTTGAGTTGCATTCATCAGCCCTTCTCCACAATGCCGATACGGACAAATCAGGACACGTCTCCGTCATTGTAGCGATTCCGTTGTTGCAAGCCTGAACCTCGACCTACCACAGGCGTGTGATCCATTTGTAACTGGTGTACGCTCAACTGCGATTCTCATCGTCCAACGGAGTTACGCCGTTGAAGCGACGAAACGGATGCCGAGTGCCGTGAGCTGACTGTGGATGCGCGAATTGACCATAGGAAGCAAATGAACCCGAAAGAGGCGTTCCGGGGAGGGATTGAGCCCTGTGGTAAAACTCAACTGCAATCGTCTCGCTTTGGCAGTGTTTTCGATGAGCATCTCCAGAATTGTCGACGCTGCACGCTCGGCGTTCAAGGCGATCCGGTCACCTTGGTTGAGCAGTTCAATGGAACGCACCAGTAGCGCGTCGCATCTCGATTCAAGCCTCTGGCGAGTGACCACGGCATGGGGCGGCGCGGCGGGGAGGTGAAGGTCAGGTAGCTGCTCCGATAGGTTGGCCGAAAGCCTCAGATATCCCAAGAGCATTGCCGTACGGGCAAGCATCAACGGGTTGTTGTCGTATCCGGAAAGCTGCTCGTAACGCAGCGCAAGAATGACTGTCACGACCTGCAGCGTTCCTCGACGACTGTACTCCGGTCCTCCGTACAATGTGCGCGACACCGTTACCCACTCGTTGTCAATGGGTGTGTAGTTGAAGCTGCTGCCGTCCCGGTCATCCGTTAGCAGCGAACCATGAGCGGGTCCCCAACGTGATAGGTGTCTGGCAAGTGGTTCGCAAATCTCGGGCGAGCGGGCGACCAGATGGTACCCGCGCCCGCCACTTCCTCGGGATGATGTAAAAACCGCCTGCCCGACCAAGATAGACTTTTGATCGTTTAACACGGCTTCATAATCCAGGCGATGGGTTCAGCGATTCCGCGTGGCTCGACGTGCATCGCCACATGGCTAGAACAGGCGTATTGATCCACGCGGGTTGCACTGCTGATGACAACTTGAGCGGCGAAGAAGCTGAACTGCAAGAAGCCTTGTTGGCAAAATTGAAATAACCGCGGCAGATTATTGGCGGCGAATCGTTGGGGATCTTCTTGGACCTCCGGACATTGATCGCATTTGGTGAAGACAATCGCGAGAGGCGTTTTGATTCGCCGATCCTTCCTGCCCACGGAATTGGCCTCCTGCACATTAGAAATGTACGAAACCAGCTTGAGCGCGAAGAGGTCTTCATTCAGGGGCGCGCGGCTGGCGGAAATCGCATCGCAAAGTAACAACACGCCGACAGATTGCGACACCACCGATCGAATCGCCGGATACGTGCCGGATTGCTCTATTTCCAAAGCGATCGCCTCGCCGGCAAAGTCAGCCGTAACGAGATCCAGGGTATGTTTGGCGCGGCGATCCTTGGTCACCTCGCAATGCGCCCATTGCCACTGATCTGCTTCAGATACCGTCTTCTCAGGAAAGCAGCGACATTCCAAGGCGGAAATCGTCTTCTCTTGCATCGCCACCGAGTGACTTCCGTGAGGAACCCCTTGCATCCCGAGAACGCCCTTGCTAAGCATGTCCATCAACATCCCAAGATAGACCGTCTTCCCCGACCCGCTGTCCCCGAGAATGCTGACAAATCGGAGAGACGTTCCTCGCGCACTCGCAGTTTGTGTAAGTTCCAGGGGAGCTTGGCAGCTCAGACAATGACGACCAGATCCCGGATACTGGACGCCGCAACAGACGCAGGCATCCCCGTTGTACTGCAAACTCGAAACTGACTGTTCGGCGTAGCGCGTCATAGCTCTCGGATCTCCAATAAGGCCGATGGATCAGGCGGATTTGGCAGGTCTCGCGCAGCAATGCAGCATCGGAACCCAATGTTGGTTCCACGGTACAGCAGCGGCTGTCCGGTCCGAAACTGACAGGTTGCCTGTGTTTCAAGATAAGTGTCGTATGCGCCCCCACGGATTTCAGCGTGGGTCCGTTCGAAGATGATTCGTGAGCTGCCCTCATCACCGCCATCCAGGCCGTCGGCCGTCCATTCCCAGGTATTGCCAATGAGTTGGCAGATCCCATTGGGTGTCGAACCGCTCGAGTATTCATCAACCGGAACTGTGTCACCGTGGCGACTGTGCCAGGTGTTGGCTCGGTTTGGATCGAATGAATCTCCCCACGGGTATCGCGCCTCGCCTGCAGCACCATCCGAGAACCAGCTTGCGGCCTGTTGCCATTCTGCGGCAGTCGGCAATCGTTGTCCTGACCAGCGGGCATAGGCGTTGGCTTCGAACCAGGATATTCCCACCACTGGATGGTTCCGCTTATGAGCTGGAGGCTTGCCGGCAGACCACCATTTCGGGCTCGGGTGGCCCGTCTGGTCGACGAATTGTAAGACACGCGGAAGGATTTTGGGTGGCCAGAGTTTTTGCTGGTTGTACCCTCCGGCAGTTACAAATTCAAAAAACTGATCGTTCGTCACTGCGTAGCGGTCAAGGTAAAATGCGCCCGTGCTGACGAGCGACGACTGATCCATCGATTGAGCGAACCAAGTCTCACTCGATTCAAGGCCGATCGCTAGGCGTGTCTCCCCAGCGGGAACCAATCCAGTCCTTTCTTCAAGCGTCTTCCAGGCGGCGACACGAGTCGCAACATCCAAGGGTGGATTGGCAACCAGAGTCGCACAATATGGTTCGCCCGTCGTACATCGATCTTTATCGGCATCTGCAAAGGAAGGTGCGGAGAACTCAGACTTCAAGTCCAACGCAAGGATTGATGCAAATGAACGGTGGGCAACACTGGCCGCACGGCGAATCCAAGAATTGAGTATCACTTTATCCTCCTCGAACTGCCTGACCTCACGTCGCAGGCCGATTGTTTCTCTGGAACTCTCGTCGCAGCCGTTGGAATTGCTGCCAATCCAAATGGTCTTGATCGTGGCCGCCTGTTTGCGGTTTCTCTCCCGTCGCCTGTGAAACGGCTGGCATTGAATTGGGCAATCGGTTGGCCGCGCCTCGGCGGAGCAACTCGCGCTCCGCCAAGAGACATCGTTCTTCTGCCTCGAGACGCTGCCACGCCTCCGCTAACAGATCGCCTTCTTCTCGCAGTCGTTCTACCTCTTGCTGGCGATGAAGTTCCCAGCGTTCGCGTTCTTGTCGAAATTCTGCCACCTGCCTCGCTAGAATCGACTCCTCTCTGCCACCGGCCTCGAGTTGGCCGCCGCCGTCAAGCCCGTCACTGCCAGGCGGAGTCAAGACTTTCTCTGCTGCTTGATCCATTTGATTGACTTGTAGTTCACCCATTTTCAGCTCATCAATTAGGTCAGCGCGATGGTTGATTCCGGACTATCGATGTGCATCGATTCGCTTCCAGAGCCGCGAGATTCGACTCGACAAACTTTGCTCGTTGTCCCCCTGGTTTTCCTCGTCGTGAATCTCACGCAAGTGCTGACGAAACCCGCGAACTCGACTGTCGATAACGGTCTCGGTTCGCGCGTCCTGCATTTGTTGTTGGCCATCCCTCTGTTCGGCGGCCATCTCGGCACGCATCCGACTCAAGGAGGCTCGTTCCGCGGCAAGTTTGAGATGGTCCTCGCGATGCGTGTTCTCCGTCTTGGCTACCTCGTCAAGCTCCGCTTCACGTCGTCGAAGTTCTTCCTGCTGACGCGTTCCGAAAGCCGTTGCCTCGTCCACCCGTTGTTGCAGGTGTTTGATTTGAAGTCGCAGTTTCACAATTTCTTCCGCTTCCTGTTCGGCATGGTCGTCTGCCGCCGGTTGCGTCATTTGCTGCAAGAGCTGGTCTCGTTCGGAGGCGATGGCAGTCGTGCGGTTTCTGAGCTCCGTCATTTCCGCATTCCACGTCGCCTCATGCTCGCTGAAGACAGATTCAATATCTCCGAGCCAGGACTCCATCTGGCGCCGCTCTTCGCGTTCATCACGGTTCGCCTCCTCGGTCACCCGGAGAAGTTCCTCGAGGGTGGCCATGCGCTCGTCGCTTCGATCAAGTTCGTCGAGCAGTGCCTCGAGTCGCTCCATGAGTTGATTGACGGAATCCCCGTCCACCGTCGTTTCAGATTCATGTTCCGTAGCCAAGGCTTCGGCCAACTGAGCGTCGCGTTCGGCGGCCTCAAACTGTAGTTGCTCGATCTCTGCACGAAGAATATCGAAGGTTTCCTGGTCACAGGCATCACTTTGAACTCTAGCCGGGCCCCCATTGTGCGCGACAGGTAAAGATGACTCTCGGACGAGGTTTGGAACTTTTGCCGAGACATCTTCCGAGGCCACGGGACGGTTCGTGAAAGATGCGAGCGGGCTCAATTCGACCTCTGGATCGGTAAGGTCGCCGGCCCCGGCAGTTTTGTTGGTGGCTGCGTCAGCCTGGGACGGTTGGGGCGCATCAAAACCGAGACTAATGGTGTAGGTGCCAACGCATATCGTGCTTCTCAGTTCCGCCGGCACTTCTGACGTTACTTTCTCGCCATCGAGGAATGTCCCGTTGCGAGAACTCCAGTCTTCCAGCCAGATTCCCTTTTCGTCCCAACGGAGGGAACAGTGCATCGCGGAAACATCATCACCGACAAGTGACAATCCACACTGACTGGCTGAGCCGATGATGACAGTTGCTTCCATCATCAGTCGATACTCCGTCACCCACCCATTCTCCCCCGTCACGGACAGAATCAGGGCACGTTGGTTCGCTCCGACGGCACCGTTCGGTGTTGTGATTTCGGCTTGCACGTTAGGGGCTCCTATGCAGTTCCAGCACTAACAACTGGTTCGACAGCTGTTTCGCCGGTGGCATGTTCTTCGGTTTCCGAACAGATTCGTTCCTGCCGTTGAAAGACCTCGTCTAGCACACTAAAGAGGTCTTCGGCACTGGCGGGATGATCGAGCGTGGCGTCGAGGTCCACTCCATGCTTGCTCATATGTTCAAGGATTCTTTGCTTATCGACGTCCGCTGGAAAGAGCCCGATCCACTTGATGTCTGCCAGGGGCTGACCCGGCGAGCGTCTCAGTTCGCAAAGCGTTTCGTATACCTCGGCGTTGCTAATCGCAAAGACGATCGCCTCCGGCTCGGCGCGTTTCAGCACCAGGTCCATTGTGAATTGATCCCCGACGACCTTGCCAAAATAGCGCTGTTCGCCTCCGTCCAAATTCGCTCGCAAATGCCCTGCAGTTTCGGGATCGGCATCAAAAACGACAATCTGACGCGCATCGCTCTTGGTATGACGTTCTATTAATTCCACCAACACAAACGCATGTAGAACGCGGCGCGCCTCGTCGGAACTCCAGCCCAGTTGGTCGGCCACTTGCTGTGCCGAGCGTCTCTCTGTCAACGCGGCCAGTAGCTTCAGATGCTTCGCGGCCGTGCCGCCGCGGTCCAAATTCTGCCCCCGCGGCGTACTCCGCAGGTAAACGTGATCGCTCTCGTCAGCGGGCAGTTCTGCTTCATCACATCGCATGGCGCCCTCAATGAGAAGCGCCACCACACTACTGTCAAGCGATAGTTGGCTGACCAGAGAAGGCAACGGCGCACCTTGCGTGAAACGAAACTCCTTGAGATCATCACCGAAACAACGCCAAATCAGCAGTGCAGCCTGATGCCGAAGCAACTTACGCAAGAGCCGAGGATCGACGACATTGCGATTCAAGAGTTCGACGATCCCGTCCAACTCACTGGTTGCTTTGCCTCCAACTGTCAGGCTCAAGATTGGTGCAAATTGTTGCAGTGAATCGGGCAGGCAGCTTGCGATCTGATCCACATCGATCCCATGTGCCGAGACCCCGGCGATTCTGCCATTCTGCAAGTACAAGAAGACTCGATATCCGTCGCCATCGATTTCCAGCGTTCCGCTTCGGCGCGAGTTATTCAGAAAGTCAAGCACCTCACGGATTCGAAAACTGGCGAAACGACCGGAGATATCCGGCTCACCCAGCTGTTGCATGACTTCCGGAACGGCGGTGCCCTGGGACTGCGACTTGACCACCAATGTTCCGGTTTCCAACGCGTTTTCGACGGTGGTCTTCAGCAACTCGTCACTATAGGGTTTCGGAAGCATATCCACGACATTGGGAAGTTCCGCATATTCTGCATAAGCGCGATTACGTAGGGTCGAGCTGACGAGGACCGGGGTGTCCGCCACATCGCTCAGTTTGAGGATCTCCTTACAGACTTCGGTGCCTGTCGTACCAGGTAGTTGGTGGTCCAAGATGATCAGGTCAGGGCGTACTTCCTCAAGTAGCTGCAGCCCATGCTCGGCGGTCTCCGCCGCGACAACGCGGAAGCCGGCCGCTGTCAAACACCGGTCGACGAGCCGACGAATTGTCGTGCTGTCATCAATGACTAGGATTGTCTTTTGGCTCAATTGCTTTCTCCTTCTGTACTCGAAACATGTGTGAGTCCAAGCTATTTCACGACAGCGGCGATCTGACTCTCAACAGCCGGTTTGATCAGGTAGGCACTTGCTCCAAGTTCTCGCGCTTCAGTTTGGATTATTTCGTCGTCGCGACTACTGACGATCACGACTGGAACGCGATTCGTCTCTTGAGTTGTCGCGATCTCACGGAGGACTTCCAGGCCACCGACACGCGGCATTTCAAGGTCCGAGAACACCGCTGCAAACTGGTGCGAGCGGAGTTGCTCGATCGCCTCAACACCATCCGAAACCTCAGTTACTTCCAACCCATGCTGTCGAAGCAGACGGACAAGGCACCGCCGCGCGCTGATCGAGTCGTCGGCAACCAGGACCCTCATCGACGAGATTGTGCCTGTGGAATCGATGCATGGTTGAGCCGGTCGACATTGCGGTGGGCGAGCACGGCGCAGTCCGAGATCGATCAAGCGCCGGCTGTCAAACAACAGGACCACCTTTCCTCTGCCAGACAGTGTGATTCCGGAGAACAGGTCCTGATGTCGAAGCAATGACGGAAGCGGGCGAATGACGACTTCTTCTGGTCCAACGATCTCGTCGACGAGCAACTCGAATCGACGGCCTCGGCCGGAAAACGTGGTATCAGGTGCCGCGTCTGCCTGGTTGTCCGCAAGCACTCGTCGGCTATATCCAAGAACGAGACGCTGTCCGGAATCCAGGGCGGGTTGCCCATCAGCGATTAGTTCGGAGATATGAATTGCTGGGAGATCGGTTGCCTGGAAGTCGCCCATTTTGCCTGTATCGTGGGGGGCGGACGCTGCCGGCCGGGCTTCACCAGCGCAGTGTACGAACTGCATTGGAACTGCCAATAGTTGGCCGGCAGCCCGGAACACCATCGTATGTTCGATTACCGAACGCAGCGGAATCGAGAGGCGAATTCGGGTTCCCTGGTTGGGCACGGACTCAACGTCAACCCAACTCCGCATACGGCTAAGCGACTCGGCAACCACGTCCATGCCGATGCCTCGCCCAGAGACTGCGCTCGATTTGGCTTTAGTGGAGAATCCGGGATGAAAGATGAGTTGCGCCAACTCCTCGCGGCTGGTTGGCTGCTGTGGGGCAATCAGTCCCTGCTCGACACCACGACGTCGGAGCGCATCATAGTCCAGGCCTTTTCCGTCGTCTCGAATCTCCAGCACCAGCAGATTCGATCCCCCCAGCGCCTCCAGCACGATAGTCCCAATGGGGTCCTTGCCGGCAGCGATTCGTAACGATTCTGACTCGATTCCATGGCTGACAGCATTGCGGACAATATGCAGGAGCGGCTCATAGAGTCGCTCTTGCAACGTACGTTTCAGCCCGGCGTGCTCGCCCAGCATCTGCAGTTGTACTTTCTTACCTTCTCGGTGGGCTGCATCCCGGACAGCGCGTTGCAACCGAAGAAACAAACCGGCGACCGGGAGCCGCTGGAGCTCTGTCAACTCTTGTCGAAAGTTGCGAATGAAACCCGATACGGCAATGTTTTCCTCGGATATTCGCTCGCATATCTCACGCTGATTTCGTGTCGTCTCTAGGAGGTCCGAGGCGAGTTCACTTAGTGGAGGCCGTTGGCGCGCATCCATCGTGCGTTCAATGTTGTCCGCCTCGATGCGGAGTCTGCTGGAGCATTGCATCAGGTCGTCGTTGAATGTTTGGAGTTCGGCAACTCGCGACTCGCGACGGTTCCGGAGCATTACCAACTCGGCAAGCATGTCCATCAAGCGGTCGAGTTGTGACGCCTTGATGCGAATGGTCTCCTCAGTGTCCCTTCCGCCTTCCTCGAATGCGGGCTGTCCACGCGGCTCAGGAGCCGAAGCTATGTCATTGGTTCCGTCCGGTGGGTGATTCAAGCCTAGTTTGGTGATGTGGTCACGAATCGTGTCGACGCTTGTTAAGACTTGCTCTACATCGACTGAGACGTCCTGTGAGTCACAGGCGGTCTGCACAGATTCTTCGACAGCGTGCAAGTAGCTCGCGAGGTCATTCAGACCCACACTTGCCGAGGCACCCTTCATCGTGTGCAGTTCTCGGCATAACTGTTGGAGACTTCGACGATCGTGCGGATCCTGTTCAAGACTCAATGTGGCCGCTTCCAGCGATGCAAGACATCGAACTGCATCATCGAGGTAGGCCTCCAGAAGGTCAGGCTCCATTTCGATGGTTTGCACAGGCGGTGGATGTAGGAGGGGCTGCAAACCTGAATCTGTTTCCGCGACGACAGACTGTTCAATGTCCAAGCCGCCAGGCGATTTGCCAGCAGCGTCTTCGCCTGTTTCCGGAGGCTTCGCGCAGTGACTGACTGCGGCCAGAATCCGTCCCAACTCCTCCGCTGACGTGGCATCGAGTTGCTCTTCGTCGGTGTCTTCATCGGAAACTGACTGCTCGTCCACGTCCGCCGGACACTCGGCTGCGCTGGCTGGTCCGACGCCATCGTCTAGCAGATCAATCCATTCGCCCCAACGTGCCCTGGCGTCAGAGATCGTCTCTTCAATCTGTTGCACCGAGCCAGGTTCGTCGTCCAAGGCGGAGCGCAGCGTGAATGTCGCCGAGCTGATGAACGCAGCAATCTCCTTGGCTCCGTCAAAGGAAGTGCACTGCTGCCCTTCACCAGACCAGACGAGAATCTCGAGGATCCGGGCAAGTAAGTTGGCACACTGCGCGACATCGTGTTGCGACGCCTGTCCGGCGGACTCAGCTACCACACGTAGCGATTCAGCAGCAACGTTGAGTGGCTCTAGACGAAAGTCGAAATCTTCGAGCGACGCTACCACCAATGCCAGTGGGTCGCGACCAGTCATGATGTCTCGCTGCTGTGTATTCATATTCGCCGTTTAGCGGACAACCGCGGCCTCCAACTCTTCTTGCCTTGTTTCTAGCGCCGGGTCGGCGAGATTCGATTCCTGGTTAGGACGACGTTGGCCATCGAACGAGGCGTCCGCGAGAACCTGAGCTGGCGCCGCTGAGCTTGTCTGCGACGGCCGGTCGGCGCAACCGCGTAGCGGAGCCAACACCGAATCAAATTGGGAAGTGATCTTGGACAGCGCTTTCGTGGTCCAGCGAGCTTTCTCCGCCTGGCTACGGGTCAATTTCGTGATGTTGGCGATCTGCTCGACCGCGAGCATGATGTTTCGAATCGTCAACAGTTGTTGATCTGTGCGGGTGGGAATCTCTCCGAGTTGGAGGGCCGAGTCATTCGAGACTTCAATGACACTTTCGATCACTTTTTGAACGGACCCGACCCGCTCCATCTCGCGCTCAACTTCTTGTCGTTCCGCTGTGATGTCCCTGATCGACTCACGCGTTTCAAGTTGAGTGGATTCCAGCATCGCGGCAACCTCACGGGTGGCGTGTGCCGTTTGCTCGGCGAGTCGGTGTACTTCGTCAGCCACCACGGCAAATCCCTTTCCATGTTCTCCCGCCCGAACAGATTCGATGGACGCGTTTAAGGCAAGCATGTCCGTACGAGAGGCGATACCGCCAATGGTCTCAATCATCGTTCCGATTTCACGGACATGGTCCGTCAATGATCGAAATTTGCGTTCGTTGACTTCCAGATGGACCCCCAACCGCTCAACGCCGCGTTTTAATTCTGCCACGCAGCCATCCGATTCCTTGGCCGTATCTCTGACTGTTACAACGGCTCCTTGCAGGTTGCGAGCAGTCTCCACGACAGCCTCGATGTTGGTCGACATTTGGTCGGCATAGGTTGTCGTTTTGGTGACAGAGCCACTCTGGTCGTCAGCACCGTCGGCGATTTCGCCCACAGAACTTAGGATCTCTTGAGC
>JASLPZ010000203.1:0-12858 GCA_030744725.1 Pirellulaceae bacterium
TGCGCCGCGTTGCTTACCCTGGGCTACGATGTACAACGCCTTTGGCGTTGTACGTGTCTAACCCGGCCGCTACCGCGTCCGACTCTCCCAAGAGAGGCTTAAAAGCGAAAGAGTCTGCTTACCACGTAGATTTCACAAACTGGCTTACACCGATGAACGCCTGATTCGTGAATAATCCCGGTTACAGATACATACCGACAAAGCCACCGGCGTCGTCGCTAGCAGCCTGAATCTGTTCGATTCGTTGTTTGGCCTGGTCTAGATCGCCGGCGGCAATGTAACGATCGAATTCGGTCTCGACGGACTTCGAAACCGTGGTTGCAAACCACGCGACGACCGGTTCGGTCAGCCACTGGCAAGTTTCCCGAACCAGATTGACCTGCAGGTCAGATCGTTCGGTCTTGGCGTCGGTGCTATCTGTTAAAGCAACGCCTTCAAATTTGAATTCCAGCGATCCCAGATCGTCTGAATTGGTAAGATGGTAAACGCACTTGGCGTTGAACAGGTAATACGTGTTGTGCAGACCATGTTGGCTGATGGCGGCTTTGATGCGTTTGCACAGTGCCTGGTATTTTGGAGACGCATCGAGTGGAATGTCCAACCTCCCAACGCTGCGCAACGGAAGACAATCAAAGCTGATTTCAACCCAGCGGTTCATAAGGCATCCTATTGCTGGTGTCATTCAATCCCAGCAGTCTCATTTGCCGCTGGCGTGGCCACGTTTGGCTTGGCGTTTGTGGTGATTTCCGGCTGGTCAGCGGATGCAGTCGGTTGCGCATCCGCCGCTACAGCGGTTTCCTCGGATGCCACATGCGCCAAACCTAGGACGAGCCACCCGCCGGTGGATTTGGCTTCGCGGGCGACCAGCTTACCGACTCGCTCCCATCGTCCCTGCAACTTGATTCCATCGGACTGTTCTTCAGGCAATCTGGGCTTCAGCATCGCGTTGAATTTATTCTGCAGGAAACCTTTCTGTGCGGCTTGCGCCAAGCCACCCACGATCTTGCCACGTTGGAGAAAGTCGATCTGTACATCACCCTCGGGACGCACCAACTGAATCCCACCGTCGGCCATGTCGAGCTTGTAGTCCGCGGCAATCCGAATCTCGTCTCCGGCAAGATTGACCGCAGGATATTCCTCGCCGCGATGCAGGCTGCGCAAGCGAACTTCGATATGCACACTACCTTCGTGAAAGCGGACGCTAATGGGCTGGGTCCGAGCAAACGTAATGGCCCAAGGATCGGTTTCATCCGTGATTTGCATCTCTTTCGGCACCTCTCGACTGGCTTCCACATACATCTCCACCATCTGCTCGTCCGTCACTTTGATACCGCCTAGCAGGGACTCCGAAAAATTGCCAGCCAACGACTCGTGTACGCGAACTGCAAGATCATGACCCTCGCCAATTGCCGGAGGCGCGCTCGGTGCCGCCAACTGAAAAGGATTCTCCTGCAACATTTTGACGGTCAAGCGATTCACTAGGGTGCTCAGTTTCATCACCTTGGGAAAACCACCACGGCGAATCAATGGATTGCGAAACTGATCTGCATAGCCCGTTTCCGGCTCGGCTAGCAACTCGGCAGCCTGTTCGTCGAAGTTCCCGGCAACACGTTGTTGAGCTTGTCCTGCTGCCAATCGTTCGGCTCTTGTCTTGTTTTTCGCGGCCCGATTCCAGGCGATCTTTCGAACGAGACAACTACGCGCAGCGATGCTGTGAATATTCGATCCGGTGGCACAGCGAGCCCACGCGGAATCTGTCAAGAAACCAGCTGCGTCAATGTGGACGCGTTTGCCCGCATCAATCGAAGTATTGGCGGTGCTGTAGATCGTCACGGGCCCGTTGTACCCGACATTGTCTGAATGGATATTTCCCTTGAGAAGCAGATCGAATGAGGCCCGCTCGGGATCCGGCACGAAGGCCGACGTAATGCGACCTGAGATGTTGGCAGTGCCATAAATCGATGTACCCAAAATGTAACTCGTCACTTGCTGCGACTGCTCGACTTCGTCGTCGATGCCCGCAGCAAAGAGCCGATGAGAGACTTCCGCAAACAGATTTGGATGTGAGTACTGCTCTCGAACCGTCTTAATGACCTGCGGTGACTGCCGCGCACGCTCGAACCAACCCAAATGTCGACCGATCGCGATTGCCGTGTCAGTCTTCGGAGCCGTTGCATAGCTGCCCAATTGCTTTGTCAGGTCCTCCATCCGCGTTGCGTAGGCTTGTTTAGTCTTTTCGGCGTCGCCGGAAAACAACACGGTGTTCATGTATGTTCGCAATAAAGCACGCGTCTCCAAAAATGGCGCAGCTTCCAAACCGTCTACGTTCTCGTGAAATGCGTTGAGCGACTCATCAAGCGTGCCGAGATTCGGTTTCTCCTTGGCAAGCTCGGCTGTCATCACATCCCACTTGAGCTGTGACTTCAAACGGTCTGCGTCATCCGAATTGACCTCTAGGAAATCCACCAGCCGCTGGATTGATGCGTCTAACTCGGATCTTGACTGTGTGACCGTCTCTGGCGAAATCGGTCGAAAACCTCCTTTCGCCTCTTGCAATGTCTGTGACACGTCGGTCTTCGCGGCCTCGCTGCCCTCCGGTTGCGGCGCATCGTCGGCACCCCGAACCAGCCGAACGGAAACCAATCCGAGGCAAAGCGGCACAAGAAAAACTGCGAGTACCCTGAAGGTACGCTTGTGGGCTCCCATGCCAATTACTCCTTGATTATTAATGCGCATGATTGATCTCGCGGGGACGTCTGAATGCCGAGAACAGTCTGTTCAAAACAGGCAGCTCCACCACTTCAGTGTTGCTTTCGCCGAACGGCAAGATGACGCCCAAAACGGCCTCTATCCAATTTCTTATCAGGAATCGTTGATTTAATCTACGGGAAGATTGCCGAATAACGACCTTTTGCGTGAGTACGTAGATAGGGGCTATTAGGACGAGTTTCCCGGCAAAAAGTGTATTTCAAGATACCCCAAACAACTCTAAGCCACCCCTGTTTCCTCGTTGGTAGTCGTACCTTTTATCCTAAGTCTATCGCATGGGTTAGGCGAAGTGACAAAAGCACCACGTGAAGAACGTAAACCAGCCCGGATTCACGAACTCAGCTCCGAGAGTCATACATGTCAGGTCTTAGGCAGGAGCGATAGCCAAGCCTGCTATGGACCGTTACAATAAACCGTAAGACTATTGATACAAGTCAGTTACCTTTATCTTGGATCCGAAAAAATGCAACACGGCGATGCATTTCGCGAACGTGAACGGGCTCTGGAAGAGTCGTTTTTCTATGCACGCAATCAAGAGTTGCTTGCAGAACTGAAAAAGAAAGTGACCACCGATAACGCCAAACAGGCCATACGTGAGATATGCCATCTCGAAGATGAAGCGGTCCTCGACAAACTGGCGGCTACCGGGATTAGGGGAGAGTCGTTTGCCGCGATGTCGTTGGCACCGTTGGTGTTGGTCGCCTGGGCCGACGGGAAAATCGACGAAAGAGAGCGCAGGGCGGTGATTTCGGCTGCCAATTCTGAGGGCATCAACGCCGTCTGTCTTCAGCTTTTGGAAGACTGGCTATCGCAACAACCAGGGCTCGTCTTGAAAGAGGCATGGATCAGTTATGTCGGTGCCCTCGCCCATCAGCTTTCGCCTGGTGAGTTGAAGGGCCTCAAGGCATCGGTCATGGGTCGGGCAGAGAAAGTGGCCAAGGCGGCTGGCGGTGCGCTGGGGCTGGATCGGATTTCCATCTCCGAACGTGCATTGCTCAATGAACTGAGCGCGGCGTTCACCTCATAATCCGCGCCACTGTTTCAATCCAACGGGTTTGCCAAAAACCGTTGCACTTTGGCATCACTGTTTGGTGATTAATCGCCACAGGTTGCCAAAACGCGTGCTACGTTTTCGCGAAAGGTTTCCTTTCGTCTCCCTTTGGATTGCGATTGCGCATGTGGATTTCGGCAACAACCAGAAATACCGTCATCGGATTGGCCGTATGTGCTTTGCTAACAGGTTGCGCCAATGTGCGCGTACCTGCAATTGATCCGACGGGTACGCGGATTTTCGCACCTGCCACGACAACCACTGTCTTTCCCACGGCCGCGCCCGGGCAAGGGCACTCATTTTTTCCGCGTCCCGCTTTTACCGAGCCACCGATCGTGCCGCCCTGCCCTGAAGCGTCGACTGTTATCGGCCCCATGGCACCAATCGGTACGGGCGTTCCACCCTGCCCGGTCATCCCCGGAACACAAGCCGTTGCGTTTCCGAGGGCCCAGGATCGACTCATCGTCTCGCCCACGAAGATGGTCGCACCCATCGGCACTGAGGTGGTGCTGTTGGGAGGCATTTGCGGACCACGCGGCTACTACGTAACGAAGCAACCGGTGGAATGGACGATGTCGCAGGAAAGTGTCGGCAACATTGTCGACATAAACAAAACCGGTCATTCAAACTTCGCAAAGTTGTTGGACAAAGCGCCGAAGAAGTTAAGCAGCAACTTTGCGATTGCCCACACTTCGTCCAGCGCGCACTGGATTGATCGTGGCACACCCGATCCGAGCGACGATGTATGGCTGCGAAAAGGCCAGTCGTGGATTACGATCACGTCGCCCAGCGAAGGCGTCAGCTACATCTCGGCGGTGGCAACTGGTGCCGAGAACTGGGAACAACGCCGACAGACTGCAAAGGTCCACTGGGTTGACGCACAATGGGCCCTCCCCGGCCCAGCCGTCGTGCGAGCCGGCCAGCGTCATACTTTGACCACCAATGTCACGCGTGCATCATCTGGCGAAGGCGCACAGCATTGGCTGGTGCGCTACGAGATCATCAGTGGGCCAGATGTCGTCTTTGAAGCCAATGGTCAGAAGACCATTGAGGTCAACACCGACACGAAAGGAGTCGCTAGCGCGGAATTGCTGCCACGAACTGTCGGTCCTGGCACAACGCAAGTTCGTGTACAGATCCTGACACCGCGAGATACGATTGGCAGTCCAGAGAATGTCCCAGTCGGAACCGGTTTCACAACCGTCACATGGAGCGCTCCGGGCTTAACGGTGCAGACCAGCGGCCCGGCGACCGTCGCGGTGGGCGCGACCTTACGCTACCTTGTGGAAGTCACTAACCCTGGTGATTTACCTGCCGAAGATACTATCATGGTGGCCGAAATCCCCGTGCTGATGAAGTACCTCGGAAGCACGCCACCGCCGTCACAAGAGTTGACACGTCAGTTGCGCTGGCAGCTCGGAAACCTGGGGCCACGGGAAACGCACCGCTTTGAAATTCGGTGCCGCGCAGACGGCGCGGGCGATCAGAGGCTGCACGTTCGTGCCGATGCAAACGGAGGCGTGTCGGCAGAAAGTAGTGTGTCGACCCGGGTCGTGCAATCCGCGCTGGGCCTGCGTGTGCTCGACCCGCCCACAACGGCCAAAGTTGGCGAGCGAGTGCACTTCAACATTGAAGTCTCCAACACCGGTGATCAGCCCGTCTCCAACGTGATCATCCGTGACCAATTCGATGCGGGCTTACGTCACACGGGCGGAGAACGGAGCCCGATCGAACGAGCCATTGGCGACCTGGTCCCTGGCGACGTGCGACAGATCGGTGTCAGTTTTATTGTCCAAAGGGCGGGCCAGCATTGTCACACGGTCGAAGTCGTCGCCGCCGGAGGTCATGCCGCCAGCTTGCGGGCCTGTGTCGATGCGACGGAGCCGCATCGCAGTGTGGTGGTTGAAGTGACCGGCCCTGAACAACGGACCGCGGGCGAATCGGCCATTTACAAGATTCGCGTGACCAACACCGGCGAGGCTGAATTGACCGCCGTCAAACTACTGGCCGTGCCCGATGCGAGCCTCACACCAACGGCGATTTCTCCGGGCGTACGATACACGCAAGAAGGTCTGTTGTGGGACATCCCGTCACTGAAACCAGGCGAGACGACAGAACGCCGGATCCAGTGCACCTGTGATCCACCCAACGCACAAGCGGAAATGGCTGTCCGCGTGACCACGGGCCAAGCAATCACGGCGGCAGATACGACAACGACGACGATTCAGGCAGCCCCGGTCGTACCACTGGACGAACCACCACCTCGGATAGACGACGTTCCACCGACAGCCCCCGTTTCAGGTACACTAAAAATCTCGATGGCCGAGACCGAAGACCCGATCGGCTTAGGTCAAAAAACAACCTACTTCATCGAGCTTAAGAATGACCGCAACATCCAAGATCGCAACGTAGAGGTGACGTTTCACCTTCCGGAAGGCCTGAAATACGACGGATTCGTGAGCCTTTCGGCCGACTTGTCGATCTCCATCAGCGATGACAACCGGATTGTCAGAGTCGAACGAATCTCTGAAATGCGACCTGGCGGCACGCGGATGTTTCGTATCGGGGTTGTCGGCCGGCAAGTTGGACCATGGCCATTTCGCGTCGAAGTCAGCAGCCTGCGAACCCCGCAGCCTATCGCTGTGGTCGAAGAGACGATGGTCAACGAGAATTGACTAACCATGCCACGCTTTGTGATTCTTCGCCATCATCCCGGTCCTGACTCGACACGCCCTCTGCATTGGGACCTCATGTTCGAGTGTGGCGACGTGCTGCGGACTTTCGCGTGTCCAAAAGAGCCGACCGCTGGGCAATCGTTACACGTCGATCAGCTTGAGGATCATCGCCTGGATTACCTCGACTTCGAGGGCCCCGTGTCGCGTGGTCGCGGCGACGTCAGGCAATGGGATTGCGGCGACTTCGACGTGCTGGAAGACGGCCCGGAACAATGGGTGCTCGATCTGCGCGGGCGTCGGTGGAAGGGCCGCGTCAGATTCACCGCCGGTGTCGATCACCGCTGGATGATTACGTTCGACAAGCCAACATCGGATTGACTGCCGGCGGTCGTCTTCGGTCCTTGCAACAGTCGAGCGACGACATGCTGGTTTTCACCAGATTTTTGCGTGCGTCCCGCCAACGCAATCTCACCATCGCGAATCTCGATGGTCTCCAAATAGATTTCACGATGCGAGTAGTCTTCATGCTGGTGGGGAACGGTTACCAAAGCCACCGGGTCACCATCGGCCTGGCCCCAACGCAAAGTGATGTCAGAATTCGCACTCGCCTTCGTGATGGGTGCTAGAAATCGTTTGAGTGGTACTGGCAATGCGCCGGCCCGGACTTTCGAGACACGTACCGCCAGCGTGTTAGTCTCGCTCGTTAAATCCACAGTCAGATCAAACGAAATGACCGTGTTCACACTTCCACGTTGGTAGCGACAGGCGATTTTGATTCGCTGCGGATCAATTGAAACGCGCGGTTGATCCGTACCGGCCGGTAACAAATGCGGGAACTTTTCGGGCAAGTCGGCGGCGAGCCAGCCATTGATCTGCGCTTCCGTAAAAACCGCTTCCCAACGTCCTTCGGTACGCGCCGTGTTGTGCAACTGGAGCACACCTTTTTCCAACTCGTCGCCTGCCTCGCGTTGCAGTTCTGGCTCGACCCGCAGCGCCTGCTGATAGAACTGCGGTTCGTGGCGCGACGCCGAGTAAAGCAGCAGCGCCACGCCGCCGGCGACGGTCGACAGCAAGATCAGTGAAGCGAAAATCAGACGAATGTTGATGCGCACGGAATCACTCACTCAAGCAAATTAGTGGGATAGCCACAAAGCCAAGAGGAGAACCGGCTGACGGTTATTCGGCGATGGAATAGTAATCCGCACCGCTTGACGAGTCAACAGACATGAGGACCCTATAATATCATAGCTTATTCGAGGTTTCCCCGCGTTTTTGGGGTCGTCACGCCTCGATTTCACTTAGCCGGTGAATCGCAGCAGCGCGTAGCGTTTTTTGCCCGAGCGGAGCACGATCACGGAATCGCTCGCCAGATCCAACCTCGTTAGCCTGGTTTCTGGATCGGAAACACGACGATTGTTGACGTAGATTCCACCCTGTTGGATGGACCGTCGGGCCTCGCCCTTCGACTTTGCCAACCCTGTATCGACCAGCGCGTCTAAAATCCCAAGCCCTTCACCATCCAATACACTGATTGGATATGTCTTACTTGGAACATCTGGGAAGATCTCGATCAGTTGATGGTCGGAGAGTCCACTGATTTCACCGCCAAAAAAAGCTTGGGTCGCGCCCAGTGCCGCCGCCAGTCCCGACTCGCCGTGTACCAATCGTGTTAATTCTTCGGCCAAGCAACGCTGGCTCTCCCGCCGTTGTGGTTCGTTACGGCGAGCCTGGTCGAGCGCCTCGATTTCTTCGCGAGGCATTTCCGTCAAGAATCGCAGGCACTTCCCGGCATCGTCGTCCGGCATGTTGATCCAGTATTGGTAAAACAGATATGGGCTCGTACGTCGGTCGGACAGCCAGACTTTGGTGCCACTTTCAGTCTTGCCGATCTTCTTTCCTTCACTGTCAGTCAGCAGTGGCGAAGTGATTCCATAAAGTTGCGCTCGGCACATCCGTCTGGCAAGGTCAATGCCGGCAGTGATATTTCCCCATTGGTCGCTGCCGCCGATCTGCAGTTCGCAACCGTGAGCTTCGTTCAAATAGGCAAAGTCGTAGGCTTGTAGCAACATGTAGCTGAATTCGGTGTAGCTCAATCCGGCATCGGACCGTTCCAGTCGCCCTTTCACCGAGTCCTTCGCCAGCATCACGTTGACAGGAAAGTTCTTGCCAACATCGCGGAGGAAGTCTAGGTAGCTGAATTTGCGCATCCAATCGAAGTTATTGACTAGCAGCGCGCCATTTTCGGCGGAGTCGAAGTCCAGAAACCGTCGCATCTGACTTTCCAGACCTACGACATTTGCCCTCAGTGCATCGATTGACAGCAAATTGCGTTCATCGCTCTTGCCGCTAGGGTCGCCGATCATTCCAGTCGCGCCACCGACAAGTGCAATCGGTCGATGTCCCGCGCATTGGAAGCGACGCAGCAACATCAATTGCATCAAACTGCCAACGTGTAAGCTGTCCGCCGTCGGATCGAATCCGATGTAAACAGTGCGACGGTCCCCAAGCCAGGCGGGCAAATTGGCATCGTCGGTTGACTGGTGGATGAGCCCGCGCCACTTCAGGTCGGCAAAGATGTCAAACTTCATGGATTCGTGATACTCAGTCAAAACAGGCTCGAAAATCTCGACTCAACGCCAGAGATCATCGTCTGCAAAGGGATGGGTCGCACCGGGCAGTTTGGGTTTCGGCAGCGCGTTCAATGCGTTTGCCGCGAGCCGCAGATCTTCTTTCGTTGTGATTTTCAAGTTGATGGGTGAGCCCGTGACGACGGTTACCGGCTGGCCGCTCCGCTGCACAAGTTCTGCGTCGTCTGTCGCCGGTTGATTGCCACGTTGTGCGTAGGCCTTCAACAGGATACCTTTGCGAAAGACTTGCGGCGTTTGCGCCTCCCACAAGTTGTCTCGTGGCACTGTCTCCTGAATCACCCCCTTTTCGCCAACCCGTTTCACGGTACCGGTGATCGGAATCGCCAGCATCGCAGCCCCTGTGGTCGCCGCCTTCAGGAAGACGCTATCAATCCACTCGTTGGCCAGACACGGTCGAGCCGCATCATGGACGGCGACATAGTCCACTTCGTCATTGACGCGTTCCAAAGCATTGGCAATCGAATCCGATCGTTCCGCGCCGCCTTCAACGACATCGATGCCTAGGATAGCGACATTCGCGCCGAATGAATCCATAAATCGTTCGCGATCCTCTGGTGCAATCACGATCAACACTTGAACCACGTCATCGCGATTGAGAAACTTGTCCGCGCAATGCAGCCAGACAGCTCGGTCCTTTAGCGGCGCAAACGGCTTTTTATAGTGCTTGTCTCGAAAACGGCTGCTCTTGCCTGCTGCGGCCAGGACGACTGCGAACTTGGCCATGATTCGTCTCTCCAGTCAGCTCATTCGCTACCGTGTTGCGATTTCAGCCTTTGGGCGGTTGCCGGCGAGCAACCAGAACTGATATATCACTGCCACGACCCAATAGCCAAACAGGCCAAACCCGACACCCACAAAATCAGCAACCCAGTCCCAAAAATCGCAGTGACGACCAACCAGCAGTTGAGAAAACTCGTCGAATCCAGCGTATGTCAAGGTCACTACCAATACCAAGACAAATGCCCGCCAAGTTGGTCGGCGTCCGCCAACGACAAGGGACATCAAGAATGCAAGGCCCGCATATGCCAAAAAATGCAGTACCTTGTCGCTGCCATGTCCCCCCTTCAAAGTAATGGGGATGTGCGTGCCCACAAACAACGCCAACCAGTACAGTCCCAGCAAGCCAATGACAGTGCGGCGCAGATGTGAGACCATGGCGAACTAGTTGAAAGGCAAAAAACCAGCTGACGGGAATTCCGCCCCGGAAGATTTGGTGCATTGAAACCGTGCGGACAAGTGATTGCAAAAGAGTATACCTCACGGTTACTATCAGGCAATCGGGATTTCTCCGCACAAGAACTCGAATTCCGGGAGCCACGATGATACGACCTTCCTATTTGCTTTCTTCTTCTATGTTTGCGCTGATGCTAGCAGCCTTTGTCTCACTGGCCACGGCCGATGACAACGATCAAGCCGGTCAGGAAAAGAAAGGCGTCAAATGGCGCGACCTGTTCGATGGCCGGACTCTTACAGATTGGAAGATCACCAATTTTGGCGGAGAGGGCGATGTGACAGTCGAAGACGGCGTTATCCACATGGATTTTGGATCGTCGTTAACCGGAATCACCTATAAAGGAAAACAGCTTCCGCGCACAAATTACGAAATCAGCCTGGAAGCGATGAAGGTTGACGGAGTCGATTTCTTTTGCGCCCTGACGTTTCCGGTGGACAAATCCCATTGCAGTTTCATTGTCGGTGGATGGGCGGGAGCCGTGGTGGGATTATCCAGCATTGATGGCAAAGACGCTTCTGAGAACAAAACAACACGGTACATGAATTTCGATTCTGAACGCTGGTACAAGATTCGTGTGCGGGTTACGCCGAAGAACATCTCGGCGTGGATCGACGAGAAGCAGGTCGTCGACCAGAGCCTTGTCGGCCACAAGATCAGCACGCGTGGAGAAGTCGATCTATCCGCGCCCTTAGGAATCGCCGCCTTTGAAACGCGTTCGGCACTACGGAAGATTCGCATTCGCGAACTGACAAGAGACAAAGCCCAACCCTAGCGCTCGACATCAGAGATCCGAACCACGCATCCATTTCGATTTGCTTATGCACGATGTCTACATGAGGATGGCGCTGCAACAGGCCGAGCAAGCGCTGGCCAAAGATGAGGTTCCTGTGGGCGCAGTCATCGTGCACGGACACACGGTCATCGCTGCCGCCTACAACCAACGGGAGATGTTGCACGACCCGACGGCGCACGCGGAAATGATCGCCATAACACAGGCCGCCGAATCGCTGGGAAGCTGGCGGCTGGAAGATTGTACACTCTATGTGACGCTCGAACCGTGTCCCATGTGCGCCGGCGCGATTGTGCAATCACGAATTCCCCACGTGGTTTACGGGGCGACTGACGCCAAAACGGGGGCGGTGCAATCACTGTATCACTTGTTGGACGATTTCCGCCTCAACCATCGAGCCGACGTGGTCAGCGGTGTGCTGGCGGAACCGTGCGGTGCAATCTTGACCCGGTTCTTCGCCGAGAAGCGGCGGCAAGGCAAGAAGTAGCGTGGGCGGCGAAGATGATGACCCGCGCCTGAAAAACGCCCGCACAATTGTGCGGGCGTTGAACCGGCAATCTCTCGAACCTTGAGCGTCGCAGACGCTCTTACTGTTCGAAATCATTTCCATTCAACACATATAGTCGGTACGGCATGTCCGAGTGTCGGTCATGCAACGTCAACAGCGACTGATAAACGTGGTACACGATCTTCTCGTTCAAGAAACGCACACTGCCGTCCGCAAACGCCACGTTGACGCCACCCGAATGCTACTCGACGGACGAGCATGTTCTGGAGCGGTCACGCTGGCAAGCGTCATCTTGTTGCCGTTGATCCTGGCTACGGCGGGTACCGCGGACGGTGCGAGCACCGCTTGAGTTTCATATCCCGAATTGACGGGCACTCCTGACTCGTTGGCATACAACCACACCATGCCCGTTGGCATTCCGGTCACGTGCCACTGTCCGGCAGCCAAGTTTTCGGAAAACAGGATTGTGTTACTCGTCCCATCGCGAAAATCCGTCGAGCTGACGGTAATCAGATCTTTTGCAATCTTCCAACCGTTCGCCGTGGCGGTATAGCGATCGACAAAGGGGCCATTTGCCTTACGGTGGGCAACCCAATAGTTGTAGCTGCTGGTCGGCGCAGTTACTGTAGCTGCAGGACCGAAAGGTGACGGGTCACTGCCGCGCGGTCCAAAGCCTATGTTCGCGATATAGCTGTTGCTGGCCACGCTGGTATCAAGGCCTGGACGAGCCGTACAAATGAACAACTTAATGTAGTGCGTATTTGCGGTCGCTTGGGTAACCGTGGGATCTACCCAACGGTCGTACAATTGTCGTTCCCCGACGTAAGGAAACAACGGGACGACCCAACTGGCCCGCTTGCCCCCAACGACTTCCATGGCACCCGGAAGTCGTCCCTTACTAGCTTCGTGCCCCTTTGTGGCGATGGCCAACTGCTTCAATCTATTCGAACACTGAAGTTTCCAAGCGCTGTGACGCGCGGCTTGAATCGCAGGTAGCAGCATGGACATGATGATGCCAATAATAGCAATCACCACCAACAGTTCGACAAGCGTAAATGCTTTGCGTGACCGAGTCATGACGGTCCCCTCCTCTGAAAGAGAATTCACTAGTGCCGCGACTCGCAATTGTTAGCCCACGATAGCCAGAGTTTCGCTATTGTCTCGTGGGTTTGCCCAGCTTTCC
>JASLPZ010000204.1:0-12840 GCA_030744725.1 Pirellulaceae bacterium
TAGCTTATTGAACTTATCCTACACCTCAACACCCTGCTCTTTGCAGACACCTTCAATGAACTCGGCGGCCGAACCGACGGTCGTGACGGCCAATGCGCCGTCTTCGTCCATCTCGATGCCGAACTCCTCCTCGAACATTGCAACGAGTTCGATTGACTGGACGCTTTCGGCGCCCAGGTCGGTAGTAAAGTTGTTCTCGGGTTTGATATCGGCCGCGTCGAGTTGCAAAACGCGAGCTGTTACTTCAATGACGCGATCCTGAACATTAGCCATTCTGTCATCCTCCTACGAACGTTGAGCACGCAGCGCGCGGCGGCCCTTCTTGACGGCATCCATTCGCGGCTCCGCAGTGATTTTAAAGATCTCTTCCCACATCGCCTCGAGAGCAGGCGTCCATTCGAATCCCCGACGGCCCATCGCAATGCTGGCCGTTTCAAACAGCTTACGCTTACCGAATCCTTTCGTCACGACGCCTTCCAGGAACCAAGCGAACGAAGGAATAAACTTCGGTAACGGTTTTCCAGTGCCGGCGATCAATGTCATCGTACCGACGTATGAACCGGTGTTCAACAAAGTGCCGATCGATGTCTTTGTGTGATCGCCAATCAACGAACCGACTTTTCGCGAGCCCGTATCGATGGTGTGCTTGCCGTCGAGCATCACGGAGACGTCGGAGTAATCGTTCTTCAGATCGCTGTTAGTGGTCAATGCCCCAAGATTGACCCACTCGCCAACGTAGGCGTGACCAAGGAAGCCATCGTGATACTTGTTCGAGTAACCTTGAATGATCGACTCTTCGACTTCACCACCAATTCGGCAGACCGGGCCAATCGAGTTCCCTTCGCGGCACTTCGCACCCAACAAGATCGATTTCTTGCCGATGTAACAGGGCCCTTCGATGCGCGTGAAGGGATGAATCTCGGCACCGTCATCGATGTAGACCGGGCCATGTTCGGCGTCAATAACGACCATCGGATGGACGCTCGCATCTTTCCCGATGTAAACGTCGCTACGGCTGCCGCGTATCGCCGACGGCTCTTCGACATGCCCGTCATTGCCGCTGCGACCGGCGACTGCGAAGTCAGTAATGAGTTGTTTCGGGTTGTCGAGGATCAGGTCCCACGTGTAAGTCCATGTGGCGATTTCACCTTCGTATCGCGGAAAAGCCTCGCTCGCCGATTCGATCAAGCCATCGATCGAATCCGTGATCAGCTTGCTAAGATCTTCCTTGGCGATGCGTGCAAACAGACAATCACCGTTGTCATCAAAAGCAACTTGGCTCGGACCGGTCGGCTCGATCTCGAAGCTCTCCGCCTTCACGCGGGCATTGACCAACAGTAAGTCTTCGTCGGCAAGACTTTCAGTGTTGTTGATCGGCCATGCGGATTGCGCGCGGTAGACGTCTGCGATGTAGTCGGGAACAAAACCCGCCACATCCTTGGCACCGATCTTGGCAGTCATTTTTTCAGCAAGGGTCGTCATCCCGCAACGAAGCTCCCAGATAGGCCGGCAGAGGGCTACGGGATAGAAGTTAGTCCGCGATTCGGTTTGACAATCGAAGAGAACTAGCCGCATATGGCAACTCCAGGTGTGTTACAGCTTGCGGCTGCCGTGCCGCTTTGTGGGACGGAATTCCAACCCGCTCAACGGGATTGACGAATCAGAAGACCGTCCTTCATCCCCTCGTTCGACTCATCTCTAGACCGTGGTACCAATCGACCGCTCTGATTGTCGTCGCGGATCCAACTCGGGTCGCACGATCCAGGGCGGGAGGACGGGCTGGTCGGCGCGCTCGCGATCGACATGCTGATAGTAATCAACGTTCTTCAACCTGGATGCAGCAGCGATATCGGAAATCGCGATCGTCCAGGGGTGTAATTGCAGGGCGGATGCTGGGCATTGCGAACTGACTGGGCCTTCGATCATACCCGACCAAGGAACGGCTTTACCCTCGCCCTTGGCCAGAATCAAGCACGCCCGGGCCTCCGAGATCGTGCCAATACCCATCGAGAGCGCTCGACGCGGAACTTCTTCTTCTGAATCTTCGAAGAACCTCGCGTTGTCGGAGATGGTCTGCGGATGCAACGCAACGACGCTCGTGCGTCCCACAAGCGAAGAACCAGGTTCGCAAAACGCAATATGTCCGTCACCGCCGATGCCGAGCACCTGAATGTCGATGCCACCGGATTCTCGGATCTTCTCCTCAAACTCGACACATTCGGTCGCCAAATCGCCAGCGATTCCGCTCAACAGGTTTGTCTGTTCTTCGCGCAGACCCAAGCCTTCAAACAGATGCTCCCACATGAAAGCGTGGTAGCTCTGCGGATGTCCCGCCGGAAGGCCTTCGTATTCATCCAAATTGAACGTCGTCACCCGACTGACGTCGAGTTTCTCTTTGCGAACGATATCGATCAAGCACTTGTAAAGGCCCTCTGGCGTCGAGCCGGTCGCCAATCCTAAAACGGCGTTGGGCTTCTGTCGCACGACTTCCGCCACGATCTCGGCACCGCGCAGAGACATCGCTTCATAGTCATTCTCGACCTTTACAAACATTGGCGTTGGACTCCTGGATTGGATTTCGTAGAGGTGTGAGGGGCTTGCTCACTAGCGACCCTGCTGTTTGTGTGGAACCTGTCAGCTTACGGCACGCGGACCGGGAAATCAAGGAGCGCTGTAAAGTCGCGGTATCTAGCGCAGACTGACGGTCAGGTTGACATAATCGGCAGAGGCAGCTACTCAGGCCGACGGAGGACCCATTAGGATGGCTTCGGGGCATGCGCGCCGGTGCGCGTATGTTTCGCGAGCGACGGGCACCGACCGCAGGTTGGTCGGGGAGCGTACCAAATACGGATACGTTCCTTATTTGGCTGCGGCACTGCCGCATTTGGGTGGCATTGGCGGCCGTCGCCGACACGCGAAATGCTGTTCGCCCCCATCATGCGTGGCGCATGAAGCCTTCACAGCAACGAGGAACTCGTCTATGCAAGTGTGGGTCGATGGAGACGCATGTCCGGGTGAAATCAAGGAGTTGCTATTTCGGGCTGCGAAGCGAAGGCAGGTCAAGGTGACGTTCGTCGCCAATCAGCAAATGCGCACACCCAAGTCCGAGTTTATTGACAGCATCGTCGTTCAAGCCGGGATGAATGTCGCGGATCGGCGCATTGTCGAACTGGTCGAGCCGGGCGACCTCGTCATAACTGCCGACATTCCGCTGGCGGCGGATGTGGTTACCAAAGGAGGCACAGCGTTGAACCCTCGAGGCGAGTTGTACACCGACAAGAATGTCGGCGAACGACTTGCCGTTCGCAACATGCTGGACGAACTACGCGGCGGCGGCCAGATCACCGGCGGACCGCCCAACTTCAGTGCCAGAGACAAACAGGCTTTTGCCAACCAGCTTGATCGATGGCTGACAGAAGCGGGAGGCTGACTGCTTCCTCGTAGGACGCAACCGCTCGCTTCAAGTCGCCAGACCCCGACCAGATTTCACCGATCTGATGCCGGACCTCACCGAGTTCCGAATGGGCCGACCAACCCGGCGGCTGTTTCTCAATCACTGACTACCGGCAGAGCCGGTAGTATGAGGAAGGCCCCTAAAAGGGGGCCGACGACGGTAACTCGCACCTCTCCCGCAAGCGGGAGAGGTGACAGATTCGAGCAACTCACAGCCAATTGGTTGCAATAAGATAAGTACCATTCCTATCACTGTGAAACGGCGGAGCCTGATGGGTACGCACCAGCAGAGCTGGTGGTTTACGAAGATGAATGAATTAAGCCTCGTCCGATCTCCTCTGCCTGTTGATAGCAATGCAACGCCCCGTCTGTATCGCCGATCAGGCGCAGACCGTGACCAAGTTTTCGATAAGCCACCGCGACACCACTCGGCGCCCGAGGATCGCGACTGCCGCTGGTCGCGCGACTGGTTCTGAGATGGGATTCGGCAATGTCGGCTCCTTCGTTTGCAACGGGCGCGCCGCCTAGTGCCTTTCGACACGGGCACGACCGTTACACAATTAGCTCTGCCCAGAGAACACCGAGTTGTCCAGGCGAAGCGTTTCGAAAAGAAGCCGTGAGCAGATCAGTCAGATCAGTCAAATCAGCCGGATCGCGTCCGCAGGTACGGCTTTGGTCGCCACGAATCGATGTCGTCCCAGGGCCACAGAGGACGCGGAATATCGGTGAAAGTCTGATTCCAGAAATCAGACGGAGCACAACCGGGTGCACAGACGCTATAGACCGCCGCCGCCCGCGACTGGTAGACAGCCCGAAATCCACACGGGCTCTTGGCCACCACGACTGAAGCCTCGAACGGGTCGAAGCCAGCCGCGCGGAACAGCTCGGGAGCAAAATGCGGACCGCTCCGAGACGTCACGATCACGCAGATGTTCTTCTGCCGGAGAACGGCGCCGCGTCCCATTTCGATCGGCATATTCTTGCCGATGTGCCCGCTCATGACAAACCGCGCGTCGAAGCAGGATTGCACGACGCCCTCAAACGCCAGTTGCATACCAAACCGATCGTCCAGAACTCCGCCCAAGGAAGAAACCAACGGCGATCCCACGCCGGCCTGTTCAGCGGCGATGACAACATCTGGAGCAACGACGGTCACCAACACTTCGCGTGGCCAATCGTGTTTCATCAGTTCATTCAAGATCCACACACTGTCGCCGGGCGCGCCAGATGTGGTCGCATCGGCAGCGTCACTTAGTACGATCAACCCGTCGGAAACAGCCAGTGCCTGGCGGACTGCTTCCTGGGCCGAAACTAACTCCGGAAGATATTCGCGACGGCGATGCCAAAACGTGTCCGCTAGTTGCCCGCACGCCTCGCGAGCGAAGGAGGGGTCTCGATCCGTTGTCACCAAGACGCTCGCCCCCAGCTCGGGAATATCCATCCAGGGTTGCACGGGCATGAGCCCGGCCGCGAGAACGCGAGGTTCAGCTTCCAACTGCAGGAGCTTCTGTTTGAATTCACCGGCGACGCCCGTGGCCGCTTCAGTACTGGAACGTTCGGCTGGCACCACTGCTGGAATCTTGGAAAACGCCGTGCAAGGTTCCGCGCCATCGAACAAGATGCGTCGCAGCACGTCCGCCGCGCGGGCGCCGGTCTCGAAGATGTCGATGTGTGGAAGGCAGTGATATGGAACCAGCACGTCTGCCGCACGGACCATCATTTCGGTCACATTCGCGTGCAAGTCGATCGTCGCCACCAGCGGCACCTGTGGACCGATGCACTGTCGGATCGTTTCGAGGATCTGGCCTTCCACATCAGGATGCTGGTCTGCCACCATAGCACCGTGCAATGCCAGCAAGACCCCGTCAACGGGCAGTGCCGCATTTAGCGACTGGAGTAGTTCGTCGCGGACCCAGGAAAACGTCTCGACGGTCGCTGTCCCACCCGGCCAGGCCGGCAGCCGTACCAGGCCGGTAATCTCAGGCGGCACCGGCCACTGTCTGAGCGACTGAATAAAGCCGCCCAATTCGTTGACATTTTCCATCTGGGCGACCAGATCTTCGCCACGACAAATACCAAATTGATCGAAGTCCGCGCGCGTCGTCGGCCGCGGATTCAGGGTATTCGTTTCTTGCCAAAGCTGGCCGATCGCAATGCGCATCAAGTTCCTACCGTTGGAGTGCCTTCTGACAACATCAGAAATGAGATTCCGTGTTATGGCTTCAAGACGATCTTGCCTGCCAGCGTTCCGGCACGGTTAAGCGTATTCTCCTCTTGCAGACGATGCGCTGCGGCCGCCTCAGACAGCGGCAGAGTTTGGCCGATCTGCGGTTGCAATTTTCCGGCGCTAAGCCAGCGGTTGATGTCGACCGCACAGGCACGCAATTCTCCCGGTGTGGCCTTGAACATCACGAAGCCGTGCAGCGAGCAACCCTTGACATAAAACGGCCCGACGGGAAACGGCGGACGAGCATCACGCCCCGCCATCAGCACCAGCCGACCTCGTTCCGCCAGGTACGGAACCAGAGTCTCAAAATCGGGCTCGCGGAGCGTCTCCCAGACCACGTTCACGCCCGCTGGCGCGAACTGTTTCACAGAGTCGCTAACATCCTCTGTTTTGTAGTTTATCGCGACGTCAGCACCCAGCTCGAGGCACCTCGTACATTTCTCATCACTGCCGCCGGTCGTGATGACCTGGGCACCGGCGGCCTTGGCCATTTGCACCACCATCGATCCAACTCCACCGGTCCCGCCATGCACAAAAATCGATTCACCTTCCTGCAACTGAGCTTCCCGAAACAAACCCAAATGTGCCGTCACTCCCACCAGAGCACAGGCAGCTGCAGCTTCGTCCTTCACGTCATCAGGCGTGGGGTAGAGCCAGCACTGGTCAATCGCGCATAGTTCGGCGAACGTCCCTTGCCGCCCCACGAGTCCTTGATTGGTTCCCCAAACTCGATCACCCACGCTGAATCGTGTTGCCTCAGGTCCGACGGCGGTCACAGTTCCCGCCACGTCTGAGCCGATGACAAAGGGTTGCGGCAGCTCCCAGTAATTGGCTCCGTTGCGAATGTAGGTATCGACCGGATTGACCGCCACAGCACCGACTTTGACCAGCACTTCGGCACCTTGGGGTGTCGGGTCTGGGAGATCGCCGTAAATAATATTGTCGGGCGGGCCCGTCTCTTCGATATAAGCAGCTTTCATAGAATCGTTCTCTATTGGCTTGACGATCACGACAGAATGTCTTTGATGACATGTTCATGCACATCCGTCAACCGCCTGTCGACACCGTCATGACGGACGGCCAACCTTGTGTGGTCGATTCCCAGCAAGTGCAGAATCGTGGCATGGATGTCGAAGACCTGCGTCGGATTGTTACGGCCCAGCGGCTTGTAGCCCCATTGATCAGACGGCCCAAACGACACGTTCCCATTAACGTAACGACGATTGGCAATACCGACAATTCTTGTTGGCGCGAGTATTTCATATACGTGGGACTGGGGTCTGCAATGCTGGACGTCCATTGTGACCGAAGGGGACGCCGGAACCAAGCCTTCTACGTTGCACGCGGCTGCAGTCCAATTCATAATCAACCAATACAGTACCCAATAGCCAACCGCCGGCGGAGATGATTACATGATAACCAAATTTGTTTCCATGCCTGTGTTTCTACTGAGTGTCATGGCCTGCGTTATTGCAAGTGCCGCGACCATCGATACCGTTGCTGGGACGGGCAAGCCGGAGAACAACGGCGACGCGGGCGGGGCCAGCAAGGTTAACGTCGGTCAGCCATTTGGTGTTGAAGTGGGACCGGATGGAGCGCTCTACATTACCGAAGTCTCGAACCACCGCGTGCTGCGGCTTGCACTGGACAGCCACACTATTACGACCGTCGCCGGCTGCGGTCGAAAAGGATACGCGGGCGACGGGGGGCTCGCCGTTGACGCCGAATTGAACGAACCGTACGAAGTGCGATTCGACAAAGCGGGCAACATGTTCTTCGTCGAAATGAAGAACCACTTGATCCGGCGAGTTGATGCCCAGACCAAGATCATTTCGACGGTAGCCGGCACCGGCGTGGCTGGGTTTGGCGGTGACAACGGCCCGGCAACCAAGGCTCAATTCAACAACCCACACAGCATCGCTCTGGATCAGCGTGGCGGCATCTACGTTGCCGACATTAGCAACCACCGCATTCGCCGAGTCGATTTGGCCAGTGGCATCGTGGAGACAGTCGCGGGAGACGGCAGGCGGCGGCTACCAGATGAAAGTCTTCCGGCGCGCGGCAACCCAGTGCTCGGCCCACGTGCACTGTTCGTCCAAGGAACCACAATGTGGGTAGCGCTGCGGGAAGGCCATAGTGTCTGGAAGTTAGATTTGACGACCAACCGTTGGCAGCACGCGGCAGGATCGGGCAAGAAGGGCTTCACGGGCGACAATGGTCCCGCGAAGGGCGCTACGTTCAATGGTCCCAAGGGAATTGCGGTCGGTCCGCTCGGCAACGTGTTCGTCGTTGATACGGAGAACCAGGCGATTCGTAAGATCGATCTGAAGTCGGGAGTCATCACCACCGTCGCGGGATCCGGCCCCGATCAACGCGGTGGTCGCGGAGATGGCGGGCTGGCAACGGAGGCGCAGCTCGACCGCCCGCACGGCATCGGCCTGGACCAGAATGGTACGATCTATATCGGCGACACCGTCAATCATCGTGTCCGTCGAGTGCGGTAAAGACCGCCACTCGATTTGGCAATCTGCAACGGTTGTAGGGATTCGTCTGTTAGTAGCAGTCTTGCGCGTTATTTCGAACGTGACGGGTGTCAGGGTTTTGGCATCGTGTTGTCCCGATCGTGCCGATATTTCTGAGCGTGCGGGGAGTTCGGTGTGTGTTCGATCTCCCGATTATTCCAGCAATTCCTGCCGACGGGGCAACTGCCCCAGGGACTTGGGAACACCATGCTCAAAGCCTCTTTGCCTCGACAGTTGCTGATACTGAGCTGCGTCCTGCTAAGTGGATGTGCGGAATTCCGAGGCTGGATGCACAACGACTTCAAGGTCGGACCAGACTACGCGAAGCCTGCCGCACCGATCGCAGAACAGTGGATCGATTTCAATGATCCACGAGTCATCAGCGATGCACATCAGGCCGATGATGCAGCGTGGTGGACGGCGTTTGGCGATCCAGCGCTCGATCACTTGATGCGGACTTCGTTCTCTCAGAACTTATCACTGCGCGCAGCGAGTATGCGAGTCCTGGAAGCGCAGTCACAGCGAGCTGTTGCGGCAGGCCTTCTTCTACCGCAGTTCCAGGAAGCGGTCGGTCAGTATCAACGTATACAGATTAGTAATGCGGGTAATTCATTAGGCATCGCAGCTTTGCCGAACCGGGCTTTCGACAACTGGTCGACCGGTTTCAACGCCGGTTGGGAAATCGACTTGTGAGGTCGGATTCGCCGAAATCTGGAGAGTGCAGACGCGAATCTCGATGCATCCGTTGAAGACTATGACGACGTGCTCGTGTGCTTACTCGCGGAAACGGCACTTGCCTACACCGAGATGCGTACGTTCGAGCAACGAATCGTATACGCTCGCGCAAACGTTGCGTCGCAGGAGGGCAGCTTTAGATATGCGAAGACACGCTTCGACAACGGTGCGACGAGTGAATTGAACGTGACTCAGACGAAATCAAACCTTGCTCAAACGCAGGCCTTAATACCAGTGCTTGAGAAAGGGCAGCGTTTGGCGAACAATCGCCTGTGCGTTCTTCTGGGGACACCTCCTCGAGACTTACTTCCGGGAATTGGGCCCGGACAGATCCCTCAGGCGGCGGCGGAAGTTGTCGTGGGAATCCCGGCAGACTTATTGCGCCGGCGGCCGGATGTCAGGAGGGCCGAACGACAAGTCGCGATTCAAAGCGCTCAGATTGGAGTACTCGTTGCCGACTTGTTCCCGACTTTCACGATCAACGGTTCGGTGAACTGGCAAGCGCAAAAATTCTCAGCGATGTTCAGTCCCGCAGCCAACGCCGGCAACATTGGCCCCTCGTTCAACTGGAATATCCTCAACTACGGACGGATTAGAAATAACATCAGAGCTCAAGATGCCCGCTTCCAAGAGCTCGCAATTACCTATCAGCAAACCGTACTCGAAGCAAATGCCGAAACGGAAGATGCGATCGTTTGCTTCCTTGAGTCACAAGCGCAGGTTAAGGCTCTTGCGGACAGCGTCACGGCGCTGAAGCGATCTGTGGAGATTGTTACGACACAAGAACGCGAGGGGGAAGGTGACTACAATCGAATCTACGTCTTGGTGAGCGATCTCGTTCAGCAACAAGATCAACTCGCATCTGCCCAGGGCGAGGTGGCGAATAGTCTGATACGGATCTACAAGGCACTCGGCGGCGGTTGGCAGATCCGTCTCGATGGTCACGGGCCGTATCCCATCGATGACGAGGTTCTCCCTGCACCCACACCACCAAGGGCTGGCAATGTCGAAGTCCCTCAGGTATTGGTCACGCCGGACTTGCCTTAATGCTCACAGATTAATCTTGCTCGAATTCTGAGTCTGTCATGAACTTAAGAAAGCTGATCATTGCTCTCGCGGCCGTCGTGGCGACGACCTCGCACGGTTTGGCCTTCGAGCCGATTCAGAAATCCCCAAGTCGCTGGAGCGGTTGGCCTGATTGCGTCGGAAAGGTCTGTTGCGACGATTATCAGCCGAAGCCGATGCCGTGCACGACTGGCGTGAACTGCTTCGAGTGTCCGGATTACTGCCCAAAGCCGTTACCGTGCCCGCTGCCGGTCAAGGCCTTCTGTTGCGATGACTTCTGCCCCAAACGACTACCGCCGGTCTGCTGTACGACCACCAAGAACCTGCGGTGCGTTCCTAGCCGGCTGCCACCGACCGACATGACCTTGCCGAAGAAAGTTGTAGCACGGACAGGTGGTTCGTAGCCCAATTTGGTCCCTCTCCCTCTGGGTTAGGGAGATGATGTGGGACAGTCGAACTAAGACGGGTCTTTGCGGACCGCGCGTCGGTTTACGGGTAAGCGGGAAACGGGGTTCACAGCCCGAACGAACCTACGGCTGGCTCTTCTTTATCCGAGCCCTGGGAATCTCGCTGACCATCCAGGCGACGAGTACCGCCATGTAAAACTGTCCCGTTACTGACTGCATCCATGCAAGAGTCCTCACAACGGAGTTTTGCGGCGTGACATCGCCGTAACCAAGCGTCGACATCGTCACGAAGCTGAAGTAGACAAACTGTGAGAATCCAGCTACCTCAGTTGCCTGTTCTCCTACAACGACGGGCCGCGCCGTGAGATGCGTGAAGGCTAACGCGTCAGTGTCGAGGTGATTGATCCCCCAGTAGAAGACGGCCCACGCCAGACCAAGTAGCAGATAAGCACTGATCGCGCCGAATATCGAATGCACCGTCGCCAAATGTCGCCGAATGACGGTGATCAGGATCAAGATGGCCATCATGATGAAGAACACGCCTTCCAGTAAGCAACTGAAGAGGAACAACAGCGGCTGCTCGAAGAACATTGTCATCCAACTCACGGGTGCCGCCACGCACGCAACAAAAAGTCCCAGGATAAGGATGGCCTTTCTACGTCGAGTCGCCACGGCAGCCGATACCAGCACGGCCGTTATCCCAACGCGAAGAAGAAGATCAGTCGCAATCGAACTGTGCTCAATGGCAGGCACGATCAGGAGGATGAAGACCAAGGAGACAAGCAAGTAGACAAGATAACTCTGGTGTGTCTCGTCGGCGGTGTGATCGTCGCTGGTCGACATGCGATCTGTACTCGCTTGATACTTGAAGTCACCGACACAAGTCTAGCGACTGGGCTGCTTGTTCGCCATTCTCACAATCTCTTCGCCAAAGGGCCAGCCTCTGGTGGCGCATGAACCGTCTTGCCCGGTTCACAGCACGGGCCGCCCAGGCTAGAATAGGCCCTCGCTTCTCGAGGTTCGCGAGTACCGTCGGTCGTCGGAAACGATCGAACCATCTCCCAATCTAACGGCACTACCTCCCAATCCAACGGCACTGCACGGGGGACTCGTTGTGTATCTTTGCCAGCTACGGAACAGGCCGCTACTGTGGCTCGCCCTAGCCTTCGTCGCAGGCTGTGCGAAACCCAACCAATACCAGCCGCCACCTCCGCCTTCGGTGACAGTCGCCAAACCTGTTCAGAAAACGGTCACAAATTTTCTGGAGGAGACCGGTGAGACTGAGCCTGTCGAGCTGGTGGCGATTCGCGCTCGCGTCCCGGGGTATCTGGAGGAGATCAAGTTCCAGGCTGGGGCGGATGTCGAGGCTGGCGACGTCTTGTACGTGATACAGCAACGCGAATTCAAGGCAAAAGTTGATTCGGCGAAGGCCGAAGCCAAGTCGATGGAGGTCGCCTTCAGACTCGCGGAAATTGAATTCAAGCGGCAAACGAACCTCATTGCCGATAACGCCACCGCCCAGTCGAAAGTCGATCAGGCAGAGGCCGCTCGCGACGGCGCGATCGCAGCAGTCGAGGCCGCCAAAGCTGCCCTTGATCAAGCACTGTTGGACTTCGAGTACACCCAGGTAAAGACGCCAATTACTGGACGAGTCGGCAAGACAATCGTCAAGATTGGAAATCTCGTCGGCGAAAGTGAAGCAACGCACCTCACGACGGTTGTTTCCTATGATCCGATCTATGTGAACTTCAATATAAGCGAGCGAGCTTTACTGAGAGCCAGTCGGCGGCCAGATGGCGAATCAGCGGCAAGGCCCGACATCACGACAATCAAGGCCTACATTCGACGGGCTACGGACAAGGGTTTTCCCTTCGAGGGACATCTGGAATACGCCGACCTGGGAGTGGATCAGAGCACGGGTACGTTCATGATCCGCGGCATCTTTCCGAATCCCAATATGCAGATCTTTCCCGGGTTGTTCGTGCGAATCCGTATTCCTTTGGGGGTCACAGAAAACGCTGTGCTTGTTCCAGAACGTGCACTCGGGGCCGACCAGGCAGGTCGCTTTGCGATGATCGTGGGTGAGGACAACATCGTGGAACGCCGAAATGTTGAAATCGGGGCCAAGTACGACGACATGGTTGTCGTAAGCGATGGGCTCAATGGCAACGAACTGGTTGTGATCGACGGTATCCAACGTTCGCGTCCCGGTGCCAAGGTATCACCGAAGGAGACACAGCTCTCCGAAGTGGAAGGCGAGTTGGAGGATGTGGAAGAGGGGAGCCAGTCGCCGATCGAAGACGAAAGCGCTGTGCCCACGCCAGACGAGTCAAAGTAGTGGTGGGGGGCGGCCCCCGCGGTTTTTATTTGGGGGGGGGGGCCCCCCCAACAACAACCACAAAGAAGCGTTGTGGGGAGAGATGTCCGCCCA
>JASLPZ010000205.1:0-12832 GCA_030744725.1 Pirellulaceae bacterium
ACGGTCTTGAAAGCTTTAAGGACTTCAACGAAGCCATGGCCGCATTTGCGAGGCAGGATGCCGCAACAAACATTACAAATAGGTCACCCAACCTGCCTCCGATGGAGCCGGGACAATGCTACAAAAATGCCTTCGACTTTGTTGTATGCAATCGGACAAGTTACAAGGGCATCAAAGTAGTTCACGGCTATCCACAGGATAGAGATGGCCAGGTGTTTGGTCACGCATGGGTCGAGTGGAAGCAATACTGCTACGATCCCAACCTCGATATCCAAATCTCAGGGTACGAATACTACATGCGGGGCAACATCGATCCGAGCGAGTGCCGATACTACTCACCGAAGGAGGCACTCAAGCTGATGACGACTCAAAAATCCTGTGGCCCGTGGGAAGTGGTAAGACCAGATGCCGTGTTCACGGAAACACGAGTCTGGGCCGTAAGAGATCGAAGGCGTACGAAAGATGGCAGAACACGTTCAAGGATCTGGAACGAATTGGCCGGTTTGGAGATCGATTTAAATGCATCGATGTCGGACGAACTTAATGAACTTGCGACGGAGCTTGCACGAGCGGTAGTGGGGGACGGTGATATCCTCGTTTGCCATCAGGCCGACAATCGAGAGGTCCGTGGTTTCTGCATAGTGGGTCGGGGAGTTTATGCAGACGACGCTCAATCTGAAAAGCCAGACTACTGGTATTGGGTTCATGAGAATCAGTTTGAATTTGAGCCACCACTTAGAATTGAGGACCTGCTTGCAAGTGGCGGTAGTCTTACGTTCCCTCGAAAACGACGAATGGTGATGGCGATAGAGCGGGATGAGTTTGCCGAGTTGGTGCAGGCAATTTCAGCTCAGTCTACGAAGACAGCGGAAGACCTTCAGGGCTGGTTGGGTGACGCCGGGTACTTGCTGTAGTCTGCCGCCAGCTGTCGACCACGATCTCGAGTAACGATTAGTCTTGGTTCACCGCCACCTCCATCTTCCGAATCTCCCGCACAACCGCCTTCAGCCGATTCTGAACCTCATCGGGAAGATCCTTCACCGAGACCTCCTTGGCGTTTTCCAGTCCCTCGTACCATCGCAACCACTGTTGGCTTCGTTGTGAGATCTGCTGCAGTGCTTGCTGATCTGAAGTTGGAAGGCTCCACTTTCGTCCCATACCGCTCCATTCAGACTCGTACTCCCCTTGGATCTGATCGTTCAGATGCCTGGCCGTCCAGCCTTCCTTGGCAGCCTGTGTCTGCAACCTCTTCCGCAGCTTTTTGTGCTCCACCGGAACCGTCATTAACTTCGTGACGTGTCCCCAGCCGATCGGTTTGCCGTCTGGCCTTCGTAGTTTGCATAGATCCTTGAACTCGGCGGGCGTGTATTGGTCAGCAAACTGTCTGCACTTGTTGATCGTGGCACGGTTCTCGCCGGTATCCTTGACCAGCTGGATGATCACTCCGGGAGCATGGATACCTCCGCTGGAACTGCTCAGCTTCAGGGCTCTTTTTCCCAGATCGTAGTAGCCTTTGAGCTTTGCGATCGCCTGGTTGGTGCGTTCCGTTACCGCGTCAGGTCGTTTAGGACGTTTTGCCATTGTTCATCCGTGACTGGGTTCAGAGAGAATAGTCGGGGTGGTCGTGTTGTCGAAACGTTTACACTAACGAAAGGACGACCGATTGCCCAGACCAGCGAGGAGATGGTTCCGTGTCGCCGGAGGATGTTGATTTGAGGGCCAGAGAGACGAAAAAGTTAAACGTTTATGAGGACTTCATGTCGACATCTCAGAAGTCTGCCAATCCGTATTCGGCACAGCGATGCGAAGCAAATCCGGACCATTGGTCAGGATTTGCTACATCGGGAGGAATCGGTCCTATTGAGACTCGCGACCCACGTTGAACGGTGTTCGCCTACGCCACGAATCCAAGCTCTTTCAATCCCGCTAGAACAGCCTTCACCTCAGGCGTTGGAGCAGTGATGAGAGTTCTATATGTGTTTACCCAGGGACCCCTTGCTAGACAAAGGTCGTCGCGGTTCAACCCGGCGGCCTTTCTTCCATGGCGGAGACGACATGGAATACCGTCGTTCTTTTCAGCGACGGGCACCAACCGCAGGTTGGTCGGGGAGCGGGTCGCCGCAACCGAGCGGTAGCGCGCGTCAGTCCGAGGCACAGCCTCGCTAGTTGACGCGAACGTCTTTTGGAAATCGCTTGATCCCCAACGAGTCGCGCAGGACGCTGCGACCGATGCCACGCACCAGGTTCACCCACAGATTGTCTTGACTTGCGAGGACGGTTGCAAACGTCGTTGACGTTGGCATCCACACACCAGATCGAATCTCTCCTTCTAGTTCGCCTGGCCCCCAGTCGATCACACTCAGCGCAACGGGCTGGGGCATGGACAATCGGGAAAGCGGTTTCGCTCGCAATGATTCTCGCGCGGCCAATAGCGACTGGCGAAACACCTTGTTCACCTCGACGCCTCGGAAACCGCCCCGACCGCCTTCGACAACTAACGCCACTTTGCGGTCATAGGCGGTACCATGCAGATGCGGACTTGCCACCAGCACTTGGTGCCGTGCAGACGTGTATTCAGAGTTAGGGTTGTGAGTGAGCGCCATTTCTCCTTCTCCTATCTGCCAATTTGACATTCGATTGGCATCAGCAGCGGGAGGTTATTCGCAATTCGTGTGCCGATATTAGCCGCTTTTCTTGGTTTGACTTGTAAGCCGTTGTATGTACGTGCTTTGCGCCGCCATGCCCCATTTCGACAGAAAATCAAAACGACCGGTTGCCAGTATTGCAACCGGTCGTTTTGTAGTCATTTGACGTTTGTTGGTATCAATCAAACTTACGTTGGCTAAGACTGCCGGGCGTGGGAAAATCTTCTGGGATCTCCGTCTGAGTGACTTTTCCAGTCGCCGCCCATTCGGTTCCACGCTGCAATGACACGATGAATCCGACGCACTCTTGCGAATAGTCGGCGTGTCCCATGGGAGTGTGGAAGACGCGGCCTTTTCCATAGGTAACGGTGAACAGCATCGGCTCGTGTCGGCCCGTGCCACCCTTGGCTTTGTCTGCATAGGCGGTGGCAAGAACATGCATATTCGTTGCTGGTCCACGCAGCTTGTCGTACAGCTCGTCACGCTCGTGCAGCCACTCTCGCGGCATTCCGCGCGTGATTGGGTGCGCATCATCACGAATGATGATCTGGAAGGGATGTTGAGCTCCGTGGTGTCCACCACTGCCCGCCGAGGTATCGCGGACGATCTTGCCTTCGTCGTTGAAGTAGACATACGGACCAGACTTTTGATTTCGCCCACCCCAGCCGCCGAGTCCAATGATCTCGTTGTATTGCTGCCAATTGCTAAAGGCGTTGTTAGCTGCGTGCACTACAACGAAGCCACCTCCGCTTTGCACGTAGTCTGCAAATGCCTGCTGTGTTTCCACTGGCCAGGCAGCACCGTTATAATTTGACACGACGACGGCGTAGTCCGAAAACTTTGGCTTAAAATTGGGATCCGGTTCTGGTTTAGCAACTGCTTCCGTCTTCGCGGCTCCATCGCCCAGCGGATATTTTTTGACAAGATCGTCGCCTCGCCAGGTGAACGCAGTTCGGGCGACATCGACCGAGAATAAGCCGGTTTCTTCGAGATACTTCTTCATCATGACGGTCGTCTTAGGCCATGCGCCATGGTTGTTTTGTCCATCGACAATCAACGCTCGCATCTTGTCCGCGGCGCCCGCTGACGTGGTGGCAACGGTCAGCAATACAACGACCGACCAAAACTGATGTTTGAACATGAGAGAATCTCCTAGGTATTTGTAGAGAATCGCTTCTTAAACTGGCGACAAGTGCGTGTCGCACCGACATGTAGCGTCCGCGGCGCTTTGTTTCATGAGTCCCAACAGCGAAAGGCCGCTATAGTGATTCGGCGTGTGCGCTAGTGTGTACCGTGCCAAGCATGTCCAGCCAGCCTCACGCCGCCAGTTTACCAGTCGCCTTTGGCGAATGATAGCATTCTCCCGGGGCACTCACAGCGGAACCGATCAGGCTATGACATGGGAGTCACCCACCGTCGCTTGGCATCGCTTTCTCGACGACGGCGGCACCGATGCAGTCTCCAAAGGTGTTTGCCGCGGTACGAAATCTGTCGAGCAGCCAATCAACGGAAAGAATCAACCCCACGTATTCGATGGGCAATCCGACGGCGTTCAGGACGATCAACATCGTGACCAACCCAGCTTCCGGGATTCCGGCGGCGCCAATCGCCGCCAACGTGGCGGTGACCGCGATGATCACCTGCTGGGCAAGAGAGAGGTCAAAACCGATTGCCTGAGCAATGAATATAGCGGCCGCGGCTTCGTACAGTGCGGTCCCATCCATGTTGATCGTGGCGCCCAATGGTAAGACAAAGTCGACTGACTTCTTTGCTACGCCAGCTTGCTGCGCAGTTTCCATTGTCACGGGCAAGGTGGCAGACGAACTGGCCGTCGAGAACGCCGTTAGCAACGCCTGAGACATCTGGAACATGAATCTGTACGGATTTTTCTTGAGGATGATCCAATAGATCAACGGTAGCGTCGCGAATACATGGATCGCCAGGCCCGCGATCACGGTGGCAAAATACCATCCGATCTGCGTCATCTCCTGGATGAACCGGCCTTCCGCGCGGGCCTCTCCAAAGCGTGCCGTGACCAAACAGAAAATGCCAATCGGCGCTAGCTTCATCAGCAGCATGATAAACGCCATCAGCGCAGCACTGGATTGCGTTACCAAGTTGTTGATCACGTCGACGTTCTTACCCATGGTTGTCAGCATTCCGGCAAACAAGATGGAGAAGACAATCAGGGGCAGCAGGTTTGTTTCGACGGCGCTGTGCAGAAGATTGTCGGTCACCAGCATCAAGACGAGGTTTTCAAGAATCTTCGAAACGCTTGGAGTTTCCGGTTCGCCGCTAGGCAATTCTCTAAACACGCTGCCAACTTCGTCTTCAGTCATGCCCGTTACGTCGGACAACTTCTTCAACATGCGTGCCTTGGGTGCGTTTGCATTCCCCGCGTTTTCGAATCTATCCAAGGTCGCTTGATCAACAGTTCCAACCCCCGGTCGAATCACATTCACCACGGCCAACCCCACCACCACTGCGAGAATCGTCGTACAGAAATAATAGAGGACTGCCAATCCACCCGGCTTTCCCAGTTTGCGAACGTCTCCCAAACCGAGAATGCCGCTCATGACGCTCGTCACCACCAGAGGCACGACCATCATTTTGAGCAGTCGCAGGAATATTTCACCGCCGATGTGGAACTTCATCGCAAAGTGCGGAGCACCCAATGCGAGCCCAATCGCGGCGACGATAGCGATGCAAATGTAGAGGGTCAAGTGGCTCTTCTTTTCGCTCATTCTAATTCCTTCCCTAGCGAATCAGGCGTCACAATCTTCTTAGGCGTGACGATCTTCGACGGGCTTCCGCCGCCACCACTCACGACATCGTGACAACCTCTTCGCGTCGTCCAGCGACGGCGCTCAGCCGCACCTGGTTCCAATGTGTCGCAATAATAGAGCCACGCGGCGTGACGCGTCTAACTGTCTGTGGCGTCGTCCGCTTCGGCCAGCAGTGCCTGAACGACGGCCTCAAGATGATCATAGGGGTGGTATCCAACGATCTGGAGACGCACCTTTCCGGACGGATCGATAAACAACGATGTAGGAAAACCTTCTAAATTCGGCACACGACCAAGCGTGACATCGTCGCCGAGCAGGCAAGGATAGTTAACGCCATATTCCTCTGCAAACTTGTTGATCATGTCTTTGAACTGCGCGGCATCGCCGCGCTCATAGTTGATGCCGACGATCTCGAGGCCTGCGCTACGGTGGTTGTTGAGTAGTCTCACGAAATGTGGAATCTCTTGCCGACATGGTGGGCACCACGTACCCCAGAAGTCTACGATCAATACCTTGCCCTTGAAATCAGCAAGTTTGATTGACCGACCGTCCGTCGAAACCAAATCAAAGTCGAATTCAAACGGTTGTTGGCCAGCAATTTCTTCTTTGGCTCTGGCCAAACGCTGCCGCCGGTGTTCTTCACGACGTGCGGTAAACACCTGCCTGAACTCAGGAATCTTACGCAGCTCTGCCAGGTCGGCATTCGACTCGATCAGTCTAAAGTCATCAAAACCCGCTTCGAACGCTTCGACCAACGCCACGAGCGCTTTTTCGTTTTCACCGTTGTTCGCATATGCATAGGCTTCGTTGTAATAAATGCGGCCCAGGAACTGCTGTTGTGAATCGGCGAGTTTGCTGTCTAACTTCTGGATTCGCCGCATGAAATCCGCTGACCTAATCAAGAGTTCGTTGGCGGCCTCGCGGTCACTGCCCGTTTGCCCACGTTTCATGCCCAACTGCTGGGCGAGTTGGGTAGCCATGAGGAGTACTGAGGTATTGTCCGGTTCTAGCTCCAACGCCATTTCCGCGAACCTGAGAGCTTCTTCATAGTTCTCGTTCTGTACGTAATGCTGCAGGTTAAACGTGAGGCCTTCGATCGTGGGACTGGCCGATGGCTGCGGCGTATCGCCGACGTTTCCGGGCCGGCTTGCGTTCTCGGCCCCAGGATCGACCATCGCGTCTGTCGCCGGCAACCGGGCGTCGGTGACAGGTGTCGGGACGTCTGACCCACCGCAACCAGCCAGCAAAAATAGGGCAAAGGTACAAAAGAGACGCAAAATCATTTCATGGTCCTGTTGAACTCGTATTCGCCACGAATCACCAACTGCTACCGAGGCTGTGCTTCGGACCGACGCGAACTATCGCTCGGTTGCGGCGATCCGCCTCCCGACCAACCTGCGGTCGGTGCATGTCGCTGAAAACTTGACTCATTTCTACAGAAAAACCTGATACAAGCTTACCAGTGAGTCGTCGACTTCGACAAGCATCCCGATCATGGCGGCGATTCCACCTCTTGGCACCGGACAAGTAACAATGCAGTCCGTCAATGTATCGAAACCTCAGATACAACGCTATTGTTCTGAACAATGTGGATTTCAGATTAACAGACAGGCGATGATAGCGAAATTGCGTTGATCGATGACCGTGATCAAATAGGGCTGTGAGAAACGACGTCGTGCGCTGTCTCGTTCTACACCGATGCAGCGAGTTCAGCTTGCTCCTCGCAGCGCTGGTCGGCTTTGTTGACCCGCCGTGATATTTGCATCATGATCATGCACCTGTCGTCCTCGAAGAATCTGCGGCTCCAAGCTGAAGAGTGACCAAGAAGGGAAGCAGCGTATGGAACTGTACGTCGCAGAAATGATCGGTACGATCATCCTAGTTCTGTTGGGCAATGGAGTCGTCGCGAACGTGGTATTGCGCCAGACGAAAGGTCACAATGCCGGTTGGATCGCCATCGCGGCGGGTTGGGGATTCGCAGTCTATACGGCCGTACTGTGCGTGAAAGACATCAGCGGCGCGCATTTGAATCCAGCAGTGACTATTGGTCTGGCTGTCGCGAATGCAGGAGGGTTTGAGTGGAATCAGGTGCCCGGTTACATCGCAGCACAGATGATTGGTGCAATAATCGGTGCGATCCTTGTCTATCTGTTCTATAAATCCCATCTCGATATCACCGACGAGCCAGAACTCAAGTTAGCAACTTTTTGTACCGCACCGAACATTCGCAATCTGCCACTTAACATGTTTTCCGAGGTCGTCGCGACGTTTGTGCTGGTCTATGCAGCTTTGTGTATTAGTGATCCTTCGTTCAAGCTGGTCGAAGGTGGCAAAGCGATTCCGGTTGGGTTAGGCTCAATCGGCGCGTTGCCAGTCGGGCTGATTGTCTTTGCGATCGGGTTGTCGTTGGGTGGCACCACCGGGTATGCGATCAACCCCGCTCGTGATCTCGGTCCCAGGATCGCTCATGCAATTCTACCAATTCAGGGCAAAGGGAGCAGTGACTGGGGCTATGCCGCCGTTCCGGTGATCGGACCGATCGTCGGTGGCATACTAGCTGCCTGCTTGTATCTTGCCACACCATATTTTGCCACACTGTATCTTGCCACATGAACATACAAGTGCTCGGACGGTGGCATACGGCAACGCGACACGTCAAATGGAATACTGCTGCGTTTGCATCCTGCTTCACGACGTCTTGATTCTCATTGCCCCCGGCACTCTGTTCTGGAACTCGATTCATGGCACGGCGACTTCTTTTAGTCAGCAGTTCGCGTTGTCACCCCCACGGCTATCTTGACCACTGCGAAGCGGAAATACGTCAGTTGTTCTCCGGAGTCAGTGAGGTCTTGTTCGTGCCCTATGCACGGCCTGCCGGGCAAACGCATGAAGCATACACTGACGTTGCGCGAGCGCGCTTCAAGCGAATGGGGTTGAGCCTTAAAGGCATTCACGAGTTTCCTGACCCTCGCGCCGCTGTCGTGGCAACCAAGGGCATCTTTATCGGCGGCGGTAACACGTTTGTGCTGCTGCGAGATCTCTATGCATTGAAGTTGCTTGACGATCTGAGAAAACGAATCGCCGCTGGCGTGCCCTACATGGGGACTTCAGCTGGTTCCAATATCGCGGGACTCTCAATCGGAACTTCCAATGACATGCCGATCGTACAGCCGGCGTCCTTCCTTGCCATAGGCGCTGTGCCCTTCAATCTCAACCCACATTTCCCCGTGGCCCTGCCCGATCCAACGCACCGCGGCGAAACTCGCGATGATCGCCTGCGAGAATTCCATTTCTTCAACTCGCAGCCGATCGTGGCATTACACGAGGACGGTATGCTGCGAGTTGAAGGTCCGCACACGACGCTCGTCGGGCAGCGTGACGCGCTGGTATTTCGACCAGGGCAAGACATCCAACCGATTTCGCCAGGGCCGGTTCTTGATGACGACTTGTTGCCACCATGAATTAGGCGATTTCGTGCAGCGGCTCGATGCCATCGTCGACCAGGTGTTGCGGCCGGCTGCGTAAATCGAATTCGCGCACGGCGCTGAGATTGAGGCCCACGTTTCGGTACAGTGTGGCCAAGACTTCCTGAAAGGTCACCGGGCGATCCTCGGCGTATTCGCCGAGTCGATTCGTAGCGCCAATTACTTGACCAGCACGTATCCCGCCGCCAGCCATGATCGCGCACGATACGCGGGGCCAGTGGTCGCGTCCGGCGTTGCCGTTGATCTTGGGGGTTCGTCCGAATTCGCCCCAGCAGACCACGGACACGTCGCGTAGCATACCGCGTTCGTCCAGGTCCTGTACGAGTGCCGACAAAGCCTGGTCCAACATCGGCATATCTTGGCGAGCACGATCGAAGGCGCCGCCGTGCCAGTCCCAACGACTGAAGTTCAACGACACAACACGTGCACCCGCTTCGACAAGACGTCGCGCGACAAGGAAGTTTTCAGTCACTTTCGGCGCGCCGTCGGCCCGGAATTTTGGATCGCCTTTCCCGTATCGCTCGACCAACTTTGGATCTTCTCTCGAATAGTCCAACGCTTCGGCCAATTCGGATGACGTTAGAATCCCGATGGCCTGCTGCGTGAACGCGTCCAGTCCATCCATGGCACCGCTGTTGTCGCATTCACGACGCAGGCCGTCCAACGTTCCGAGTAGCGCCTTACGGTCACTCAATCGTTCGAGCGTGATGTACTTCAGCACCATGTTTTCGCGAGACTCGACGGTGCGACTGGCATCGTTACCGCCCATCAAACGAAATGGCGAGTGCTTCACGCCCAAGAAACCACCATTGCCTGGATCTCCCCAAGGCTGATGGCTCGTCTTGTAGAAAAGACTAAGGTGAGGCGGGATCGTCGGGCTCACAGGACCTTGCAGTTTTGACACCCATGCGCCCATCGAAGGCCAACCACCAGCCGGTGGGTTGTTGGAATGCCGGCCGGTGATAGCTTGTGTGGCATAATGGCTGCCGCTGGCTCCAACGATGGTCCGGATCGGAACAAACTTGTCCATCATCCCAGCAATCTTGGGAAACAGCTCACAGATTTCGATGCCAGGAACGTTGGTTGCAATGGGTTGGAATTGTCCACGGATTTCGCTCGGCGCGTCCACTTTGACGTCCCACATGTCTTGATGCGGTGGGCCGCCAGGAAGGAAGATGTTTATGATCGCTTTGTGAGACCGTTTGATACCTGCCCGAGCCTCGGCGGCCAAGAGTTGAGGCAGAGTTAGGCTGCCCATGACCATGCCGCCGATTTTGATAAAGTCGCGGCGCGAAACTCCGTCGCAGAACTGACTCGTGCTGCTGGCGTTTCCACGAATGGTAAGCATGGTTGGTCCTCTTTGATCTCAGGGCAAAACCACCACTGCCACGACAGATGCGGCAACAGTCTCCAACTACTCTCCGCGACACGCAACAAGAGATCCTATCAAAATTCATTGATTTGTCCAGTGAAATCGTTCTTTCCGTCACGCGAGTCGAGGGATCGTTCCGGTCGATCTGGCCAGCGAGCGATCGTTCCATCCCATTTCCTCAAAACGTGTTATGGAAAGAACTGGCTGCGAGGCTGCGGGGCATTCATGATAGAACTGGGGGGCAGGCACATATGGGTTGGAGTGATTGAATTATGCACGAAGCGGTGTCTTCGGATCCCGAGATCCTTTTGCGGCTCGAGTCGATTGGTCGCACCTTCCGGATGGGAGAGGTCGCGGTCGAGGTGCTGAAGGGGATTTCGCTGACCGTGCCGCGCGGTCAGTTTCTTGCGGTGGTGGGACCCAGTGGCTCTGGAAAAACGACGATCTTGAACCTGATTGGCGGACTTGATCTGCCCACGACCGGTCGCCTGTTCTTCCGCGATCGCGAATTAACAACTGCCACTTCGCGCGAGCTGACACGTTATCGCCGCGACCAGATCGGTTTTGTTTTTCAGTTCTACAACCTTGTTCCGAATCTCACAGCACGCGAGAACATCCTGGTCGCCACCGAGATCAGCGCGGACCCGTTGGGCATTGACGAGACGCTTGACCTGGTCGGACTAACGGATCGTGCACACCACTTTCCAGCACAGCTTTCCGGCGGCGAACAGCAACGCGTGGCGATTGCTCGCGCCGTGGCGAAGACCCCCGAGTTACTTTTGTGCGACGAGCCGACGGGTGCATTGGACTTTGCCACAGGCAAGCTAGTGTTGCGATTGCTTGTCGATCTCAACCAAAAGCTCGGCAAGACCATCATTGTGATCACGCACAATTCGGCGCTGGCCCAGGTTGCCGATCGCGTGACGAATCTGCGTTCGGGAGAGATCTCGGACGATCGAGTAAATACGCAACCAATTCCGCCAGAAGAGGTGATCTGGTGAGAACGCTCAACCGAAAGCTCGTTCGCGAAGTGATTCGCTCCAGCGGCTTGCTGTTGCTGGTCGCCAGCATCATCGCGGTGGGCATTACGTGTTACGTTGCGCTGCAGTCCGCCTACCATAATCTGGATTTGGCGCGGCAGCGATACTATCGCCAATGCCGTATGGCGGACTTTTGGATCGACTTGAAAAAGATGCCGGTTGCCGAGCTTGACGATCTATACCGCGTCGACGGCGTCAGTGAAGTCCACTCTCGCATTCAATCGCTGGCCACCGTCGACTTGCCTGACAAGGATGTGCCGATCAACGCTCAGATCATCTCTTTGCCGGATCGACCAGCGGCCGTGATCAACAACATCGTCTTGCGTCGCGGTGACTACTTTGGCGAGAGTCGGCGTAACGAAGTGATCGTCAGCGACAAGTTTGCCCAGGCAAATGCAATCGCGCCCGGCTCGACAATCCACCTTCTGTTAAACAACCGTCGTCAGGAGTTGATCGTTGTCGGAACGGCGATCAGCAGTGAGTTCACGTATCTGGTCAGCCCTGGTTCGCTGGTGCCCGATCCTGAGCATTTTGGTGTCTTTTATGTCAAGCGGAGTTTCGCCGAGGACGTGTTTGACTCCGAAGCAGCCGCCAATCAGATTGTGGGGCGGCTTGCTCCGGAATCTCGCGAACGCGTGGGTGAGATACTGCGGAAGCTGGAAATCGCGCTGGAACCCTACGGTGTGTTCACGGCAACGAAACTGGAATTCCAGGCTTCACACCAATTCCTCAGTAGTGAAATCGAAGGGCTCGGAGGCATCGCCGCGGTCTTGCCGGTCATCTTTCTGGCGGTCGCTGCCTTGGTGTTGAACATTTTGATCACTCGGATGGCTCGACGCCAGCGTGTCGTGATCGGCACCTTCAAGGCGATTGGATACAGTGACGGACAGATATTTCTTCATTTCTTGATGTATGGTCTGTGTGTTGGAATCGTGGGCGGACTGTTGGGCAGCTTGTTGGGGTATTTGGCTTCGGCCGGCATGACGCTGGTCTACCGGTGGTTCTTCGAGTTCCCTGATCTGGAGAGCGGCTTTTACTGGTACACCCACGCCGTGGGTATCACGGTCAGCATGTTGTGTGCCATCGCCGGAAGTTTCTACGGGGCACGCACAATGTTGAAGCTGGAACCAGCCGCGGCGATGCGTCCCGAGGCACCCAGAGCGGGTGGCGTGATCTGGATCGAAGTCGTGTTGGCCGGAGTTTGGCGATTCTTGAACGCCCCTTGGCGGATGGCCCTCCGCGGGCTGTTTCGAAATCGGCTTCGTACGTTGACCGGCGTGTTTTCCGCGATGATGGGATCCGGGTTGTTGGTATCCGGATTCATGATGACCGAAGCCCAGAACTTTCTAATCGATTTTCAGTTCCATCGAATGCTCCGCAGTGATGTCGACGTCACATTTGAAAGCGAACGGGGCATCGACGCGCTCTCAGCGATTCCCGGAACGGTATTAAATCGGTGGAATCCAGGGAAATGGGCCGCTATCAGTGCTACCGTTTCTAGGTG
>JASLPZ010000206.1:0-12823 GCA_030744725.1 Pirellulaceae bacterium
GTCTTGGGATTTTTGTCGTGTTTTTTGGCCTCGACTGTGCGATCATTGGCGAACTCTGTCAAGTTCGTCTCGCATTCTGACAAGCATCATTAAATCTCTTCCAAACCCCGTCATGTTACCGTTCTTGGTGAAAGGGAAACAAATGTCCGACGATTCTGCTCCTGATAATGCGACAGACCCTCGAGATGTCCCCGAGTCTATGCCAGCACCAATACCGGAGAGTCCCGCCGGTGAAGCACCCAAACGCAGCAGGTTGCGTCTGACCATTCTGCTCTGCTTGCTGGGATTGGGGTTGTTGGGCTTGGCTTACGACCGCCAAGTCGCGCGGCCTAACGTGAGCAAGGCGTATGATCAGATCGTGCAATTGAACGATCAGATGAATACTTCGGCGAATGCCAAACCGACGATGAACACAGATATTCACAAGGAGATTAATCGCGCCCCGAGGCGGACGTATACCGATGGGCCGTATCGCATCGAGGTCTTTAGCTGGACGGCTGGCCTTCCCTTCCGCACTCATGACCTGTTCGCGGTCTACGTACCCAAAGGCAACGACTTGGTTTTCATGCGACACTACAAGTTTGCGCTGCCTGACGACGAATTGAATCCACCGGCAGCCCCACGGAGTGGCGACGGAGGCGACGAGTCTGAAGGCATGGAAGGCGCGCCCACGCCAGAGGGTATGATGGAAATGCCAATCGGTGGCGGACGCGGGGGCCCTGGTCGCGGTGGTGAAGGTGGAGGCGAAGGCCGCCGGCAACGCCCCAGCGGTGATCGCCCGCAACGCCCCAGTGGTGATGGCGAAGACGAGAATCCCGGCGCAGAGGAAGGCTCGCCGATTCCACCCGAATCCGCAGGGGACGCAGCTCCGGCCAGCACACCGCCCGACGATGCAGCGCCCGATGCGAGTGCACCGGAAGCGCGTGCGGTGCCGGCTGAAACACCAGCCGATACACAACCGGCGGCGGAATCGGAGGCGGCTCCTGCGGCACCTGAAGCGAAGAAGAAAGACGCCTAGCGAGGCTGTGCCTCGGACCGACACGAGCTATCGCTCGGTTGCAGCGACCCGCTCTCCGACCAACCTGCGCTCGGTGCCCGTCGCTGAGAACTTGACTCATTTGTAAAGAAAAACGTGATACAAGCTTTCTGGTGCGAAAATGGGTTCATTGCGGTGGCGGTTGAGTGCCCCGAGCTTGGTTGATCAAACTCTGTGCTTCCGCGCCGCTGGCAATCCGGCTGGAGAATGTCGGCGCGTAGACGGCCACGGCGTCAAAGGACTGACCCATTACGGCCATGCCGATCAAGTCATCGCCGGATAATGACGGTCGACCGACGCGCTGGACCAGTGGCAAGTCCATGGCACCGACTCCATCGAAAGCTCGATACACGACTTCCGTGCAGACCAGTCGATCCGAACGGCTAAAGTCGAAATTGAAATCATAGGGCTTCCCATGATGGGACAGGCTGCGGGTCAGCGCTTCCGTCACGTCGCTCGGTGCCAACTGCGGCCGCATGACGACAATCGAGTCCGAACCAAAGGGCGAACTTAGCGGTCGTAAGTGGACGCCGTCGCGCATTGATTCCATTACGATGCCACCGCCCGATGTCCTTTCCTGGAGACTTGCCAAGTGCGACTTCAGAGTCTCCTGTTCGGTACCTTCCAGTTGCTGCAATGCGTTCGCGGATCCCAAGAACAACGCCGCGTGCGGCCAATATCCGGGAAGAAAATAGTTGGACAACGCGTATTCCTTGCGAACGACTAACACATCACCCGGCCGCAACAAACTCTGAACTTCCTTCGCGATGCCCGGAGGTAGTGCCGGCTGATGCCCGAGACGCAGGTACTTGTCGGCAACTAATGTCCCAGCCAGTTTTTGCAGGCCGTACATCGCACGACCGAACAAGGTGTGCTTCAGATGGCTTCCCAGCCGCAGGCCTCGGGTTTTCAGTTTGGCGCGGGCGAATTGGCGGAGGGGCACATCGAGCCGGTGTCGCAAGCGATGAATGACTGACAGGAGAGGTTCCATGTCGGCCCCTGCGGCACGGGCGTTGAGTGACGCTTCGTGCTGTTCGAAATACTGTACGGCATGGTACAAGTGCCAGCCGTGGCGGGTGCTTAATAGTGATTTCTGAATGGTATCGTAGACACCCGCGGGAATGCCGAAGGAAGGCGAAGGTTCGTTCAGCTTTCGTTTGACGACTGGCCTTGATTCGACCGTTTCGCGAAGAAAACGCGCCGCATCCACCAAAAGCAAGGCAGCCGAAAATCCAATCACGAAGGCTCGAGCATGTTCCTCCGGCGGCAACTCGGGTGCTCGACGCAAACTGGTGACGAGATCGAACAGAGCATTCCGCGCGTGCCAATACGATACAAGCAGTCCGCTGGTAGCATCTTCTTCCCTAGTTGAAAAGTAGCCCCGCTCGCTCGCCTCGGCCTGGCTGGCGAGCTGCCTTGCCTGGGATTTGAGTTCTTCAAAAAACGGTGCCAGATGCAGAACCGTACGCTGATTGAATTCCAAATCAAGAGTTGGCACTGTGCAGACTTCCCTTCGGAACGCGAGCTGTGAATCGTCACCTGCGTCCGGCAAGTCTAGTTTCGCTCGCAGGGTCTATTCCCAATCGCGACATCGCCCTTTCCGGCGGCACGAACGGCACTCTAACTCGACTTACTCGCGTTAGACGTTGGCCCGATTTGCCAGTACGCCTTGTGCATGTCGACGGTCCGCTTCAATTCGATTTTGATGTCCATTTCCCGAGGCTCGTGGTCGTCGGAAAACCTCAGACGAAAGACCTGGTCGACCGTCGTCGCGAATTGGCCATCACGTTTTAACGTCATGTTTCTGACAAATACGAATTCAAAATCCCCGTTGGCATCGATCAGAATCTGAGGAATGTCATCTTCCATAAAACTCTTCAATTCCGTGAACGACGATGGCGCCATCTCAGGGCTTGGGCGAGCCTCGTCATTAGCAGGCGATTCGCGTTCCTCGTAGTGTTCTTCCAGAGACGAACCAGACGGGAGCCGTTCATAGTATTCCATACCAAGCTGATGTGCTTTCATATAGTCTCCCTTTTGCATCAAGGCCAACCACTCGGAGGCATGCTCCCGCGCCTGGTGGTTAATGACCATCCGGCGAGAGATGGTCCATGTCATCCCCCATGTTCCGAACAGGATCGCCAGCCCTAATCCAGTGAGTGCCAGACGTCGTCCCGTCGTGTCATTAGACCGTGAGATTTGCCAGAGGCCGCCGAGCGCAAACGTCACCGCTACCATTGGCACGCACCACAGTAACGGGCTGATCAGGGAAAGTGCGGACAACAGCCCCAGTGGTATCGACCACACGGCAAGTCGGCTAAGTTGCCTATAGCCGTCGACCTGATCGTTCTCCGTCGAGAATGACTGTTGGGTGGACATTTGAGTATCAGACATGGCGAGACGTGAATCCAAATCAGGGTTGAACGATCATTCAGTCGTCTGAACGCTGCATAATTTGAGTCTTGTTACTTACTCAGGGCTCTAGCGATGGGCACCGACCGAAGGTTGGTCGGGGAGTGGGTTGTGACACATCGAGCGGCAGTTCGATTGGTTGGCCGCCCCGTCTCCTACGCCTGCTTGAGAACGCGTTGCAATTCGGGCAGTGATGTCACGCCTTGAGCGACCAGCAAAACTCCTTCTTCCTGCATGGACCGATGTCCGGCAGCTCGAGCCGCTTTGCGGACGATGTCGGCGCTTGCCTGACCGCCCGCCAGCGCTTGGCGAACTTCGTCGCCGACGACCAGCATTTCAAAGATCGCCGTCCGATTTCGGTAGCCGATTCCGCTGCACGCTCGGCAAGTCTCAATTTCAATCGGTTTGCCTTTCTCATCAACGAGTTCTTCTGGCGGTGGTGGTGTAAACTCCTTGTAAAGGTTTTGCACGCGCCCCGCTGGAATCCCCAGTTTTTGCAGCAGTTGAGGAGCGGGCTGGTACGCTTGTTTACATTTCTCGCATAGTTTGCGAACCAGTCGAGAATTCAGGACGACGGTCACGGCTTTCGCGAATTCGGCGGCAGCACCGGGATACTGCTGCACAACACGCACCAGAGCCTCGGCCGCATCGCGCGCCTGGACCCGGCTGATCGCCAACTTTCCTTCCCTATTCACTTGCTCGCAGAGTTTGCTTACGGACGCCAAATCGAAAAGGTTCGGTGTGATGAAGACATCGGGCTGCTTCAGCAAAACTCGCGGCAGAATGCTCGCTGGACTCTCTCCCGCCTCCGTGTCGTAAAATACCGCTCCCACGTTGATGATCTCGTCTTCTGGTTCGTTCTTTTCTTCCAGCGAGACGAAGTCTCGGACGAATCGATCTGCCGTTTCCAGCCCCAGGGTCCACAGTGTGGACAGGCCATTGCCCGGTGCCGCCGAGAACAAAATGAAGCCCTTGTCCTCGTCAATGAATGACTTGAATTGTTCGCGCACCTTCTCCCGCATACCCAGATCCAAGATCTTCTCGAAACGGGGCTTCTTGGGAGCGATCGTGATCATCACCCGTTCGCCGGTCTTCACACCCTGACTGGTCAACGTGCAGTTGAACTTCACGCCCTTGAACGTTAGGCCGAATTTGCCATCCTGACGCGACTTGCGATCCTGCACATTCAGATTCGTAATCTTTTTCAACACAGCAAACATTGCGTCGCCGGTTTGCCGATCATACGGGTCAACGGCCATCCAAACTCCGTCCACGTCGAATTTCACACCGACAGCAGCTTGCGTGCAATCGAGCATGAGACGGCTACCACGCTTGGTGAGACAATGTGAGATAACTCCTCCCGCAACGAGAAATGCCGGCGACTGTTTGGCGGCCAGGAGATTCCCTTGGTCTTGCTGATCGTCGTCGGCCCCCTTGGCCACCAACGTTACAGGTGGGACCATTTCGTGCAGAGGACGTATTTCTTCTTGTTTATCAGCCATGTGTCGCAATCACTGTTACTAGGGGGTTATAGAATTCCGGGGGCGCGAACATCGATGCCCTTCAAAGCCATTTTGAGCGCGTCTGGATTTGGCGCGACTGTGAACGCCGTGGGGCGATCAATCAGCTCTTTGTCGATCAAGCTCTTCAGGCTGACGGTAAAATCTTGCATACCAACCTCCGCACCGATTCGGATGGCGTCGGGAAGTTTATGATCATCGCCTTCCAGCACGAGCTTTTGCACCGTCGGCTCGAAGAACATCACTTCCACCGTGGGCACGCGAGGCACGTCTGGCCTGATTCCAGGCAGCAGCTTTTGGGCGACAATGCCCTTCATGTTAAAGGCGATGGCACTCCGCATCGCACCGTGCATCTCTTCGGGGAAGAGGTCCAGAATACGGCCGATCGTCGTCGACGCACTGGCCGCGTGAATCGTTCCGTAAACCAAGTGACCCGTTTCGGCGGCATGGATGGCCGTCATGAACGTCTCTTCGTCACGCATCTCACCCACCAGCATTACATCCGGATCTTCACGAACCGCGTGCTTCATGCCGATGGAAAAATCCTTCACGTCCTGACCGACTTCGCGCTGATTGATCAGACATTTGTCCTCCGTGAAGACAAACTCGATGGGATCTTCCAGCGTCAATATGTGCTTGCGATACTTGCTATTGATGTAATTCAGCATCGATGCGATGGTGGTCGACTTGCCCGACCCCGTCACGCCGGCCAACAGCACTAAGCCTTGATCGTAATTACATAACCGTTCGACCGAAGGCGGCAAGAAAAGTCCCTCGAAGTCGGGAATCCAGTTGTTGATGCGGCGGGCGACCATGCCAGGCTTGCCCAACTGTGTGAGCATATTCACGCGAAAACGCCATGATGTCCCCTCTACGTCGCAGACGTAGGCAAAGTCGGCACCACCATCCTCTTCGAAGATCCGCCGGTGACGGTCGGTTAGCATAGGGATCAACAGATCCACCATCTCTTCCAGTCCGATATCGGGGCGATTCAACGGACGCAGTTCGCCCTTGGTACGAACCAGTGGCGGACGGCCCACCTTTAAGTGCAAGTCGGAGCCTTCCAGCTTGACAAGCGCCTTGAACAACTTGTCGATCTCAAGGTCTTGATGAATGTTCAGCAGCCGTTTTCGTATCGCGTCCGCAAGTTCGTCACCTGAACTTTCGTCCACAGGGGCGTGAGGGACTTCGGTTGTCTTGGCTTTGGACGAGGCCATAAGGATGTGCTCCGACAGTTTAGGGAAAGCAAGCGACCGAACGTGCCGGCCAACTTCCGCTTGACATCAAAGGCGGACGGGAATTCCCCGTGCTGCCATGATCTGTTTGGTTTGTTGAATCGTGTACTCGCCGAAGTGAAAGATACTCGCCGCCAACGCCGCATCGGCTTTTCCCACTGTGATGGCGTCCGCCAGATGTTTGGGATGACCGGCTCCTCCACTGGCCACCACAGGAATCGAGACCGCCGCACTAACGGCTGCCGTAATCTCCAGGTCGTAGCCATCTTTGGTGCCGTCGCAATCCATGCTGGTCAACACAATTTCACCAGCCCCCAACGCCTCGACACGTCGCGCCCAGGCCACTGCTTCCAATCCCGTGGGCTGCCGACCGCCATTAACGTGAACTTCCCAGACCACGTGGCCCTGATAGTCTATCCGTTTGGGATCAATGTTGACGACAATGCACTGGCTGCCGAACCGGCGGGCGGCATCTCTGACAAATTGCGGATTCTTGCAGGCCGCCGAATTGATCGAAACTTTGTCGCTGCCCGCGCTCAATAGCGTGCGAATATCGTCCAGCGTGCGGATCCCGCCACCCACTGTCAGCGGCATAAAGATCCGCTCGGCCGTCCGACGGACGACATCGAGCATGATATCGCGGTCTTCATGGCTGGCGCAGATATCCAGGAACACCAATTCGTCGGCACCTTCGGCTTCGTATCGTGTTGCCACTTGCACGGGGTCACCGGCGTCGCGCAGATTGACAAAGTTGGTCCCTTTGACCACACGACCGCAGTCGACATCAAGACAGGGAATGACGCGCTTTGCCAACATGGAAAATTCAGCTATGGAAGTGCCACGGCGATCACGTCGCGAGACAGTGATCCCGGATGATCGGTGGGGTGATTACCCTCGCAGTAAAGCCTTACTGTAAACAACCTTGGGGGCACGGTCAACTCGTGGCCCACCACCAATGAAACAGCTCGTGCGCACGGACCCTCCCGATCGGACGTTGGCACCCATGTAGCCAGAGCCCCGTCAAGGGTTGCCCTTTCAGGGGCTGGGACTTCCGACAAGGCCTGTTATGACCCAACCTTCGCAATCGACTCGCGAGCAACCGCAAGACACTGCTTCATGTCGTCGATCGGGTTATCGGGGTTCGATTCGTATTCCAATGAAATCGAACCATCCGCAGGAAACTTGATGTCGCGGAGGGCTTTGAAAATACCCGTTACGTCAAGGTTCGCCTTGCCGATCACCACGTTGTGCGACCCCTTGTCGCCCTTGTGGGTATCGTCCTTCAGGTGAACCGCAAACACACGGTCCTTGATCTTGCGGACAGCTTCGACGGGATCCTCACCGCTGCGAATGAAATGGCCCGTATCGACGCAGGCACCGATCCGTTTGTCGTGGCCTTCCACCGCGTCGAGAACACTCGCAATCTTGTCGAACAAGGCACCAGGTCCATGGTTGTGGATGCAGATCCGGATGTCGTACTCGGCGACCAGCTTGTCCAGGCTGTCGAATGCATCAGGTTCCGGATTCGCGGTGATATTCTTGATGCCCGCTCGCTTGGCGAACGCAAAGACCTTGCGGTTGGCTTCGTGATCTTTGCTGAAGCCGCTGACACCGTGCGCGTTCAGTGTCACATCCGCCGAAGCCAACAGTTTCTTCGTTTCTGCCAACTGGTCGGCTGATGCATCGATCGCCAAATGCTTGCTGTAGAATTCGGCAAAGTGCACACCCATACCTTGGATGTGGCGAATCGCTTCAACGGTGTTGAACTTTCGCAGCGAATAACTCTGTACTCCAATCGGCCAGCCGCCGAATGGATCGTCAGCAGCCAGGTTGGCGGCACGCAGGATTCTGGGAATCTCGGAGAAGGTGGCACCGGCGGCCGCGGCCGTTGACAGTGCTAGGAAACGACGTCGCGACAGTGTTGTTTTCATCGACTAATGTCCTCGGTTGGAAGATCCTGCTTTGGTTTACACGGTTTGATCGGCTGATGAATGGCAATTGACCTATTGGCATTGAACGACAGCCCGAAGTGTAAGCAAGAAGACAGGTGTTGCGAATCTCTCGCTTGCACATCGTGTTATTAAGTTCGAGGGCTGCTGGCTAACGTGGGCGATCCAATGAAGGCCGTGTCCATTATGGTCAGCAGGGCCGCTCGCCTCAATAACCAGTATGATCCCACGCCCAGGAGTACTTTTTGGGCACGGGCAATCTGGCCCATCCTGATACAATTCACGTGAATTTGGTCCTTCCGCTACATCATCACGGAGAATTCTCAAATGTCCGCAACCAAGCGCACGTCCCTGGCAGCCATGCGCGAGCTTTCTCCGCGGCGGAATTCGACGCAAGCCGGCAATGTCGAGCAGCTGGTTGCCGAACAGCTAGCACATTTTGGGATCGATGCCGGCACGGAATATGGTCACATACTGGCTAAGATGGCGCGCCGATTGTACGAATCCGAGGCGGATGCTGACGAACTGTGGCGGCTGACGCAACAGTCCATTGACAGCCTCGATCGGTCGGACCGGATTGCTTACTTCAACGCGAAGAAGTTTCTTTCATTTCAAACCGCCAAGCTGCTCGACACTCTGCAGACGCCTTTTCGCCGCACCTATCAGTCAATTGGCCTGGACTATGCAACACAAACGGCCAAGGGGCCGTACGCAATTTTCGACAATGTGACGGCCATTTTTTCCGCGACTCCCGTCATCGCTCGCACGGCCACGTACATCTACGCCTGCGCCGAATGGATTGAAGACGCCTTTGAAGGCAAAGAACTCCTGCTGGAAATCTATTCCCGGTTGCTCAATCCAACATCCGTCTCGCTGGCGAATTTCATTGTCGACATCGAGGCAGGGCCTTACGCCGCCGAATACTTCGCCTGGAATTTCAATAGCGGGATGGCAGCCATCGACGGTGTATTGTCCCATGTTCTCGGCCGTGATGATGTGCTGATCACCAGCCGCAACATCTACGGCGGAGCCCATCAATTGATTCACGACTGGTACGCCAAACCGTCGAATCTCGATATCGGAGTAGAGACCTTTTGCGGCTACGGTGTGGATGATTTTGAATTGTGCTGGCGGCAGGCGGCAGAGAAACACGCTGATCGTCTGGCCGCGGGCAGAAAGGTGTATGTGTATCTCGAATCCCCTTGCAATCCGCAAGGCTATGTTTTGGACCTTCCCGGGATTTGCCGCGCGGCGCACGCTAAAGGACTACGCGTGATGCTCGACGCAACCGTTGGCACACCGTTTCTCGTTCAATCACTGCAGTGCAAAGACCCAGTCGAACGGCCTGATTTCGTGATTCACAGCTACACGAAGGACCTATCCGGAACGGGTTCAACGATTGCCGGTGTCGTGATCGGGCGCAACGAAGATATGTTCATCCCCAAAGGCCAGACGGTCGCCGGAATCGCCTGGAACGAGACCATGTTCTGGAACGTCTACTATGTGAAAGGGGCGTTCCTTAACGCCGATGCCGCGTACGAAGTCATCCAGGGCATGCGCACGTTGGGTGTTCGTATGCTGACCAAGTGTATTAACACACAAATCCTGGCTCGCTTCTTCGACGCGCATCCCCAGATCAACGTGCAATGCAATGTACTGGACCATGACGAAAACAGACCGCTCCGCGAACGGCTCATGCGGTTTGGTCTAGCGGCACCGCTCTTTACAATTGATATTGAAGGTGTGCCACGCGACGCTTTCCAACGGTTTTTTGATTCACTGGAACCTACCTTCTCGCACATGATCAGCCTGGGGCAGACCAATACGATTGTCAGTTGTCCCGCCCTCACAACGCATTCTGAACTGGACGACAATGCCTTGGCGGCCAGCGGAATTAAACCGACAACCATTCGCTTCGCAGTCGGCAACGAAGACCCCAAGGACCTGTTGGCGCACTTCATCCAGTCGGCACGGCTGGTGCTCGAACCGCATGTGCCCGGATTCTCGGCTCGGTTCATGTCGCCCGCCGAGATCGACGTATTGGTCAAAGAGTGCTACGTCGAAAGCCATCGAAGTTACATTGATTCGAAGGCACCGATGGCCGAATATCTCGCTTGAGATTTCCTCGACTTCAAATCGTCGTCTGCTCAATTGTCCTTGCGTTCCCGCGCTGGATGGCCTCGACCATGAAGCCCCCGAGCTCGGACTCTCGGAATTTCAATAGCGACGCTTGCAAGTTAAAGAAAGGAAAGTGTGACCCGAACAGCACACGTTCGTATGGCACTTGCTGGACGAGTTTCTCCAGAGCGCCGACCTGTTCGGCGTGGGAAATCTCGAAGTAGACCTGACCGGCATCGGCCAACCTGGCTGCCGCGTCGCTCCGAATCGTTCCGTAGTTGTTCATCACGATCAGCCGCACCTTGGGGTGTTTGGCAACCAGTGCGGCAAGCGGCTTTACATCGACGGTGGGTACCGGCATCAGCGGGTGATGTGTGCGGACATCTTCCATTTTCAAGACCAGCTGGACGATCATTCGCCGCTCGCCCGCCAAGTGAAACAGCGCGTCACAGGCGGTGTCGTCGAGCTTATAGCCGTGGTAGTTCGGATTGATCCGAATCGCGTGCATACCGTGCTCTTCGTGGCAACGGCGAACATCTTCTTGCCAGTCCGGCAGTGCTGGATTTACGGTACCGACCGGTCGCAGCAAGCCCCCGCCCAATCGTTTGCACTCGGCTGACAACCGTGCGTTGACGGCTGCCACATCTCGATGCAGCAGGCCGTCAAAACTGCCTGCCCATGCTTCGGTAATCTGGTTCTGACGAAGTTCGGCGACCAGCCGAGCTGTTTGGTCAAACGGCAATCGCCGAAATGGCCACCGCGACAGATTGACGTTGACATCGACAATCATGATTGGATCCCTTTGGTACGTAGGATGGGTGACAGCATGCGCTTCAGGTTATGGCCGAGAATCAACTGTTTGGCGACGTGGGGTATCTCCGCGCCGTACACTTTGGCCAACTGCGAAGAAAAACTACGCCCGCCGGCATCGCTGCCATAAATCACGCGATCGGCACCCAGTTCGCGCACCGCCATCTCCACAAAGCCTGAAGTTGGCTCTGATCCGCCAATGCCAATCGAGACATTTTTGTTCGCCCGCACGGCACGAATCCCCCGCGTCCAGTCGCCACCGGTGTGCCCGCAGATAATTGGAACGGTCGAGTGACGCGCCGCCAGCAAGGCAAGGTCCATCGGTGTCGACTCGCCTTCGTAGTTGCCCTGCGTCTTCAGCCAAGTGTGTTGATAAATCGCCGCGTTCAATTCACCACAGCGGGCGATGATCGGATCAAGCGCCTCGTTGCTGCACTTGCGTGCGACCCAGAGCTTGATGCCAACCATGGGGCCATCTGCAATACAGCGTTCGATCTCTTTCAACGATTCCTGGGGATGGTGTCCGCTCAGATAGGCAAACCCAAAGAGACGATCAGGCCATTTTCCGAGCGCCTCGAGAACCTGGTCGTTCTGTCGTCGAAAATCGTCCGGCGTCGGATTCTGCGACCACGGCCACCCCATGAAGAACACCAACCGCTGGACACCCATCCGGTCGGCATATTCCAAGATCTGCCTGGTGCGGTCTTCGGTGGTCGGGCCCGGCACGCCAGAGAAATGGCAATGCAGATCCCAGATCATGTCGCGCGAATCGGTATCGGCAACACTGGTGGTGCCGTCTGAGTCATCGGCAAGAGCGCTGTGTGCGGCTCCGGCCAGAGTGGCGGCCGCGGTGGTTTGCAGAAACGAGCGCCTGTCCATGGGGTTCCTCGTTGGTTTTTGTCTTTCAGACTGTCATTGTTTCGAGCTGGATTCGCATCTCATCGGTGGCAATGTGGCCGTAGCGAGCGTTACATGAGGTCCACAATACCCTGTTGATCTGTAAAATCCTATCCAAGGCTGTCGCTTCTAGCGCGGTTGTGCCTCGGGCCGACGCGAGCTATTGTTCGGTTGCGGCGACCCGCTCCCGGACCAACCTGCGGTCGGTTGAAGTGGACCCCATGCGCTGGGCGCAAAAGGGGGTTGTATAGTGGGTAGAACTCCGATCGGTTGGGAGAGCGGCAAGCGTGCCCGTCAGAGGCATCGCGTCAGCCGCAACAGCTCGTCCCCGGCCAGGGTTCAGTTTGATTATCCGATTTTAGTCCGACAACTTTCGTTCGTTTTGTTAATTCAGTTCTGCAAGTACATATCTGCCGGTGTGCGTCTCCCGAGTGACGAGTGTGGGCGCTCGTGGCAGTAAAACTGGAAGTAGTTTTTCAGCCCTTCGGTCAATTGCCGCACGCTGTCGTAGCTCTTCAAGTAGATATCTTCGTGCTACGTTGGGTGTGGCTTTGCCACCCTACGATTGTAACAACCTCGGTTCACTACAGCTTGACACGGCCGACACACACCTCTTTCAATTCCATCACCTGATCGCCGGAGATCAAAAGCGCCCGGACCGTCAATGTCGTTCGGCCGCGTTTCAGTTGCAGCGGCTTGAATGTCAGCGGCACCCAATCTTTGAACCGCACGGGACCGTTGCTTCCGCACGCTGCGATCCGATTTCGATCCGTAACCGTTCACGGTAAAGAATTGGTACATCGTTAGTTTAGCAAAATTGCTACTGTTCGCGGATGGACAGTAGGG
>JASLPZ010000207.1:0-12588 GCA_030744725.1 Pirellulaceae bacterium
GCGTGCGATGTACTGTGGATCCTGGTTTTTAATTGCACTACAGGACACTCTGTTTTCGGTCCTCGTTAGTGATGTCCAAGTTGCACTCTTGCTTCTACCTTTCCAAAACTGTTCTTATCGATGTGCTCAATCACCAGTTCCACGCCACGCGCGTGGCTGACGAACGGTTTGTCGCGAGGGTCGTACAGTGCGTCCGTCAGATCGCGACATAGAACGACATTCTTGCCAAGATAACTTTGCTGGCGAATCCCAAACGGTCGGCCGAGCACACACATGTTCGTATGCACTCCCATCAGCACGATGTTGTCTCGGCCTTCCTGTTCAAGGAAGTTGAAGATCTCCTGGCCGTTATCGCTGATGCCATCGTAGCCGATGATATGGATATCGGGATGCTGGTGCCGATCAGTCGCCACGTGTGGTCTGGCGATCGCGTCATCGCAGCCGGTCACCTTGGCTTCGCCGCGTTTGATGTCGTCCACAATCGGCCAAGGCCCTTCGCGGTCCTTGTTGAGATAACACCAGCCTTGAATGGGCACTGGCGGCTTTGCCGGCAGGGCGTTCTTCATCCGTTCGCGGTAAGGCGTGTCTTCATAGTGTTTCATTCCGCTACTCGGTGCGTGAATGATCGCCACCCCCTGGTCGCGAGCCAGCGAGATAACTTCATTCATGCGAGGGGCCATCCGTGCGACGCGCATGGCAGCCATCTTACAAGGATGATCGGCCCACATGTCGCAGATAATGATCGCGGTCTCGGAGGCTTTCCACTGGACGGTCTCCTCGATCACTCGGATTCCATCGCCATCTTGTTCGCGTCGCCGCCAGTCAATCGCCAGCATTCCGGGCACGGCGGGAATCGTGCGTCTCGACGGTTCTTCAGCTCCCATCGCAAACCTCGACAACGCAACGGCGCTGGCTGCCTGGGTTGCAAAAACAAGTGCTTCACGCCGCGTCAGTGACTTCGGCCCGTTCATAGGTCATCTCGTTTTGTTGAGTGAAGTTTCGTCATCGAAACGGTGATTGCCATCAAGTATAGCAAGTGCGATGGCCATGTTAACAACTTCGGTTGCTGAAATTGCTCTTCGTCATCGGTTATACTGTCACCGGCCTCGTGTTGCCCTCGGCACCCCAAGCGATCGTGTTTTCCGTGGACCACGTGGTCACCTGCAATGCTATATCTTTTTTCAGAACTTACAACAGAAAGGCTCTACAGTGGCGGTGCCCAACTACATGGCGATCAGATTTCTGTTGGCAAGTGCCTTGGCCATCTGTGTGTCGGTGAACGTCATCGCCGAGGACGCCGTCATCGCCGACACGGTTCTGTTCGATGGCAAGATCCTCACGATGGATGCTGCGGATCGCATAGTTACTGCGGTGGCGATTCGCGACGGGCGCGTCGTCGCGGTAGGAAGCAACCAGGAGATCAAACGGTTTGTCGGTGCTGGCACGACAGCTGTCGAACTCGATGGCAAGACAGTCATTCCCGGAATCATCGCAGCACATTGCCATGCTGCCGGCGTCGCGCGCAACGCACTGAACCAACAGCACGTCGAGTTGTTGACGATCGCAGAGGTGCAGCAGTGGATTCGGCGGCGAGCGAAGTCGCTTCCCGCTGGAGACTGGATTTGTATTCCGCGAGCTGACATCACGCGACTGGCGGAACGCCGCCACCCAACACCTCGTGAATTGGATCAGGCTTGCACGACACACCCAGTCATCTTCACCGCGGCTCGAAAATCGGCTCTGAATACATTGGGGCTCGAAACGATCGGCGTTCAAGATGACTCGAAGACGATTCCGGGCGGCGAAGTCCTTCGCGACTCCGAAGGCGAGGTGCGGTTGATCGCCGGGGGAAGCTCGCACATAAGGACATTCATTCCGCGACCAACGTACTCGCCAGCTCAAGTCCAAGCTTCACTGCGAAACGTCCATCGGCATTATAATTCCGTTGGAATTACTAGCATTTTTGAACGGGCGGGCAGCATCGACGACTTTCTCCTCTACCGAAAGATGCACTCCGAAGGACAGCTCACTGTCCGCATGACACAGACCTTCCGTTCGGGCTTTCGCTCGGCGGCAGACGTCACAGCGTACACCGAGCGTTTGGGGATGAAGACGGGCGACGGAGACCAATGGGTCCGCGTTGGGCCGCTCAAGATCACGGTCGATGGCGGAATCCACTGGGGCAATACCTACCTGCGTGAACCGTACGGCAAGAAACGGATCCAATTCTACGTTCACAAAGATCCGGCTTATCGCGGAGACTTGAACTACTCCGTGCCACTCATGACGGAGATCTTCCGCGAAGGCCATCAGCTCGGCTGGCAATGGTGCTGTCATGTGACGGGCGACGCGGGCGTCGACGCGGTGCTGGATGCCTTGGAGGCCGTTCACCGCGACCATTCCGACATCGCCATGCGTCGTTTCAGTCTCACACACGCGTATTTCCCCGCGTTGGATTCAATTACCCGAGCAGCGAAGTTGGGAGTCTGCGTTGATACTCAGCCGTCACTCTATTTCAAGGATTCAGCCGCCATTGCGGAAGTATATGGTCCTGATTGGGCCGCGCGGTTTATCGGATTGGGGGATTGGATTCGAGGTGGCGTGCCAACGGCGATCGCGGGCGACCACATGATGGGTCTCGATCCGAACCATGCCATGAATGCCTACAACCCGTTCCTGATGCTGCAAGTCGCAGTGACGCGCCGCAATCGCGAAGGCGACATATACGGAGAACACCAGCGGCTCAGTCGCCTGGAGGCGCTGCGTTGCCTGACGTCGAGACCAGCCTACCTGGCGCTGGAGGAAGCAACGAAAGGTTCGCTGGAAGTAGGCAAACTGGCCGACCTTGTTATTCTGGATCGTGACTATTTGACGTGCCCTGCAAGCGAGATCGCCGAGATAGACGTCCTGAAGACCATGCTCAACGGGCGTTTTGTGTATGATGACCAAGAGTAACCGAATTTTGGGGACCAGAGAGCCGCCGTATTACCTGAACTTCAGATTTGGTGAGAGCACTTATGGGACGTCTTTCCAGTCCTGCCGAATTCTTGATGACAGTGTTCTTGATCGTGTTTGCGAGCTTCGGTGGCGAGGCGGGGGCTCTGCTTTTGGCGAGCGAGACCAACGCACCGGCGACTGGCCCGGCCACTGAACAGCGATTCCCGCCGTTGACCGTCCCCGCTGGATTCAAAGCGACTTTGTTCGCGTGCGATCCGCTGGTCGAGTATCCGTCGGTGATTGCAATCGGACCGAAGCCTGGCGCGCTTTTCGTCGCTCATGACTACGTGACGGGCCTCGGTATCGAAATCGTGAAACGTGACGAAATCCGTATTCTCAGCGACACCGACGATGATGGATACGCTGACAACTCTCAACTCTATGCCGATGGTTTCAATTCGATTCAGGGGCTTGCTTATCACGACGGCTCAGTTTTCGTAATGCACGCGCCTCGACTGACGGCGCTTCAGGATACTGACGGAGACGGGGTCGCCGATGTGCGGCGCAACCTGCTTGATGGTCTCGGTCTGCCCCCGGAAGATAATTCAAATCGGCTCCATTGTGCCAACGGTGTGGTCGTCGGCCACGATGGCTGGCTCTATCTTGCGCTCGGCGATCGAGGATGCGATGTGCAACGGGCGGAGGGGGACCGACTTCTGTTTCAAGCTGGCGGAATTCTCCGCTGCCGTCCGGATGGTCGTGATCTGCATGTCTTTGCCACCGGGTTGCGAAACATCTACGACATTGCACTTGACGAGGAACTAAACGTCTTTGTGCGCGATAACGAGAATGACGGTGGCGATTACATGATTCGCGTCTGTCACAGCTTCCATGGCGCCGATCACGGCTATCCGTACCTTTATCCCGAACGGCCCGCCGAGGCGATCCTCCCGCTGGCGGACCTGGGCCGTGGTTCGTCGGCAGGCGGCACATCCTATCTGGAAACGGCATTTCCGATCGAGTATCGCCAAAGTCTGTTTTTCTGCGAGTGGGGCAGGGCGGTGGTGAGGTACGGCAAACGGCGATCCGGCGGGTACTTTCAGCCGATGAAAGAAATAGATTTCGCCGCCGGTGCGCCTTCTGATCCCTACGGATTCAAACCAACCGATCTCGTGGTCGATCACGATGGCTCTCTGTTAGTTTCCGACTGGTGTGACGGTCAACGCCCAAAGCGCGGACGAGGGCGGATCTATCGGATTGCCGCCACAGGCCAGCCGAAGACCAAATCGGCCCACATCATTACATCGAACACTAGCGACGACAAGTTGATCGAGTTGTTGAGTTCCGAGAGTCATCATCAACGCCTTGCTGCACAAAATGCGATTGAGAAGCGGATTAAGAATGAAGATGCGCACGCGCAGGACCTTCTGCGGAATCTTCAACATTCGATGAAGGACCTGTCGATGACGGAATTGGGCCGATTGCACGCGGTCTGGATCATTGCGCACAGCGGCGGTGAACGGGCGATCGATATCCTCCTCAGTTTCGCGCAAACCGATCCCGATCCACGTGTCCAGGCCCAGGCTGTGCGCGCCATTGCGGATTTGGCTGACCCGATGTTCGTTCAGCATCAGATCGCTGTGGGGCACGGTGACCCGTTGATCGCACGTCGTATCGCGGACCTTGCCGATAATGAAGAACCGCGTGTATTGCTTGAGGTTCTTATCGCCCTGGGCCGACTCCGCTGGTCGGACGCACCGCGCTGGCTTTCCCAGACCTGGAAGGGTGGTGATCCAGCACAAGCGCACGCCGCAATGCAGCTGTTGCGAAAGTCGAAGAATTGGCCGGCGGTTTTGACACTGCTTGATCAACCAGATCGTCCGCTGCCCGCTTCACCAGATCTGCGAACTATCGTGCTCCGGTCGTTGGGTGACCGGTCGAATACCACGATCGTCGATGGACTCAACAAAAGACTGAACGTTGAATCCGACCCACTTCGCCGGCGCCAATATGTCGACGTGCTGGCGCGCGTCCACAAGCAACCAGCACCGTGGGTCTATTGGGGCTTTCGACCGTCCCCCCGCCCCGCCAATACCGTCGCTTGGGGGCGGACTGCTTTGGTCGAAGACGCGATCAATCGGACACTGGGTGATTCTGATCATTCTGTCCGGAAGAATTCTCTCCAGCGCATGCGTCGTGAGAACGTCCCAGTTCGATTCGCCTTGCTTGCTGACTGGTTGCGAAACGAGCAGAATTCCGATCACGTGACAGAGATCCTCGACTCGCTGCAAAGTTATTCGGCCGAAAAGACGCAACCGCTGCTATTCGAGACAATCATTTCGCGTTCGCGAGACGGGCGGAACCGGTTGGCCGCGTTCAGTCTGTACGAACGCGGAATGACCCGCGACCATGAGAATCGGCTACTCGATCTGGCACACAGGGTCGAAGACGGCCCAGTGCTTGCAGCCGTGCTCGAGACAATCGGCAATCGGCCACGAATCTCTGGCAATCGGCTGCTTCTAGACAGTCTGTCTTCCGAATCCCCAGACGTACGTGCCACCGCGCTCGCCGCGCTCGGCAAACGGAATGTCACCGAAGCAGTGCCTTTTGTTCTGTCGATGTTGGCCGATAACGAACTCCAAGTCCGCCGCACAGCCACAGCAGTCGCCGGCACGCTGATGGTCCGTAACGCCGCACCTCTGCTCCTAAAATCAGCGGCGGACGCTGATCCAGAGCTCCGTCGTGTCAGTCTCGAGTCACTTCGTCAACTCAAGGACCCTGGAGCCGTTTCATTGGCCGTCGACGGTTTGCCGGAATCGGAGACTCAGTTGGCATCACTTAACTACCTCGGCGACTTCGGCACAGCACGTCAACTGGATGCCGTTGCCAATGTCGCCGCAACAAACCGATCCATTGAAGTGCTGGCAGCCGTTGCGGGTGTGCTTGGCGGTTGGCTGGAGAACGAACAGACCTCGCTGGCGGATCGGAAGCGTATCCACAGCGCACTCGCACGACTCCACGGCGATAGCGGGAATCTAATCGTATGGTCGACAATCGGTCCCTTTGAAGACATGCAAGCTCAGACGATTGTCCAACGTATGACCAAAGCCGGTGTAAATCAGACCATTTCGACAGCCTTCGATCCCTGGCAACGTGTTATTGGCCGCGGAGTCGATTCAGTCGTAGGCCTCACGCCAGCAGAAGAAGGCGGGGATAGGAACAGCTGGTTGGCATCGATCGATCTGTCGTCGGCCAAGCCCGTGCCGGCACAGTTTCTTGCATCCGTCGATGGAGTGTTCCAAGTGTGGTTGAACGGCCGCCTGGTTTTTACGCGCAAGCAAATCGAATCGTTTCGACCAAATACGGATCGATTTGAGGGGACGTTAACTGCCGGACCGAACCGATTGCTCGTAAAACTCACCAGTGACAGCCGAACGCCTCGGCTGCACGTGCGCTTTCGAGCAAAAGCGTCAAAACTGGAACACGAACGCCTGACACAACTGTTGCTGGCAGGTCGTGGAAATGTTGAGCGCGGACGCGAGCTTTTCTTCAATGCCGAAAAGTCGCTGTGCATCAAGTGTCATCGACTCGATGATGAAGGTGGCCGAATAGGCCCCGACCTGACCGGCATTGGAAGCCGGTTCTCGCGCATCCACTTGATCGAGTCCATCTTGGAGCCAAGCCGGACAGTTGCACCAAGCTATGCCTCGATGGTCGTCGTCCTCGACAGCGGTAAGGTACAGACCGGAGTCAAAGTCGCTGAAACCCCCGACACGATCGTACTGGGTGACAAAGACGGTAAGTCGCAAACGATCGCGCGCTCCGAAATCGAAGAACTCCATGTCGGCAAGCTGAGCATTATGCCCGAAGGAACAGAAGAACGGCTGACGGATCGCGAATTGACGGACCTCATTGGGTTCCTGATCTCGCAGAAAAAAACACCCACGAAATGACTTACCCCCTTGAGGATACCACGATGGTCGACAAGACGAAGTGCTGTACACCGCCCGTTTTCCTGCTCTCCCTTGCAGTTTGCTTGTCTACCGCCAAAAGCGCCGAGGCCGATGAGCTACCGGCGGCAAGAGAGCCAGCGCAAATCACCTACAAAGAGAATGTTGTCTACGGCAAGGTCCATGGTGCGGGTTTGCTCGCGGACATTGCCTTTCCCACCTCTGACGAACCTCTGCCGGCCATCCTCTCAGTTCACGGCGGTCGGTGGCGCGGCGGTAACAAACGAGATACGTCGACAATCAAAGTCAAACAGTGGGCTGGTTTTGGGTTCTTTGCGATCTCGATTGACTATCGACTCGTCGGCTGCACGCCTGCCCCCGCCTGTTACCAGGATCTGCAATGCGCCATACGCTACCTGCAGGCCAATGCGCGGCAACTCAACATCGACACAAAGCGAATTTTCCTCATGGGGCAGTCGGCCGGAGGACACATGGTTTCGCTGGCGGCTACACTCGGCGACGGACCATTTCCACGAACCGGTGGCTGGGAAACGGCGTCCAACGATTTTCGCGCAGTCATCAGCCTGGCCGCAAACTACGAACTTAATACTTTGAGCTGGGGCCAGATTTGGACACCGGCGACAGGCGACGCCGTCGAGGCCCGAAAGCTGGCGTCCCCCGTAAGTCACGTGCGACGAGACATGCGACCCATCTTGATTCTCCATTCCGACAACGACCGCTCCGTGCCGATCTCCAATGCGCTGATGATGGTCGACGCGTTGAAAACTGCCGGAGCGCAACACACCTTTCATCGCTACCCAACGGCTGGTCATATGCAGGTCACCAACGAAGTGATCGAACGGGCGCTTGAATTCATCGAGCAACAATCCGACTTCTGAGAATGTAATACGCACTACCAATGAGGAAGAAGAATACGGTGCCCGCGGCAATTGGGACGCCGAGCGGAAACGAGATGTATGCATCGTGGAAGAGCGGAACGGCACCACCACCCGTGACACCGGTCAGTGACTGAAGTTCGGAATCATTCGATAACGTCCTCTGCGCGTATTCATCGGTCAGATGAACAACCAGATTTCCACCGCTTATGCTGAAGCGGGCGACGTTCGGAGAGACGTAACGGAGCCATAGGAAGACACCGACTGCAATCACTGCAACAGCGACGAGCATCGTTGATAGGCGATACCGGAACATCATTTGCTCGCAGCGGGCAGACTTTTGTCTCCGCTTCTCGCCCAACGTCCCCAGACGCGAAGATACTCGGGCACGACAAGTTCGCCATCGCCATCTGAATCTAACGCAGCAAATGCCGTTTTCGCCAGATCCTCGCCATTGAGTCTCGCGCTGGCTGAGAACTCCTTCCGTGTCAGCTTTCCATTGTCGTCGCCATCCATCGTCTCGAAGATCGCCTTGGCCTCATCGGTGATGATCCGGTTTTCAATGTACTCTTCCTCAGAGACGATCCCATCGCCGTTTGCGTCGGATGCTCGAAAGATCCCTTGCCGTGCTTGGCGGGTCAGGTAGCGACCATCATCAATAAATTCCTTCTTCGAATGGTGTCCGTCATTGTTGGCATCCATGAAGCCGAAAATGCGACGGTACATTGCCACTTGACGGTCCGTCACAGCATCTCGTCCTTTGGCGCCGAGCATAGCGAGAATTTTCTGTGGTGTGTGACCTCCTATTCTCAATGACGTCTTGAGGTAAATGTCGGCGAACAACTTTCCAACCATCAGTTGTCCGGCTGTGTTGTAATGGACGTTCATTGGATGCGTTTCGATGTCTCGAAGAATGACCGTGCGTGAATTCGGTATCTCCTTCTGAGCATCCCACTGGGCTTTGAGGACAAACTCGACTGCCGGATAGGGACCGGTGACTCGCTGCGGAACGAGATCGGAGATGTCATCAGGATCTTGTGTGCGCCGTGGCGATCCGCAGAAAAACGGCAAGTCGGGGACGCCTGTGTCCTTTCTTATGGCTGCGACAAGTGACTTGAGGTTTTCGAGGTACTCATTCGCAACTGCAACGTTCTTCATGTCGCCGCCGCCCTGCAACCAGAGAAAGCCCACGATCTTGATCTCGCGGTCTCTACCTGCCTGATCTATCTTCGCCAGCAGCTTCTTATAAAGTGAACCGAGCCGTCCCTGCCCAACTCGGTCGGCATCTTCCTTCGACCAATCAGGCTTCCACGTGAGAATGCTGGTTCCGCCGACGGAAAACTTCACGACGCCGATTGTCTCGTCTGGCCAAGCTTTGGCCATCCCATGCGCGAAGGCGATCTCCGGGCCGAACGAGAATTCGGTCATCCCGAACTTTCCTTGGCTCCTCGTTGCATTCTTGAACGGCTTGAGTGGTTGCCACTTGCCGTGTTCGAACATCAGAACTCGGTCGCTGCCATTCCGCAGATCTTCGGGCAGTTTGAGGCTGTCGCCCCAACCAACCATGTTCGACTGTCCAGCGAGGATGAAGACGTTCATCTTCTTAGTCGGTCCTTCCGCACATGCCAGTGGAGCTTGGACCGATACGATCACAGCGACGATGAGTAGGTGATATTTGACCATAGAATTCTCTCCCTCCGAAGTTCGGCAGGTGGCATAGCTGAGCTGTGATTCTAACCTCACTCACACAGAATTACTTTGCCTCGCAAAACCAATTGTGTCTCCCATTCTGAAGTGATGGAACCAGGGAGGACAGTCCATCATGCTTGGCTTTTGTGACCTATACTTCCAATGGAAACTCTTCCACCGGCCAAACTCTTGGCACAAAGGGCGATCTCGTGTCGAACCACAGCTGTACGACCATAGACGAACTCCGTAAATGGACACGATTTGCGAAGGAACGCGGCACCGACGTGGCCTTGGTCTTTCATTCGCAACACGAGCAGATACTTGCCGACGTCCACGACGAATCGCGATCGGGAATCGGCCTGTATCTTGAGGACATCCAATGCTTTGATGTCGGACAGGAAGTTGAGGTTATCTACGACAGTGAGTTCTTTCAAGCCCGCGTAAGCCATATCGAGCCGCACCAGAAAGGAGGATACATCGTCGGGTTTTCTTGTAAGCGGGAATCTGTACTTGAAGCGTCCACGAAAGAGGCGGCCTCTATAGCGGATGCCATGACGTAGGGTGAGTAGCGTTTGCCAGCAGCTAACTGACGACGTGGACGAAATGAAAAGCTGACCAAAGCAAATCCGGACCAATGGTTCGGATTTTTCTTTTGGATTCAGCCAATAGCCTTCCACCCTGCCGTTTCGGCTTCCTACGCCGTATTCTTCCGCCCTGACGATTCACTACACCTCCGCCCTCACCGAGCCGAGATCCGCTCGTCCCCGGAGACCTTCACTGCCCCTCTCGCCAAGAAAATGCTGGTCCAGGCGAATAATTTCTTGGAGGAATTATCATTTGAGGATTCCTGCGAACAGAGTGTCCGTGAAGTACGCAAGATCAGCGGCCGACCTGTGGAGGCTCACGACATTTCGCCTTCCCACTTTGTCGGGCACCGCGAACAATCCACTGGACCCAACAAGCGGACTCAGAAACTTCACTCGAAGGGATCGACGGTATGAGCGACGTACAACAGAGCCGAGTATTCTCCAAGGCGAAGGCCAGAGCCGAAGAATACCTGAACGATCCTGACAAGCTTTACAGCCTGGCGAGAAACGCGACGGCCAAGGCAACCGCACTCGGACAAGACGGCCCCCTGGTGAAAATCTGGGAAGACCTGAACGTCATGTTTCGGTTGGTTCGTCACCTTTGCTTAGGCACCTACAAGCGTTTTCCTGCCCGTAGTCTTTTGCTCGTTGTTGCGGGCCTGCTTTATTTTGTCTGGCCGCTCGATCTTGTTCCCGATGCAATCCCGGTGTTGGGCTGGCTGGACGATGTCACTTTGCTCGCGTTTGTCATCCGTTCAATCAGGTCTGACCTCGAAGTGTTTCGACACTGGGAGAAATCAGAATCCGAGGACGACACAGATCAGATCGTGTGCCTCGACTAGAAAAGAAAGTTGTATCGCGACTTCCTGGCGAACAAGCGACACGCGGGGAGGATGCTTAACGTTCCGGCGAGACCGTTCGGCCGGTAGGTCATCAGGAACCCCGACCAACACGTAGTGGGTCGGTCTCCCGACCGGCCCACGTTCGGCGAAGCCTTTCAGGGTCGTACGGCCGTAGGTCGTGGGTTTTAGACGCACTAACGATGTTCCCGCATTTGACAGTTGTAGCGAAGTGTTGAGAATGCTGCTAATGCGAACACCCTTAATGGAGGAAACCGCCATGACCATCGCCCACACGAGCAGAATCCAGATTGCAAAACACCAAGGGCCACACCGAACCGCACGCATCGAAGGATTTGTGGAGCCGCTTCACTTCGGTATTCATGGTGGCATCAAGCACTTTTACCAGGAGAAGTACGGACGCGAGATCACCGGCGCGGAGTATCCAGCCACACTCGATCACATGATTGCCGGTGTCGCCGGATGACTGACCGGTACCTTTGGGGCCGCACTGGATGTGCGGGAGATCAAGTCAGCTGAGAATCTAGTGGCGGATGTTGACGGTGATATCGAGGATGTCGACGGTGTGCTGAAGATCACCAGGATTCGCCTTCATTACAAACTCAGGATCCCTCCGGGCAGTCGGAACAAAGTGGACCGCGCCTTGGCGACATACGCGGACAAATGTCCAGCGTATCAGAGCGTCAAAGGTTGCATTGAATGCACATGGAGCATCGAGGTCACCGAAACGTAAGACTGGCCAGGGCGATCCGTGGACAGAGGAATCACTTCTCATACGGCTCGGGTTAGAATCAAGTCTGTCGTCCCCTTACTGTCAGGATACAAATCCTGGATTCCAATCCGTCGCTCGACGCTGGCGAACAGCTCTTTCGTCCGACCAATGTGGAAGCCACGCAATACTCCAGACTAAATGCGTGTCGAAGTCATTCACGTCAATGACGATGAATTGATACTCCAGAAAATCCAGCCTCCTTTCAAACTACCGTCGTGAAGAACTTATCGCGTCGCTCCGGTAACAAAGCACGCGGATGCGAGACATAATGAGCGAACATCCAGTCCCACATTTCGATGTCGTCAAATGTCTCAAAAATAATACCATTCTTCAGGAGAAGTCCGCTGTCCTCTAGACAAGCCTCTGAGTGTGGCTGGAGAATCAACGCCGTGCGATTTCTTCCGATGCTGATCATTTTGGCTGGGATCATAAGCTGCGGCAAAACGAAACCCAGTGCGCCGCGCGTGGCAAGGAATCGAGAACCCGCGCCGAAGGTAGTGCTTGGCGCCCCGGTGACGTCCGACAATTCCCCTTCGACGCTTGATGCCCCGGTCGCGATTCAGGCCTCCCTGGAGCAACTCGGCCAACAGGTGAGGAATGCCTACTATGATCGCTATCAAATGTCAGAGGCCGAAGCCCTGCTGCAGGAGATGCTCAAGCAGAACCCCAATGATTCGTTTGCGAACGGATGCATGGCATATGTATTGACGATCGGTGGTCGACGTTGGGAGTCAGCGCCACATCTTTTGCATCTGGTTTGCATCGGCCAGTGCGCGCAGCATCATCTGGAGTGGCTGGGTCTCCTGAACGCGATCGTTGATGACAAGAACGAGTTAGAGAAATGTCGTCGAGCGGCACCTAATGATCCATTGCCACTGCTCGGACTGGCTCGATTGG
>JASLPZ010000208.1:0-12587 GCA_030744725.1 Pirellulaceae bacterium
CCTCCGGGTCGTCGGGCCCGTCATCCAGTTCCCCGTCGATCAGCAGCCGCATGCCGAGGACCTGGCAGTCGATGCCCACAGTCGTGCTCTGCAGGTAGAGCAGGTCCTGCCTGCGGGCGCCAGCCGGGGCCACGGTCTCAGCAAGCCATCGTCTACGATTCACATCCATCCCGCACCTCCCAACAGCAGTAGAGTCGCAACGGACGCAAGTCGCATTGTCGTCGCTGCAGATCGCCGTGTCAAAACCACGTCGCCCTTGTCGGACGGACTCAAAGGCGTCTTCCACGCTGACTGGCATCGTCTGCTGCCTCTCACCGTGTTCGAGCCGTGTCGAGCGACTTGATTGAAAGGCGCTAGTTCTAATTCCACAGATTGCAAAAAGCCCTCATCGGTTCCTTGCCCAGTTTATCCGCCGCCACCCAAGAGCTATCCTGATGCTCGTTACGCCATCGCGCCAACTCATCGTCACGCCATTATTCGTGCTGGAACAAGAACCGCGCCGTTGTGGAGAGAATCAACACAAGGCAAAGCGATGGACCTTTCTCGATACTGGATAGCGAATCGAATGCAAACGGCCGAATGCTTGAAACATGTCCGTCATATTGCCTTGGACTTGGATGGCACGATCTATCAAGGAAGCACTGTTTTTCCTCAGGCGATACCGTTCTTGGCCGCATTGTCCGAGTTGGGAATCGGATATAGTTTCATGACCAATAATTCGTCGCGCAGTACACAGCACCATATACGACAGTTACATGAATTTGGGATCTCGGCCAATTCAACAAGTCTATTCACCTCGACTGCTGCCACGGTGGATTACCTTCATCAAAGCATGCCAGACGTTGGCCGGTTATTCGTTCTGGGGACAGACGAGATGCAGGCCGAGATTTCGGAGCATGATTTCACCTTGACCAACGATGATCCATGCGACGAACCCGACGCGGTCGTCGTCGGTTTCGACACGCAACTTGCCTATAACCGTCTCTGCCGAGCTGCCTATTGGATTACCCAAGGAAAGCCGTTCATAGCGACCCATCCGGATCGCATTTGCCCAACCGATGAGCCAACGTTGCTGGTCGATTGCGGGTCGATTTGTGCGGCGCTCGAGCGGGCAACAGGTCGCCAGCCAAAGGTAGTGCCCGGCAAACCGGACCGACGGATGTTAGACGGCTTGATGCGGCGGCACCGGCTTCATCGTTCGGAAGTGGCGATGGTCGGCGACCGACTCTACACCGACATGGCCATGGCGCGGGCTGCCAACGTCACCGGCATCCTCGTTCTCACGGGGGACACAACAGCAAACCAGGCTGCCACACACGACGAACAGCCGGATCTGGTCGTCGAGGACCTTGGAGTCTTAGAGAATCTACTCAGACAATGCCCAGGTGCAGGGCAGGGATGACGGGAAATCTGTCCACAATTCATCGAGAGCGGCTTGCCCAATGTACCGATGGGCCAGCTCGAAGGGATAAAGCAAAAATGAAACTACCTGAGACCGAGTTGAGTTGGGTTCTACGACGACATCGCACTCGCCCGATTCTGACGTTGTGCTGCGGGCTGTTGACGCTGCTGGTGACCAGTGATGGTGCGCGCGGCCAACTGATCGTCGCTCACCGCGGCGCTTCATACGATGCGCCGGAAAATACACTCGCAGCATTTCGTCTTGCCTGGCGACAGGGGGCAGACGGTATTGAAGGCGATTTCTACCTCACCAAGGATGGTCAGATCGTTTGCATTCATGATGCTGACACGAAGCGTACCGCAGGGGTAAGTCGGCAAGTTGCCAAATCGACGCTTGCCGAGTTACGAGAGTTGGATGTAGGGCGATGGAAAGATGAAGAATTTGCTGGAGAGAGGATGCCCACGCTTCAACAGGTCCTGGCAACGGTTCCCAACGGCAAAAGCATCTTCATTGAAATCAAATGTGGTCCAGAGATTGTACCAGCCCTGCGAGACGTTCTCTCTCGTGCGGAGCTTGACTCGCGACAGATCGCCGTCATTTCGTTTCAGCAGGATGTGATTGCGGCAACAAAGCAACAACTTCCAGACATCAAGGCATATTGGCTGACGGGATATAAACAGGATAAGGTCACTCACAAATGGCAACCGACGATCGACCAGATCCTCAAGACGTTACAACAAACGGGCGCCGACGGGCTGGACACCAATGCCCATGCGAGCGTCGTCGATGCCGACTTTGTGAAGCGACTGCGCCGTGCCGGAATGGATTTTCACTGCTGGACGGTCGATGATCCGGTGATGGCAACTCGCCTGCAGTCCCTGGGCGTGACTTCGATTACAACGAATCGACCCAAGTTTCTTCGCCAAGAGTTGCCCACCAGCGGTCTTTACCAATACCTGGATGTTCATTTGAAGCTGGATGGCGATCTCAAGGATGCTTCGCCACATCATCGCCATGCCGACCTCGCCGGAAGCCATGGCGTGCCACCCATTTTTAAACCTGCTGTTTTCGGTCAAGGGCTCGATCTTCAGAAGAACAATGGCACGCCGTCGGTGCAATACAAGCTGCCTCCCCAGGGAAGCATCTGCTTGTGGTACTATGCCCGTGACTGGTATGACTACCAGACCGTTTTGGACAACACGATTCACCGCCAGGCATGGGAATTGTGGATCTATCGGACTGGGCAAGCCAGGTTTCGGATCAACCCTGGAGGTGCCGTTGTCTCGCACCAATTCCATCCAACCGGTGATGTCAACGAGTGGCATCACATTGCCCTCACCTGGGATCGCCACGACGTGACAAAGCAGGCTTTGCAGCTCTACGTCAATGGGCATCCGAGCGATTCATCGGGCTGGGAATTGACGCCATGGACGCCGCCCGGCGCCCGATTCTATTTGGGTGGCGGCAACGATGGGAATACTCACGGCAACGGCATGTGGGACGACGTGGCGGTCTTTCGTAGGATACTTTCACGTGCTGATGTGCGGCAGATCATCAGCGCTGGCGTGCAGAGCTTGAAGCCGGTTGTGTCCGTCGATTCGACCAAAGGACTACGGCGCTGATGTTCATCAATCAACCAGTCATCGATTGGCACTGATAATGGCACCTTTCCTGTACGCATACGTTGTTGGTGGTCTCGTCTTTTGCACCGGGCTCTTCTTTGCATGGCGAGGGGGACAGATCAACGGGTCGTCGCGAGGTGTGCGTAACCTGCTCGTCTGCCTGTTCGTGGCAATGTTCTTCATGACAATCCAGGGGTATCTTCAATTCGCCCCAATGGAGACGTTGCCGGGTGAAACCTATACGGGAGGCGCCGAGCATGTGATCGAGAGTGCCGGGAACGCACACGGCGAGCCGATTGACTATGCCATCATGGTTGTCTACTTCGTAGCGATTCTCGTCGTGGGTACGTGGTTTTCCCGGAGGCAGAAGACGACCAAGGACTTCTTTTTTGGCGGGCAACGTTTCTCCTGGTGGCTCATCTCTTTCAGTCTTATCGCCACCACCGTCGGCTCGTACAGCTTCGTCAAGTATTCCACCAAAGGGTTCGAATTTGGACTCTCTAGCAGCCAGACCTACCTGAACGACTGGATCTGGTTTCCATTGCTGGTCTTCGGTTGGCTTCCCATTCTGTACTTCTCGCGCGTCACGTCGATCCCCGAATACTTCGAGCGGCGATTTGACAGACGCGTTCGTTTGTTGGCGACCATATGCGTTTTGGGCTATCTGATTGGTTACGTCGGCGTGAACCTGTTCACGATGGGCAAGGTACTCAATGCGCTGTTGGGCTGGGACATCCCAATGGCGACACTGCTCGTTGCCGTGATCTCCTGCACGTATGTTACCGCCGGTGGACAGACCAGCGTCATCATGACTGACCTGCTTCAAGGAATCATGCTGCTGTTGACTGGTGCTCTGATCCTTTTCCTGGCGGCCGACCATCTTGGCGGATTCACTGACTTCTGGCGTCACTTGCCACGATCACACCGTCTGGCGTATCCGAACTTCAATGAATCGGCGAGTTTTCCTGCCGTGGGGATTTTCTGGCAGGACGCCATTGCGAATAGTGCAATGTTCTACTTCCTCAACCAAGGCATCATGATGCGATTCGTGGCCGCCAAGTCACTCGCCGAAAGTCGCAAAGCGGTGCTGGCATTGGTCGTCGTACTGATGACCGTTGGAGCGTGCGTGGTGGGTGGAGGCGGGTGGGTGGCCCGGGCGCTGGTTCACGCTGGACAGTTACCCGCGGACATCCAACCAGGCCAGGCGTTCTATCTAGCAACTGAATTTGTTAGCCGACCCGGCGTATTCGGTCTGATTCTAGCGGCGCTCACCGCGGCCCTGATGTCCACGGTCGATACGCTCATTACCGCCGTGTCGGCCATCGTGGTCAACGACATCTACAAGCAATACGTCTCTCCAAGTTCGGATGACCGGACGCAACTGCGTGTGGCGAGAATATCGTCGATTGCAGTGACAATTCTGGGTGTCGCGCTGGTGCCTTTGTTCATGAGTTTCGATTCGATCTACGATGCCCACGGCGCGTTCACGGCCGCCATTACGCCACCATTGGTCGTTACGTTGCTTCTAAGTGTCTTCTGGAGGCGTTTTACTCGCACCGCCGCATTGTGGACGATGGCCGGAGGCACAGCCGCCATTGCGTTGTCATTAGCTGTTCCAGAGGTCATTACGCCTTTCGCCCACGGTGTGCCAATGAAGGATCTCGCCGACGATGCTGGATTGTTTGAGGGGATGAAGCAATATAAGTTCATGCGAGCGTGTTATGGGATCTGCGTCTGTTCCGCGACGGGAGTTGTCGTATCACTATTGACCAAGCCAGAGCCGCTGGAACGCCAACGTGGACTCGTCTGGGGTACGATGGCCGATGCGCTTCGCTCATTCAAGGGCTCGCCCGGAAGGGAATCTGAGGTCTCTCGCGCCCGCGCCCTGCCGATTGCTGCGGTAGAGGGCCTATCGTCGCCAGGAGACGCGTCTCGCCCGCCCGTCAGATTGTCCTCGCCGCTTGCAGCTGCCCTGGATGTCAATGTAGGCGACCTCGTCTACATTACCGACACCCGCTGGTGGCTAGGCGGATTGCGATCGACACACGCAGTTGTTGATTCGATCAGAATCGTGGAAGACGATCAATCCACCGTTGAGATGGAGCCGAACGTGCTGGCCGGTGTTGCAACATCTCGACGCAGTGATCGCCCCATTCTCGTCGAGCGACTGTATTAGTAGTAGCATTAGTAGTAGCAGACACACTCCGTGTGGCGGCGGACGGCACGGAGTGTGCCTGCTACTTTGAGTCGAGCGGGGCCATTCCGGGTGCGCCGCTAAGCATGTTGGCGGCACCTTTTGACGTTGCCCACTTTTTGCCCCCTCCAGGCCTGTTGATTTTCACGCAGGTCGGTAACAAGGAGCGTTAGCGACGCAGTTCCGACCGATGGAAACCCTCCCCCCGAGCAGACTTTTTCGCTCTTAAGCCTCTCTTGCTTCAAGAGTTAAGATCCGTCTCTCCCTCTGGAGATCGTGCAGCTTCCAAGTCGTTCTTGCTTCTCGAGTTAGGATCCAGTCATCTCTCCCGTGTGGCAGGGTCGGGAGGCCCCGCCACAACCTGCGTGTGTTGCGGCTTGATAGCACCGCATAATCAGGTGACATTTGAAGATTGGCTGTGCACTACGAACTACGCGGTACGAACTTCCTCAGAGTCGGCCACTCGCTGGCATCGTCGCCCATGGCTTTGGCGGCGGACAGTTGGACTTCGGATAAGTAGATACTGCCTTGGCTGTCGACGCAGATGTCGTGCGGCGCATAGAATTCGCAGGGCGAGGAAGGATCGTTTCCACCGCCCCAGCGCGAGAGCAGTTCGCCCCGCCGATTGAAAATACTAAGGCGGCCGCCAATCGCGTGTGAGTTCCTTTCCAACCAAGGAAACAAACCAGCTCGTCCGCCGAGTTCTGCGATGTAGACGAGCTGATCTCGTCCGATAAAGACTTCGCAGGGCCGGATCACGTCGGTCCAGATATCTTGCAGCTCGCCGTCGCGATTGAACAATTGAATGCGGCTGTTTTCGCGATCCGCAACGTACAGGACGCCTCGGTCATCGACTCCCAGACCGTGGGGAATGCAAAACTGTCCCTCAGCAACGCCAGGCTCGCCCCACGACATCAACAGTTCGCCATCGGCCGAAAAGTGATGAATCCGTGCGTTACCGTATCCGTCCGCCACGAAGATCTCGCCGTCCGACATTACGATGGCGTTGGTCGGCAAGTTGTAAGGTTCGGCACCGTGCGTAATCTTGCGATAGTCGAAGCCCTCGACTCCAGTTGTCGACGGCTCGCCGCTGGGACCGATGGTGCGAAGCAGTTCCCCATCCGCGGTGAACTGTTGCACACGGTGCCCCAAGTCGTCGGTCAAATAGAGAGTATCGTCGTTGGCGATCCAGATGCCGTGTGGTCGCACAAAAGATCCATCGCCCCAGGCATTCAAGAACTGACCGTCGCGGCTCAGTACCACGACAGGTGGCCCGCCTCGATTGAAGACAAAGACACGATCGTGCGAATCGACCGCCACACCAACGGCCTCGACGATCGCCACATCACTGGGCAATTGAGTCCAATCAATCACGGGCTCGAAAAGCAATTCGCCTTCACCGACTGTCACCATGTTCGTTGTTCCGTTTTAGGAGGCGTCAGTTGCGGTCTACAAGTTCTCAATGTATGAAAATCAACAGGTTCTCAGCGGGTTGATTGCCGTCCGACTAGTCGCTCCCGCACGAACGTGGTGGCTCGCCCAGAAACTTGAGGACCGGCTCCAGCGACAGCGTGACTGGCACCCTGGATGATAACCAGTTCCGATGTGACACCCATGCTCTTCAGCCGCTCGTTCATATTGCGGGCATGTTCGATCGGCACGATGTTGTCTTTGTTGCCATGCACTTGCATGACCGGCGGATCATCTTTACTGGCGAAGCTGATCGGGGAAACGTCTCGCTTCGCTATGGCCTTCATCTCATCCGCCGGCGTGCCAGGCTCATAACCGAGCAATTGCCGATAGGCTGGATGCTTGTGTTCTATCTCGTCAAGTAGTGACCAGTCTGTGGGGCCGGCGAAACTGACCGCACACGCCACGCGAGACGAGTGTTTTCTGACAGGATCGTTCGAGTCAGCATCAGCCGCGTCGTCGTGCAAGGCAACCCACAGTGTCAGATGTCCGCCAGCCGATCCACCGGTGACCCCAAGTCGCTGCGGATCGATATTCCACTTCGCAGCGTTGTGTCGAACAAACTGAATCGCCCGCACGCAATCGTTGACCTGCGCCGGATGAGGGGCGACGTCGGTAAAGCGATACTCGACAGAGACCACAGAAAGCCATCCTTCGCGAACAGCTTTCATGAGCCACATCGGAATACGGTTCTTTGATCCGGCCCGCCATCCACCTCCGTGAATGTAAATCATCGCCGGCATTGGCTGATTCGCTTTGGCCAGATAGACGTCCAGCTTCTGAGCCGCATGAGCGTCGTCATAAGCGATGTCTTTGTGAATTGCGGAAACTGCCGGCGTCTGTGCAGGTGCGAAAGAAGAAACGGATGCGACGATGCACGCCGCGAGGATCAGAGGCATGTAAGAAACTCTCAATACACTCATCGTTTTCCTTTCATTGTTTTTCCTGCCTGCGACGTAGAGCCAACCGAGCTAAACGATCTCAACCTGCACCAGTGTATCCCTCGGGGCTCGGTGAGGTCCAGCAAAAAGTCATTGTTCGGGGAGAGGCTGTGAATTCATCTAACTCTGTATTGTCACCATAGTAGTAGGCACACTCCGTGTGCTGTGACCTTTCCAAGACCACACGTTTTGAACAAGGGGCTGGCGGACGACACACGGAGTGTGCCTGCTACTTTATAGAGTCACAGCCTGCGGAGCGAACAACGACGATGGATCGGGTGGTCACATTGGATCCGCGCCCAGCGTGCCGACAAGCGAGTTGACGTACTGATCGGATTGGGCGGCGATCAGTTGTGCCTTGGCATAGCGCTGTCGCTTTTCAAGGTCAAGTCGTTGCACGACATCCTCGCGACCGGGACGTGACTTGTTGGCTTCAAGATACTCGACGTGGCGCTGCCAGAGTGCGACATCGCGTTCTTGTTTGATGACTAGTCGTTCGTGATACCAATCGCTCGACAAGAGATAGTTTCGCGTGAACATGTTACGGAGTTGTTCATCCGAGATCTTCATACCTTCGAATTCACCGTTGGCCATAATGTGGATCAAAGCTCGAAGCGGCGGGCAGGCTTCATCGACGGAACCGTCGTCGAGATAAGCCTGGGCAACTTGCTGATGCGCCTCGGTGACATACTTGATGCCGTCGGCGAAGGCATCGGCATCTTGTGTTTCGGGGCGAAGCAGATGCTGGTCGAAGACTTTAGTTGGATTGTCAAAGACCCGTCCAAAGAAGCGTCTGACGAAACGGTGGTTGATCCGATAGCCGAGACGACTGGCTAGGATTGTCTCGCCGTTATATTGATAGTCCTCCAATCGCTCCAGAAGGCCTTGCTCAATCAAGAATCGCGGATCGCGTTCTTCCGCCGACAAGCGACACCAAATCTCCGGAACCAACAGGCTGATGTCGTGATCGACCTGCATGTTCGGGCCGATGTGCCCGGCTGCCGACGAGAATCCGCCCAGCCCGGTGAGAATGAAGCTGACCAGGGCACTATTCAGGTCCGCGGAAAAACGTAGCGCGTTGAAGGGACCTTTGGTTAATGCGCCTTCGCTACCGAAACCTGTCGTCGAAGGGCTCTTGCCAGTGAGTGAACAGATGAAATCCATGAACAGCTCTGGAAGTTCCTGGTAGTGAATTGGGTTGTAGACCGCCAGGCCGCGAATGCCGTTGGCGCGATCGGCCGCGTTGTTACGGCGACCGAACAGGACGGCATTGACGGGCACATGGAGCGGTTGATCTACCGCGATGCCGCGCCACAGTCGCATCCCGCGCCGAGCGACATACCGATCGAACGGTCGCGTCAGATCGGGGCGGTTTTGCAGATATCGAGGATTTTTTGAGAAACGTCCGTCTATGTCGCGGGGAATCGCCGAGCACACAACATACTGTTCATCGGATTGCTGGAAAGATCGCAACAGCTCCTGCATCGGCGCGCTGAAGGCATCGAAGTCGACTACGTACCTGGTCATCTGATCTACGTCATCGCGTGAGAGCGGTTCGTAGTTCGACAGGAAATTGTCCGAGCGCGTCAGGTCTGCTTCGGTCTGTTTATCGAGGCCTCGATGGATCGCATCGTCCGGTCGTTGAAATAGCCGATATTCGCAGTTCTCAACGAACTTCACACTGGTTGCGCCTTCAAACTCGTTCGTTGGCAATTGGTCGATCTGCGTCGTTGGAACGACGACTGAGGCACTGATGTCATCCTCGGTCTGGATCTTTGACGCCGCCGCGAAATCCTGCCGTACCTTGAAGGTTCGCCACGACTGTCGTTTCTGCAAACCGACTCGAAGGTAAGTGCCGACCAGTGTGCGTTCACGGAATTTTATCTCGTGCCCCGGTTCGCCATTTACAATGTCGACGTGGAAATACTCACGCCAAGCGACGTCCCATCCTGGGCGTTGAAAACGCTTGATGATCAAAACGATCGCGTAGATGTGGTTGGGGATCGAAGCCAGCCACTCGTTGTATTCGTCCGTGTAGTCTGGAGACGGAGAAAGCAACTTGATCACACTCCCCAGCGAGCGACGTGGTGAGAGGATCGGCCGGCTTGGATGAGTTGCATAGTCGGGGTTGACGCTCGATTCCTCATTCCAACGTGATTGATATTCCTTCGAAAAGATTTCATCGACGCGATCGAGGTCGTTCTCCAGATCGGCAACAAAGATTGGGCCGTAAAGCATATAGTCGACAAGCGACTTGCTGATTTCGCTTTTTCCACCACCAGATACCGTGCATGGTTTATGACAGAACACGCCTTCACCAACGGTGCCGATCAGTCGCCAAGAGGGGGCCGCTGGGTGCTTTTCCAGACGCAGCTTGTAACCGGATGGAGCCATGTAGACCTGCCCTGGCAAGAGCGGGATGGACTCGGTCTTATTGTTGCGTTCCCATTCGATCTGCTGGCGTTGGACACTCGCCAGCGCATTCTCCGGGATATAGATCAACTCTGGAAAATGAGGGTCGACGGCGTAGCCTTCGAGTTTTACGTCAATTTCATTCCCAAAATCGCGAACGACGTCCGCGAAAGTGCGATTGTTATATCGCTTACTATCGGCCTGGAATTCTTCGCCGAGATTGTAGCTTTGAAAAGCGATCGCGCCACCAGCGTGTTCTTCTTCAACGTTGCCAAACAGATTGGCCGCATAACTGATCTGCGTCTTTACTTCCTTCTTGCAGTACCCGAAGTAATTATCCGCGATCATCGTCACCATGACGCCTTCAGCCGTGCGGCAGGTCAATTTGAACGCGCTGCCGTTGTTGTACCGTTCGGACTCGTCCTTCCAGCACATTCCATCGCGCCGTTGTTGGGCCGTCGCATTGTCAAAGTCAGGCAACCCAACTTCTCGCTTCGTCACTTTTGTCAAATGCGGCGCGAGAATGACGCAACCCGTGTGGCCCGTCCAATGTTCGATGTCGAGTCCGGCATCGTTTTCAGGCAAGAAGGGGTCGCCTGCGTTACCGAAGATTGATTCGACAAAGTCGAGGTTCGAGACAAAACTTCCCGGGGCAAAGAAACGCACTTCCATTGTCTTGCGCTTCGTTACACCAGGCACTTCGGGACAGACGAGCGGCCGGATCAGGAGCGACGTGAACGCACGAGCTGGATCCTCTTTATTCGATGTGAACGGCAGCAGCTGCATGTCGTCGGGCGGCGATAAGGCACGCCTGAACAACTCGGCGAAAACGCCTTTCGGAACCGAATACTTATCTCCTGCAAGGGGCAATCCGCCTTCACAGACATGAAACGTACCGATCGTCGTGCGTCGATCGTTGATCGGATTGTGCAAGACGCCATTCTTCACACGGTACGACGTCACCAGCGCGTTGGAGAAGGTCGCGCCATCCACAGGCAATGACAATTCGCGACCGATGCCATGGCGGTCCAAGACAAAAGTCTGTCCCGGCAGTCGCAGCTCGAAGTCCAGATCCAGGTCCGCAAAATGTGTTTGCAGAAACGCCTCGATCCGAGCGTCGACGGGACAGCGTTCACCCTGTAGCTGGCGAGCTTGTTCGCGATAGCGGTCCAGAAATCCGCGAGCGACCTGAACGAACTCTGCTTCACCCTCCTCCAAGACGCCTGGCCAGCCGTTGGCGATCAATTGAAGGTTGATGTATCTAAGGAGTCGGTCTCGCTGACCGGCTTCGTGATGCGACGCGATCCCCAACGACTGTTTCAGGTCCATAGCTATCTCTCAACACACAGTTATTCATGTTCCGATGCGGGCGTATGTGAACCGAACCACCGTAGCGCTATTGCTGCCAGTACACCGCATACGGATAGTACCATGAGAATCCAGAAAATCTGATGATATCCAACCAATACATCGCCGCTGTTCCGCGCCTCGCGGATCAGCCATCCGGTCAGGGGCCCCATAAAGATCTCGGGTGTAAAACCCACGAAAGAGATGATGCCGACGGCCGTACCGGTCAGCTCGCGCGGCGTTCCCGATTCTTCAAGCAGCGCGAAGTAAATGCCCCGCAAGGCAAAGAAGCCCAGGCAACTGACAGCCATGTTTGCAGTCAATAGCCACACGAGTTCCGAGCTCGGCATGACAAAAAGGAACGCCGCGTATGCGGCGATCACCAGCCCAAAGCAGATCTGGATGGTGGTTCGCACTCCAAGATACTTGTCGGCAATCCACCCAGCGCCTAGCGCGGCTCCAACTCGAATAAAGCTGATGTTCGCAATCAATTTGGCGGACGCCGTCCGTGTCAGACCGTAGGCATCCTCGGCGTATAGACCATAGTTATCTATCATCTTGAACGCACTGTAGGCGGCAATGATGACCACCGCCTGCAGCCAGATCGCTGGTGATCGCAGCACACGTACAAGGCGGAAGAGGACACTCATTCTTCCAGTTTGTTCTTTGTTCGTTTCGGAAGTGGTGACGGACCTCAGGTCGGGTACAAAATACCAGACGCAGATCGCCGCGAACAAACAGTACGTGCCGTACGAGTAAACAAGCTTCTTCACGGCCGCTGTTTCGAGAGCTGGATCAATCGGCTCGACGTCGCCAACCATCGCCGAGAACGCGTAAGCGGCGACTAGAGCGATCAATGCTGACGCCAGCCCTCGCCCACCATCGAGGATGCCAAATGCTCTACCCTGCTTATCTTCGCCGGCCAACTCCCGAGTGGCGCGGATCAGTGGAGCCCAGAAAGCTAAGATCGTCGACACGCCCCAAAAACCAAACAGAATGCGCAGGCCGTTGAAACTGGGAATTGTCGCCATATACAGGCTACCCAGTGCCGTAACGACCAACGAAGCGGACAACAGCTTTCTCGGCGAAAAACGATCGGCCAACGGCCCTCCCAAGAAGTAGCAGGCCGTTGCCAGGACGCCGTAGATGGCACCGAGGCTGCCTAGCTGAAACTCGTCGATGCCATAAGTCGAGAGCAG
>JASLPZ010000209.1:0-12483 GCA_030744725.1 Pirellulaceae bacterium
GGTCTTTCTGGTGGTGGGCCGCGCCCCCCCCCACGACTATCAGGCCCGACGACCCTAGTTCTTAATCTTGACAGAGCACGAGCTCGAGGTGTCACATCAGTGAATAATCCGGGTTAGGTGACGGGATCGAGAGTCTCTTTCGGCCATCGGCGTCCACCGATCGTAAGTCGTTGCCCGAAAAAGACTCCCGACCCCTTTCCGGCCTCGCACGCCCCAGGTCTGAGGACCGCGAATCCCCATGCTGCCATTGCCGAGTTGCGTCGCGTTGAGACCCGTTCGGCCAAGCTTCTTTCGGATCATCGGTTTTCACTACCTACTCTTGCTGAAGCTATTTCAGATGTCAGTCGTGGGCATCAGCCATAATGCTGGCGTTGATTTCAAGCAGTTTCTTCTTGAGCCTCGAGAGCAGCTCTGGCTGCTCGACCGCCAGATCGTGCGTCTGCTGCCGGTCATTCACCAAGTCAAACAGTTGAAACCGAGTGTACGTTCCAGACTTGATCATCGGAATCCACGCCTCTTGGAACATATTGTTCGTCGATAGCTCATAGTCTGGCTCGGCGACGAGCGAGTAGTTGCCATCTCTCATCGCCACGATCGGTCGCGACCTCTGAAGATGCCAAAACAAGGGCTGATGGCGGAGCATTGGCTCGGCGCTATCGGTCAGGATCGCCGTTAGGTCCGAGCCATCGAGGTGACGGTCGCTGGGCTTTTCGATTCCCAGCAGACCACACACCGTCGGCAGCACATCCACCAAGCCGGCTGGTTCGCTCGTTTCGCGACGGGGCGGTATTTTCCCCGGCCAATAAAAAACACCGGGCACCCGGATACCACCTTCCCAATTCTGCCCCTTTCTTCCGCGCAATCCGCCGGTGCGATCATCACGATAGCTACCGTTGTCGGATGCGTAAATGATCAACGTGTTTTCAGGGTCGTCGATCTGTTCAAGCTTCTTCAGTAGCCGCGCAACGGCGCGATCTGTGTTTTCGATGGTGGCTGAGTAGACCGCTGCCCTGTCCGTCAATTCGCCGTAATTCCTCACGATCGCGTGGGGCGCTGCGATCGGGGCGTGTGGTTCATGAAACCAGACATTGAGAAAAAACGGAGTTTTCGGATGGCGGTATTGATCCAGCCAGCGAATCGCCTCATCCACGACAATTTGACACGCATAGCCTTCAATTACTCCAACCGGTTCGCCATTGCGGATGAAGTTCTTCGGATTCTTGTGACTTGGTTCGGCATTGTTCCAGGTGGCAAACCAGTAATCAAAGCCATGCGACTGCGGCGTCGGCTTGGCGCGTTCTTCGGTTGGCAACCCAAGGTGCCACTTGCCAACGTGCGCCGTTGCATAGCCGGCGTCCTTCAATATCTCCGCCAGTGTGATTTCGCGCTTCAGAAGATGCGAATTCTGGCTGGCGTCATGGATCCAACTGTACACGCCAGCCCGAATATGGTGCCGCCCGGTCAGCAGCGTTGCCCGCGACGGCGAGCAGACCGAACAACCTGAATAGAAGTCGGTAAAACGGATACCCTTTGCGGCTAACCCATCGATCGCCGGTGTCTTTACGGGCCCGTCGTAGCAACCAACATCCTGATACCCAAGATCATCCGATAACAGAACGACGACATTCGGACGTTCGGCAGCAGCTACCATGGCGACAGGACAAAGGGCCATGGCGAATAAGACGAATCGGTTCATGGATAGTCCTTTGCCTTGCTGATTCTGCGTTATCAGAGGAAGCGCTAATGAACGCCAATTACTGCTTCCCATTCGCGCCCATTCGCGGTTCTACCAAACTGCAATCATAACGGATCAGCACACCAACGAAAAATGCTCTTAGGCGAGCAGCGGAATCTGGCTTACCAGTCGTAGGATGGGCACTCCTGCCCGTCAACTTCTCTGCGACGGGCAAGAGTGCCCGTCCTACACGTAAGTTTCCATCTGTCCGTCGCCTTAAGGGCTAACTGCCTGCACCCGCGGCGTCGTGAGTCGATACAGAAGACGGTGAGGGCTAGACGGGGTAAAATGCTCGTCCGTTCCCTCGGCGCGTCGTAAAGTACCATGTTTCATCGTGAACGGGACAGAGAGTCGCTCGAGGTCGTTCAATCGACAAACATGGTCGACAGTGGATAATCAGCCAACATGACCGTCAAGATTCTCTCTGAAACCGCTGCGGAACACCAGGCAATCTGGAATCTGAACTGTGCAGCTTTCGAGACGGACGCGGAAGCGAAACTTGTCGATGCGCTACGGGACGGTGGCTACGTCGAAATCTCGCTGGTTGCAGAGAAGGATGGCAAGATTGTCGGCCACATCCTTTTCAGTCACCTACCCATCATCACGAAGGCTGGGACGGTGGATGCAGTGTCACTCGGGCCGATGGCCGTGCAGCCGAGTTATCAACGGCAAGGCATCGGAAGCCGCCTGGTGGAAGCGGGGCTCAAAACATGTCGAAAACAGGGATGCGCGATCGCTGTGGTACTTGGTCATCCTGAGTTCTACCCACGGTTTGGCTTTTCCGCTCAACTGGCTCAGCCTTTGGAGTCGCCGTACGGCGGTGGCGAAGCGTGGATGGCAATGGAGCTTGTGCCCGGTTCGCTCGCAGGTGTTCAAGGGCGTGTCGGGTATCCGCCGCCCTTCAAGGAGTTGGGATAGCTGCCAACGGATGTCGAGATTGCTTTCCAGACTCTTGAATCGTCGAACCTCAACCGCCGTAATCGAATCCAGGCCAAGGAAGTTGCCATGTCAAATGTAAGGAATCCATCGGCTGACACCTGGCATGTCTACATCCTCCGATGCGGCGATGGGTCACTCTATACGGGCATCGCCAAGGATCTGGACCGACGACTGACGCAACACAACGCAGGCACCGCTTCACGTTACACGCGCAGCCGATTACCAGCCACGCTCGCATATCAGGAAAGGCAACCAAGTCAGAGCACGGCATTGAAGCGAGAGCTGGCGATCAAGGCCCTCTCGCGGAAAGCGAAAGAAGCATTGATCCAGTGTGTGAAGTAGCCGCGATTGAGATCTGGTGCCTTGGGCAGGAAGGCGTTGCCCGAGCGTGAAGTTCGAAGATGATGTGAGGGGCAGCGTTAAATTGGCCCCAAACGGTGTCAGCCATCCGGCCCAATGGGCCACTACCGATTGTGGCGGCCGGGGCTTAGTTCGCCCTGGCACGATCGCTTTCAGCGAGAAGCGCACGATCCTCAATGCCAGCTACCTGTCGTTAACTGGTTTCACAGTGCGGTCTTACGGCTTGAGAAAAAATCCGCTTAAATGCCGTTCAACGTTTTGACCGCTATGCGCATACAGTCCCATAGCACCTCCCTGAGGGAATCATGGACAAGACAACAGAAGCCGACGAATGGTTGATGGGACAAGTGGCACTTGGGAAGCGTGAGTTTCTCGAATCGCTATTACGCCGGTATGCAAGTCCACTGCTGACTTATATCGAGCGGATGATTGGCGATCGACATCGCGCGGAGGAGATCTTTCAAGAGGTCTTCTTTACGGTGTGGCAGAAGCGAAAGCAGTACAGATTCCCCAACCGTTTTCGATCGTGGCTATACACAATCGCTGCGAACCGATGTCGTCAAGATTTTCGAAAATCCAAACTGCCGATGGCATCGATCGATCATTCATCAGAACTGGTATCGGCAGCTGTTGGTGGCTCTCCGGACGACGCCGCAATCTCGACGGAGAATGCCACCATCGTTGCAACTGCGGTGACTCAGCTTCCGACGCAGCAACGGACGGTTGTGGTTTTAAGAATCTGGAATGGGCTCTCCTACGGTGAAATCGCGGATGTGATTGGCAAGAGTGAAGCGACGGTTCGCTCGCACATGCATCACGGCCTCAACGGCATGAGACGCTACCTGGAACCACGTATCTAAGCACTGACAGTTCTTTGATTGCTGTCGAGTTGATAAATAAGTGAGCTCTGCCATGACAATACCTCGAAACGATCACGTTCTCGAATACGTTGACACCTATCTTCATACTGCATTGGACGAAGACGATGTACGGTTTGTTGAAGAACATTGTGATGGGTGTTCGATCTGCGCGGCAGCTCTTCATGAAGCTCGGAAGCGCCTCGAGACATTGCAGACAGTTGCGCCAAGTGAGGCGTCAGAGTCGCTTATTAAGGCGACCTTGGAGTCCGTCGAGGATCGAGTGGAGCGACGCCGGCGCGGATGGAAGATCTATGGCAGATCCGTGCTGTTAGTACTAGCAGCATCCGTCATGATCACAACAGGTCTTCACATACACTACGGCCGAATGCAGGCGACACCTTACGATTTGAGAATACTTGGTCAGACGAAGTGGCTTGCCGGTAGTATCTCGACATTGCGGCTCGCTGTTCTCGATCACCGAACTGGAAAGGCACTGGGCAACATTCCTGCGACGCTTTCGCTCCGAGATCAGGCAACGGAAGAGGTCGTCGAGCTGGTGAGTTTTGTGACCGGCAATGATGGTGAAGAGACTCCGCGATTTCAACTACCGGAGTGGAGCGACGGTCGCTACGACTTGCTTTTTACTGCGAAAGTGGATGGTCACGAGGAAACGCTGCAGCAGACCATTCGGCTGCAGAGAACGTGGAAGCTGATGTTGAGCACCGACAAGCCGCTATATCAGCCGGGACAGACGATCCATATTCGGTCGATGGCACTACGTCAGCCCGATTTAAAACCGCTGGCGGGTCAAACCGCGGTATTTGAGATCACGGATTCCAAAGGAAATATGATCTTCAAGAAGGAAGCGACAACCAGTGAATTCGGAATCGCACATGCCGATTGCGTTTTGGCAGGCGAGTTGAATATGGGAACTTATGCAGTCAAGTGCCGAATGAACGACACCGCTTCAACCCGTTCGATTGACGTGCAACGCTACGTCTTGCCAAAGTTCCGCGTCGCATTGAGTGCGGATCGACCGTATTACCAACCGAGCCAAGAGGCGACTGTCGTCGTAGACGCTCAGTATTTCTTTGGAAAGCCCGTTGCCAGTGGCAAAGTCGAGTTGCAAGTCTTTGGCGAAGCGGCGGGATTGTTCGAGATCGATAAGATTGAGAAGGAGTTGGATGAGAATGGCCAGGCGACATTCTCGCTGAGTCTCCTGGAGCATTTTGTGGGTCGGCCTCAGAATCAAGGGGATGCCGCGATCCAGTTCTTTGCCAAGGTGACGGACTCCACGGGGCTGCAATATTCTAGACAGCTTAAACGAATTGTTACAAACAACCCGATTCACATCGAAGTAATTCCGGAGAGCCCGACACTCACTCCTGGTGTTGCCAACCGCGTATATCTGTACACCAGTTACGCAGACGGTCGGCCTGCCAAGACAAAGGTCGTTGTTCATGGAGTGGCGGAAGACTTGGAAACGACTCCGTTGGGCGTGGCGACGTTCGATATTACTCCGGGAACGAATTCGATGAGTCTGACGATTCGAGCTACTGACAGCGAAGGAGCAACAGGGGTGAGTCAGGCGCAGTTTACGCAAGGCAGATCGGAAACGTTTGTGCTACGAACCAACAAAGCAGTTTACGACGGTGGCGAAACGATGACCGTGCAATGTGTCGGATCTGGCGTTGAGCCGGTCTTCGTCGACTTTGTGAAGGAAGACCAATCGTTGGTTACCGTGATGGTGGAAATGAAGAACGGAAAGGGACTAGCGGAACTAGAGCTTCCGCCTGAAGTCTTTGGCCCTATTCATATCGTGGCACATCGATTCGATCGGCAGGGGTTGGCGATTCAGAAGTCACGAGCCGTCTTTGTTCGTCAGCCGAATCAACTGCAAATCAAGGCGACGATGGACCATCAGGAGTATCGTCCTGGTGAAACGGCCAAGGTGAAGTTCACGATCACCGACGATGATGGAAAACCCGTTCCCAGTGCGTTGAGTTTGGCGATCGTCGATGAGGCAGTTTTCTCTGTAATGGATCAAGCCGCTGGGATGGAGAAGGTCTTTTTCCTTCTGGAGAATGAACTGCTGCAGCCCGTCTATGCGATCTACAACTGGACTCCAGATTGGTCTAGTGAAATCGTGCTCGAAGAGCGAGAGTTGTTTGAACAGGCACTGTTTTCGCGAACAGCAGCGGAGTCGGCCAACAGCTACTCCCTTACCGCGGTCAGTTTTCCCGCCAAGCAGTCCAAGGTCTCGCAGACTCGAAAGGCTGGATTGCGACTGGCGTCACGGGCTTGGGTTTCGTTGTTTTGTGTCTGGACACTGGTGGCGGTTGGGACGTTCGCCGTCGCCAAACCGAAGTGGTTCCTGGTTCTGTTTGGCGGAGTATTTTCCCTGTTCATCTGCTTGGCGATTACAGCGAGCTTCCTGACACTCAAAAACGCGACGCTTAGCCGGATGAGCGCCGAGAAGGCAATGGCCGACTTCTTGGGCCGAGGCGATGATGATAGTGCGAAGGAGGCACCAATGGTTGGGCCGATGCCAGCGGAGGGTATTGCCGCTGGTGCAGAAGGGGCGTCGGAAGCGAGTCTACCGACCATTCGTAAACGATTTCCAGAAACGTTGTTATGGAATCCCGAGCTGATTACCGACGATCGAGGTGCAGTGGAACTCGATGTCCCCTTGGCGGATTCGATCACAACGTGGCGAATTACGGCTAGTTGCGTGTCTGCTGGAGGGCAGCTTGGCGCCGAGCAATTCCCCCTGAAAGTGTTCCAGCCGTTCTTCGTCGATGTCAACTCGCCCTACGCACTCACTCGTCTTGATGAAGTCGATTTGCCGGTTGCTATCTACAACTACTTAGACGAACCGCAAACTGTGGAAATCAAGATGGAAGAGGCGGATTGGTTTCAGTGGCGCCAGGGCGAAGGTGGCGAGGATCAGGAACCTGGTCGAGTCGTTGTTGAGCTACGGCCGAATGAGGTACGGGGCGTTTCGTTTCCCATTCAAGTGCTGAAAGCTGGCAAGCAGTTCATCACCGTGACGGCCCTCGCCGGAGAATCAGCAGATGCGGTGAAACGGCCTATCACGATTCTCCCTGGTGGCAAGCGAGTCGAGCAGATCGCCAGCGGGAAACTCTCTCCCGAGTTCTCGACGCAAATCAAGTATCCTCAAGAGGCGATCGAGAATAGCCTGACTGCCTATGTGAAGATCTATCCGTCGGCGTTCAGTGAATTGGTCGAAGGGCTGGAAAACATCTTCAGTATGCCGAGTGGTTGTTTTGAGCAGACTTCGTCCACGACTTACCCAAACATCTTAGCGCTTGATTATCTCAGGAAGACGCAGAAAAGTGTCCCCGATCTGGAAGCCAAGGCTCGTGAGTATATTCACATCGGCTACCAACGACTGGTTAGCTTTGAGGTCGGCGGAGGAGGATTCGACTGGTTTGGAAGGCCGCCAGCCAATATTACGCTCACCGCATATGGTCTGATGGAGTTTGAGGATATGGCCAACGTGTACGACGTCGATCCGAAATTGATTCAAAGGACTCGACAGTGGCTGCTAAGCAAACGTCACGGGGATGGATCGTGGAAGCCGCTGTCGGAGGGAATCGATGACGGGCTGTTCAGTAGCGTGCACCGTGGCTCTGATATCGGATTGGCAATGACGGCCTATGTTGCTCAAGCGGTCTTCTACAACGAGGCGGCGGCGAGTGAGTCGAGTGTTACGCTTGATTACTTATTGTCTCATCCAGCCAACAGTCTTGACGATCCCTACTTGTTGGCGATGATTGCCAATGCCGTGGCCAGTATTGATGCTCAGCGTCCGGAGTTGACTGCCTACTACGATCGCTTGATTGAGCTCAAGAAGGTGAATGAAAATGGAAAGAAGATCTGGTGGGAACGGACAGGTGACGATTCGACGTTGTTCTACGGAAATGGTCGAAGTGGCGACATCGAAACTACGGCACTGGTTGCTCAAGCTCTGATGCGATCGCGTCGTTTTTCGGCGGTCGTCAACGGTGCGTTGACTTGGATCGTCGAGCAGAAAGACGAGCGAGGAACGTGGCACAGTACGCAGGCGACGGTCTTATCACTTCAGGCACTGATCCAAGCTGCTGGTGGTGGAGGTGGCAGTGAATCAATCGAGCGTCAGATTGAGTTGTCGATCGACGATAACGTTGTGCAGAATCTGACGATTCCAGCCAGCGAAAATGAAGTTGTGCAGCACATGTCGCTGTCGCGGATCATTGAGCCAGGGGACCATCAGCTGTCGATTCGCGATGTTGGTGAAGGTGGTGCAAATTTCCAATTGGTCTTTGTGTATCACATGCCTGTTGCAGGCGGAGCAGAACCTGTGGCGGACCAGTCGCACGAACCGTTGAACGTCACAATCAACTACGACCGTACTCGGCTGAAGGTGAACGAACACATCACTGCCGAAGCGATTGTGGTCAACAAGATGAATGAGGTTGCGCCGATGGTGATTCTGGACCTGCCGATTCCTGGAGGGTTCGCCTTGGAGACGGAGGATCTCGACGAGCTCGTCGGTTTCAAGTTAATCGAGAAGTATCAGATCACTCCCCGTAAGGCGATCGTTTATCTGCGCGGCATCATGCCAGGGAAACCGCTCCAGCTTCGCTATCGGCTCAAGGCTACGATGCCGGTGAAGGTGCAGGCGGCACCGGCGGAGGCCTACCAGTACTACGATCCCGATAGTCGAGGCAAGAGCGATCGGATAGCACTGGAGGCTTTGGCGACGTAGTTCTGCCGGAGCGTTGGCGACGGAATCGTACCGATCCCAGAAAACAGAACCAGGGTGCATCGCCGCACCCTGGTTTCGCCTTTTCCCAGAACTGGCCGATCGACGGACCTGGCCAATGTTCAAGAAAGTGCTGGAGCGTGTTGGGATTTCATGCGGGAGACACAGTGGATTCTCAGCAATGTCCGTTGCGGCAGGCCATCTGTGATGAGGGTGGCTATACTGGTGATGAAGAGTGACTGCAACAAGGTGAGGCAACTTGAATGGATAATAGCACGATGATGCAACGACTCAGAACGGTTCGATTTGGCACGCTCGCAGTGCTCTGTTTTCTGGTGAGTCTTTCTCCGTCTTCTCGCGTCCAGGCCGATGAGAAACCGGTTTCGATTCTCGCGGCCCGTATCGGAGGACACATTCATCCTTCTATCTGTCGAATGAAGAACGGTACACTGATCGTTGTCTACAAAGGCGCGAACGTGTTGATGTGTGCTCGTTCGACGGACAATGGAAACAGCTGGTCGGAGCCCGCGCCGATCGCCACCTCCGCAGATCGTCCGGATGTGATTCGCGAAGTGAAGAAATTCGAGGTCTATCCAGGCACGGCCGACGCACTTCCCGACGACCGCGTTTTGGTCACATGGAACTACATCGCCGATGACAAGGCCAAAGACGGGTATTACGAGCGAGCGCTGCTCTACACCATCAGCTCGGATCAGGGACGCACATGGAGCGAGCAGAAACTGATCGGGCCGGTCGATGGCAAGCATCTCGGTGCGGTTCGCCACAATGTGCTGCCATGGACCAACGGACGCTGGTTGTTACCGCTGCGCGTCGGGCCACCTCGGTTGTTCGATCCGCCGACAGGCGAGTCGACGGTGTTTCCGCTCGCCGAATCGGACGGAAAACAACATGAGTTTCAGCAGATCGTGCGAACAGCCAAAGGAGCGTTGTTGGCGATGGGGGCGGTACTGCTGCACTCGAAGGATGAAGGCCGCACGTGGACCGTGATTAACGGCTTTCCGGCTGTTCCCGACAAACGCGACAATGCCGAAGGGCGCTTCCTGACGGCGTTTTCCGATGGTCGCGTGCTGGTAACCTGGGGCATTGGCCACGACAACAAGGGACTGCGATACAACCTTTCGTCCGATGATGGTCGGACTTGGAACGCCGAACGGACGGTGATGCTGTTGCCCGAGACGAGCATCGCGGCACGCTACTACTCGGCACGAACCATCCAGCTTGATGACCAGCATGTTGGCACCGTGTTCATGAACAGAGACGGAGTGCATTACCTGAAGGTCAGCCTGGATCGGTTGAGCAAATAGCCGAATGGTGTAGTGGGTGAGAGTTTTCGGTATTCGGGCTTCTTTCGTCATTCGTCGTTCGTCATTCGTCATCTAGGATACAAGCAAAACTCTGAAGTGCCGCTGTCCAACTAAGCATTCCAAAACAAGGCGAGAACGACCACATCATGCCTCACCCCATCACTCGTGTGCTCTGTGCTGCAGCATTGCTGCTCGCATCTTCTGGCCGGCTGGTTGCCGACGATAACAAGCCACCGGCTCAGGCGGTCAAGAAGCTCATTCTTGCGGGTGAGTCGTTTCTCGTTGACGATCGGCCAGCGTTCATTATGTGGCCGCCGAAGGAGAAACGGCAGAAGCCACAACCGTGGATTATGTACGCCCCGACACTGCCAGGGTTGCCGGACAGCCATGAAAAGTGGATGCACCAGCAGATCGTTGCGGCGGGCGTGGCCGTTGCGGGCATCGACATTGGTGAAGCCCACGGCAGCCCCGCGGGGCAGAAACAGTTCACGGCCCTTTATCGCGAGCTAACGCAGAAGCGGGGCTTCGCCCCCAGGCCCTGCCTGCTGGGGCGAAGTCGGGGTGGTCTTTGGATCAGCAGTTGGGCGATTCGCAACACAGACAAGGTCTCTGGGATCGCGGGCATTTATCCTGTCTTCGATCTGCGGAGTTATCCGGGTCTGAACCGTGCTGCCCCGGCTTACGGTCTGAAGCCGCAGGAGTTGGAAGCGACGCTCGACCAACACAACCCAATCGCGAAGATTGATCTGCTGGCCAAGGCCAAAGTGCCTGTCTTCATCATTCACGGCGATGTCGACAAAGTCGTGCCGCTGAAAGAAAACTCAGCAACCCTTGTCGAGCAATATAAGCAAGCCAAAGCCGGCGACGTTGTCAAACTGGTTGTCGCCGAGGGGCAGGGACATAACTTTTGGCCGGGCTTCTTCCACTGCCAGGAGTTGGTGGACTTTGCTATTCGGCGAGCGAAGTTGTAAAAGGGGTCGGTTGTAAAAGGGGTCGGGAGTCATTTGTGCGAAGCACCCGAAGGGCCGTTCCGGCAAATGACTCCCGACCCCTTTTACGCTTGTATGGCGAACGACACATCCTTGATCATGCATCGAGCCGAACGGAGCTGCCGTGAAATCACTAATTCTTCTCATCCCTTGTTGGTACCTCGTTCAGATAGCTGAATGCACCAAAGCATCAGCGTCACCGCCGAATATCGTGTTCATCCTGATCGACGATCTGCGGTATGACACGTTCGGCTACATGGGGCACCCTTTCGTCGAAACACCTCATATCGACGCGTTGGCAAAAGGCGGTATGCAGTTCACCAATGCGTTTGTCACAACTTCGCTGTGCTCTCCGTCTCGGGCGTCCTTTCTCACCGGACAGTACATGCACAACCACAAGGTTGTCGACAATGTCGACCGGATGGCTGAAGGGAGGGTGACGTTTCCTCAACTTCTGCAACAGGCCGATTACGAAACGGCTTTCATTGGCAAATGGCACATGGGTGGTTCGAGTGATGCTGCACGACCCGGATTCGATCATTGGGTGAGTTTTCGTGGACAGGGCACGTACGCACCAGGCAAACAGACACTCAACGTCAATGGCAACAAGGTGCCACGCCAAAAGTATATGACCGATGAACTGACGGATTATGCCACGGAGTGGCTGGCGGATCGGGCCAGCGACAAACCGTTTCTGCTGTACCTCTCCCACAAAGGCGTTCATGGTCTCTACGACCCGGCCCCGCGTCATCGCGATCGATACAAGGACGCAAAGTTCACACCGCCTTCCACGATGGCGAACAGGCCCGAAACCTACGTTGGCAAACCAATGTGGGTTCGAGACCAGCGTAACAGTTGGCATGGTGTCGAATTCCCGTACTACGGTCGCTCGAAGCAATCGGTTGCCGAAATGTACAAGCACTACTGCGAAATGATCCTCTCGATTGACGACAGCGTGGGCCGCGTTATGCAGACTCTGCGTGCACAGGGCGTCGAGCGTCACACCCTCGTTCTGTTTACCAGTGACGGCGGACATTTCTGGGGCGAGCACGGGCTGATCGACAAACGCTGTGCCTACGAGGAATCCATGCGGATTCCGCTGCTCGCCTTTTGCCCGTCTCTGATCAGGGCAGAAACTCGGTGCGATGCCCTTGTCGCCAATATCGACGTCGCCCCGACATTACTGAAGCTGGCAGGTGTTGCGTTGCCAAAGTCGTTCGACGGACAAAGTTTCGCTGGCTTGCTCGACGATCCGTCCGCCACGGATGCATGGCGCAAGAGATTGCTTTACGAATACTATTGGGAGCCTGGTTTCCCACAGACTCCCACAATGTTTGCCTTGAGGAACCGTCAATTCAAGCTGATTCAGTACCACGGTATCTGGGACACCGATGAACTGTACGACATCGCGAAAGACCCTCACGAGACCCGCAACCTCGTCCTCGATCCTAAGTACGGGCAACTGACTTCGCAGATGAGGCAGCAGTTGCATCAACGGCTAAAAGAG
>JASLPZ010000020.1:0-36043 GCA_030744725.1 Pirellulaceae bacterium
TTGGGTGCGTAAGTTGGCTCAACCCCCTATTGCGATGTGGGTGGTGGAGGTCGTTGAAGTGAATGCTCCTAAGGGCGTCACGCCGATCCGTTGGGTGTTGTATACGTCGCTGCCGATCAAAACATTCGAAGATGCGTGGCAGGTGATTGGTTATTACGAACTTCGTTGGTTGATTGAGGAATATCACAAGGCCCTGAAGACCGGCTGCCGTGCGGAGTCTCACCAATTGAAGACTGGCGATCGGCTGGAAGCATTGATCGGCCTGACTAGCGTGGTGGCGGTACGATTACTGAAATTGAAATCGATCGCGCGGACATCGCCCGAGATTCCAGCTCAGCGCGTGGTTCCGGCGGTTTGGCTTAAGATGCTGAAGTTGGCAAGCAAAAAACTCAACCGAGTTCACGACATGACAGTTGGGCAATTCTACCGAGCCGTGGCCAAGCTCGGCGGATTTCTCGCACGCACCGGAGACGGAGAACCTGGCTGGATCACAATCTGGCGAGGATGGGAAAAACTAAACATGTATGTCACCGTTGCAAGCAACCTAAAAATGCAAACATAGATGTGGGTAAGGACAAGGCCTGACGGCCCGACTCTCCCAAAGGGAGAGTTTGGATGTTCGTAAATCAGCTAAGAAACAACACTTAAAAAACTGCACGACCTCCAAGGGAGAGGTGACAGATTCGCCAAACCCAGATCGCGATTCATGGAACGCTAATACGGCGCAAATCATCCTGTCTTCTCCCACCGGTTTAACCTATCTCCGTACCATCTCCGGGTGTGGCATGATCAATACGCTTTACTTGCCTGAACTTCGGGAGATGTTGACCGATGGCGACATCACTGAATTGCGCGAATTCTGCACCGCGTTGCATCCAGCACGCACTGTCGAATTCATGGAAGGGTTGACAGCGAGTGAATCCTGGCAGGTCATGAAACACGCGCCGCCGTGGCTCCGTGGTCAGATTTTTGCGTTCCTTGACGAGGAGAAGCAGGTCGAGATTCTCGAGTCGCAAGATCGGGCTGAGATCGCCGATCTGGTCGTGGATCTGGCAGCGGACGACCGAGTCGACGTGTTGGATGAAGTCGACGAACGAGTCGTCGAAGAACTCCTGCCGCTCATGCCGACTGAGGAGCGACGCGAATTCTTGAGGTTAAGGTCATATCCGGACGACTCGGCCGGCGCGGTCATGACCACCGAGGCGGCCAAACTCGGCGAAGACTTGACGGTCGGCGCGGCGCTTGAGGAACTCAGCCGCCAGGCGATGGAGCTCGAGACAATTTACTACCTGTTCATCGTGGATGAAAAAGATCACCTGAGGGGGCTTGTTTCGGCCCGCCAATTGCTCTCGGCAATGGGTAAGCCGGAACTCAAGCTGTCCGAACTCATGGAGACACACCTGATCACGGCGGACGTCCTCGAAGATCAAGAAGACGTCGCCCAAAAAGTTGCAAGATACGATCTCCATGCGATTCCAGTCGTCGATCACGAGCACCGTATGCTTGGCATCATCACGCACGATGACATTATCGACGTCATGCGCGAAGAAGCACGGGAAGACGCGCATCGCATCGCCGCCGTTGAACCGTTCGAAGCGAGCTACAGCAAGACGCCGTTGTTGTTGCTGAGTTGGAAACGCGGTATCTGGCTGACGGTATTGTTTCTCTTCGCCCTCCTGACCGCAGCCGCGCTGCGCTTTTATAACGTACAGCTTCACCAGTGGGGCTGGTTGGCCTGGTTTGTGCCATTGGTGATCTCCAGTGGCGGCAACGCGGGTAGCCAAACGGCGACGTTGATCATCACCGCCATGGCATTGGGTGATATCAAGCCTTCCGACTGGTTCAAGGTGGTTCTGAAGGAATTGGGAACTGGCCTCGTTCTGGGTGGATTCCTGGCGACAATTGGTTTTGTGGCCGCCGCGCTGATGGCAGAGAGCATACATGACGCGACGGTGATCCCCATCACACTGTTGCTGGTCGTATTGTGCGGTACTTTTTCGGGTGCAGTGCTACCATTGCTCTTCAGGCGGTTGGGACTGGATCCGGCCCTCATGAGCAGTCCCTTCGTCGCCGGCATCATCGACTTAGTGGGCATTGTCGTCTACATCAACGTGGCGATGCTGATCTTGTCCAGTGAATAACACACGTTGTGGGCTGGTCTCCGGACCGGCCCACGTTCGGCGGAGCCTTTCAGGGTCGCGCGGCCATAGGCCGTGGGTGTAGAGCGTACTCACCCTCCTGGTAACTTTCGATCTGTACCGAAAACAGGCAACGGTTGCATTGTCCTCTCGGATCGTTCATCCTTACGCGATTCAATTGTCCTCAGGTGCCAAGTGAACTGCTGTGCCAGAAGCCCCTCCACCGCAATCAAGCCAACTCAAGAACTCCGGCACTGGCCAGAACACGTTGCTATGGACCGTCTGGTTCACTTACGGCGCGTTCTATTTCTGCCGGACGAATATCTCGGTGGCCGTACCAGGCTTGACGGGCCCGATGGAAGACGGCGGCCTCGGTTTGACTGCACCCCAGGTCGGCATGATCCTGGGCGCGACCAAGATCACGTACGCAGTCGGCCAGCTGTTCAATGGGCAACTTGCTGAACGTCTCTCCCCTCGCAAGTTGCTTGCCATTGGAATGTTTGGTACGGCAGCGCTCAACATCGCCTTTGGTTTCGGTCCAGCACTTTACTTTTTGATCTTTGTCTGGGCCTGTAACGGCTATTGTCAATCGTTGGGCTGGACACCCTGTGTGAGGGTCGTGGCGAACTGGTTTCCGATCCATCTTCGTGGCAAAGTGATTGGGCTGGTCGGTACGGGGTACCAGCTCACGGCGGTCTTGACGTGGCTCGTCGCTGGCTATGCCGTGGATGCTTTCGGCTGGCGCGGCGCTTTTTGGGTCCCCGCAGGGATCATGGTGGCGGCTGCGTTCGCGATGTTGTTGCTTCTGGAAGAGTCGCCGGTAGTCGCGGCGACTGGTGACGAATTGCCTGAAGACAGACCGCAACTGCCCGCTGCCGACAAGCGAAGCCCGGTATTGGAAAACTTCTTGCTCACGATTTCGAATCCGAATCTGTGGCTGCTGGGAGTCTCCTTGGGTTTGTTGAATGCCACGCGGTACGGGTTTCTCGACTGGGGTCTGAAACACGTGATTTCAATCCGAGAACTGGATGGGCAGACTGCCAGTGTTTTTAAGGAGGCGATCAAGTATGCGGTCTTGCCACTTGGTGGCATCGCGGGGTCGCTGCTTGCCGGATGGGCAACGGACCGTTTCTTCGGCAGTCGCCGTGCCCCAGTCACATGTATGTTACTCGTTGCCCTCGGAGTTCTCACACTGGCCTACGACAGAGTTGCCCATGCCAGCGTTCCGGCTACTGTCTTCCTGTTGGGTGTGATTGGCTTTTGCATTTACGGCCCACAAGTCTTGCTGGTCGGCACCGCGCCGGCCGATCTCGCACGTAAGGGAACATCGGCCGCGGCGGCAGGGTTCGTGAACTGCATGGGCTACCTTGGGGCGGCAGCCGGTGACCAGATTACTGGCTTTTCCCTAGGCACAGATTACGACTGGCATCGCACCATCTACCTCTGGGCGTTTTGGGCCTTCGGCGCAGCTATTGCAGCGGGCTTGCTTTGGAATGCGACTGCCCACGAAAGCAAGGACAAGTCCCCCTGACGTCTAACTGCCGGAACCAGGAGACCTTCATGCAGGCAATTATCATCGGTGCCGGACGCGGTAGCCGACTCATGCCCACCACGGCCGATTCCCCTAAGTGCTTCGCCGAAGTCGGTGGCCAGCGGATCTTGGACTGGACTGTGCAGGCTTTTCGCGAAAATGGGATCGACAACATCACCTTCATTGGCGGCTATCGGATCGTCTGCGTCCGCGAGAATTATCCCGACTTTGCCTTCCGTCACAATGCGGACTGGGAGAACAACAACATCCTGGAGTCGCTGCTGCACGCGGAGGACCTGATGGACGAGCCCTTTCTCTGTTGCTATTCCGACATTCTCTTCACTGCGAAAATCGTCTCGGACGTGCTACAGCGCGATGCGGATATCGCTCTAGGCGTGGACACTGGATGGCTGGCGCGATTCGAACAGCGCACCGAACACCCGTCCGACGACGCCGAAAAAGTGACCGTCGAAAACGGCCAAGTGACACGCGTTCACCGGGAAATCCTCGAACACGATGCGCACGGCGAATACATTGGCCTCGCGAAGTTCTCAGCCGCCGGCGCTGCCTCCTTGCGACGACATTATCACGACCGTCGCTCGACATTCTCCGGCAAGCCTTACCGCGAAGCCAAGGTCTTTGAAAAAGCATATCTGATTCACCTGCTTCAAGACATGATTGAGTCCGGTCACCCAATGGCTCACGCCGACACACCGGGCGGCTATATTGAAATCGATACCCAGCAAGACTTCGACTATGCGCGAGAACACTGGACCTCGCGTCATTTAGATCGGTGACGGCAGGAACATGATCATGGGGAATGAGCTTCTTTTTCCAGCATCAATCATTGGATCGATGCCGCGTCCCGACTTTGTGAAGGACCTGATTGCCGACGACTGCACCTATTCAGACGCCGAGTACGAACGCCTGATGGGCGCCGCGATTCGATCCGTTGTCGCCCTGCAGGAGGCCGCGGGGCTCGATGTAGTTTCAGACGGCGAATGGCGACGCAAGTCGTACATCGGCGTCATCGCGGAATTGGCCCATGGATTCCAATTGAGCCAAGACCCAGCAGACGGACGCCCGTGGACCATCGTGACCGAGCAACTTAGCCCGAAGCAACCAGGGTTCATTGCCAAGGAAGTCGCCTTCCTCAAGAAGCTGACCCGGCGCGACATCAAAGCCACGCTGCCGGCGCCGGCGCTGCTGGGAGAACGCATGTGGGATGCCACGGCTTCTTCGAAAGCCTATCCGACACGCGAAGCATTTGTCCAAGATTGTGTGCCGATCCTCCGCCGAGAAATCGAACTCCTTCGCGACGAAGGTGTTTCCATCATCCAAGTTGACGACCCGCACTTGTGCCTGTTCGTTTCGCCGGACGTGCGCGCGGGTTACGCCAATCCCGATCAAGCGGCAGATTTCGCGGTCGATATGGACAATGATCTCGTGGCCGGCTTCGACGGTGTGCGACTGGCCGTGCACCTGTGTCGCCGAGCCGGCGCGAGAGCACGCGGCGAAGCAGATCATCAGGGCAGCTACGATCCAATCATGGCGCAACTCCGGCGACTCGCGGTCGGACATATCACCATGGAATTCACAACACCAGGATCCGGTGAAATGTCCGTGCTACGCGAACTTCCCGAGGATATTGAAATCGGCCTCGGATGCGTCAGCACTTTTCCCGGTGTGGTCGATTCGGTCGACACGATCGTCGCACGCGTCGAGCAGGCCCTGCAATTCGTTGCTCCTCGCCGAATCACGCTGAACCCGGAATGCGGCTTTGCGCCAGGCTCGGGGGCCGTCGTGAGTATTGATGAAGTCTACACGAAGTTGAAGAACGAAGCGGCCGCAGCACGACAGCTTCGCGAAAAATACTCGTAGGCACACCCATTTATAAGCACGCGACAAGGCGTCGAGGATGTCCTCGACGCCTTGCGTTGTTTGATCCGTAAGTCTTTACCGGGGGTGTTGCGGCAAGCATCAGTGTCGGGCATCGAGCCAGCCGTCAATGGTGCCAGTGACCGGTGCGATGAATATCGTAGTGCCCTGGTTGGTAGTCCCAGTGATTCCCGTGACGATAGATCTGGGGCGGGTGGTAATCAAGATGCGTCGTGTCGTGGTACCAACCGTGACGACCGCCGTGATGCCCATAATTGTGACCATATCTGTGTGTGCCATAGCCAAAGCGTCGCGTCGAATGGCCGTACACGCGATTCGACGAGTAGTAGTGGCCACCTCGGTAAACGTTACCACGGTACACGCTTCGGCCGTTGAGGCCAAAACCACCGATCTGAACACGAATCTGTGCCTGCGCCTCGTTCGTGTCACACAGCAACAAGAATCCAGCTGCGATCATTGGAAGCGCCAATAACCTGCTTGAACGTAACATGTCGAATTTCCTCCAACCTTGGAATGAAATAGTTGTTCAGGCTTTCTCACAAGCCACACGATCCCTAAACAAGTCGCAAACCGTCTGCCGCTCCCCCTCAATCTTCAGCCGAATCTCGGCGCAAACCAACAGTTCGGAGGCTCCCTGCTAGCAATCCTGCCATCGGCAGATTTTGTAAATATTTCAAAACACAGACGTTACGTTTACCACTGCAGTTCCGACAAGGTGCCTGGTACGCTCGTTTTGGCACGGCATTTTTCCATAAACCGCTTACCAAAAGCTGCAAGAGGGGCCAGCGACCGTCCAACAATCGAGCGCACCTGTCATCATTTTGATGACAGACACTGCCGACTCAGGGCCGGAAGCCCTCCTCTCGGAGAAAGGGATCGACCCACGTCAAACCGGATATTTCCACGGCTCCCGGTACTCGCGGCGAAGCAATCTGTTTGCGGCTTCATCCCCGATAATACGCTCGCCATCGCCGTCCCATTCAATACTGCGACCCAGTTTGTACGAGAGCATGCCCAGCAGGCTCAGATTTGTGGACAGGTGCCCCGACTCGATGTCACAGACTGGCTTGGTCTTGTTCTCAATGCTGCTAAGAAAATCCGCCCAGAGCAGCTTGAGGTTGTGACCGTCTGGATCTTGAAGTTGGGCATCCTGGTGGACGATCGGCTTCTTGGAATCGGTCGGATAGAACGTCCACCCATCGCGCCAGCCCATATGAAACGTCCCTTCGGTCCCGTAAAAGTAACACCCGATGGAGTGCTTTTCGGCATTATTTCGTGCAAACTTCCGATGCTCCCACGTCGCGGTGAAGGACTCGAATTCATACGTGGCGACCTGATGATCCGGCGCGTCGGTCGTCTGCTCTTTGTCGTTTAAAACAGCCGCGCCGCGGACCGGCCGACCGCCAGTCGAATAAACTTTGCGAGGGAACTTTTCGTCCGTCCACCACAAGACCTGGTCGAGCCAATGCACTCCCCAATCACCGAGCGTGCCGTTGGCAAAATCCAGAAAATGCCGAAATCCCCCTGGATGAATTCTGCTATTGAATGGCCTGATCGGGGCAGGGCCACAGTACATATCCCAGTCCATTCCTTCCGGCGGTTGACTGTTGGCCGTCGGTGCCTCACGACCTCCGCCACCGAGCACAAACATGCGGACCATGCCGATGTCACCAACGTTCCCCTCCTTGAGGAACTTCATACCCGAAACATAATGAGGGCCGATGCGCCGGTGCAAGCCGACCTGAACCACCGAATCGGCGGCACGGGCGGCGTTGAGCGTCGCTCGACTCTCCAGAATCGTGTGCCCCGTGGGTTTTTCCAGGAAGACGTGGGCTCCCGCTTCCACCGCGGCGATGGCGTTGAGCGCGTGCCAGTGGTCCGGCGTTGCAATGATCGCAATGTCGATTTTCTCTTTAGCCAGCAGATCGCGGACGTCTTGGTATCTGTTCGGCATCGTGCCGGACAAGTCGTTGATCTGTTCTGCTGCCACGTCCAGCGTGTCCTGATCGACGTCAGCCAATGCCACTGGTTTGCAGTTACCGGCGGCCAGCGCCTCCCGGAGGATGTTCATGCCCCACCAACCGGTCCCGATCAAGGCGGTGCGATATACTTTGGCTTTCGCGGAAGCGTGCACCCATGGTGCCGCCGTCATGGTGAGCCCCGTCGCCGTGGCAGCCTTAACAAAATCTCGTCGATTCAAACTCATATTCTTTTCCTTCAGGCATTTTCCTAACTCGGCAGTGCCGCAGCCAAAACGGGAATGTGCCCGTATTTGGTACGCTCTCCGACCAACCTGCTGTCAGTGTCGGTCGCTTGCAAAACATGCGGGCACGGAGCGCGCATGTCCCAAGACTGGAATCTACTTCTTGAAGTCAACGGTACAATCACTTGCAAACCACGCTTGGCACACTCGCCCCAGCGGGTAAGTTGTGCTCGCACACACAGGTGGAGTCAGTTTCTTTCACACACATTAATACAGACCACGTCGCCGTCGGCGCTGCGGCAATAAATTCGTCCGTTTGCCAGGACAGGCATTGTCCAGCAGCGTCCATCAAGCACTTGGCAACGAGCCAGTTCTTCAAACGCAGACGGCACGGCACGCGCTACGACCAATTCGCCGCCCTCCGATAGTATGATGAGACGCCGGCCCGCAGCGATCAACGACCCTGATCCCAGACCATCGACTGACCATTTGACCTCTCCCGTCGTCAACTCCATGCACTTCAACGCCCGCGCCGCGTCAGTGTCGCCGTCGATTCCATAAAGGAATCCGTCGATCAACACGCACGAACTAAACTGGTTCTGCATCTCCTTGTTCGACCAGACGACACGTGGATCGGCTTCCGTCAGTTCCAGCAGTGCACACCCACGATTGTAGCCAGACGAAATAAAGAGGTATCCGCCGGCCAAGATCGGATCCGCACCGTTGGCCCCAAACTGCGTCAACCAGCGATGCTGCCACGATACCTCGCCCGTCGCAGCATCCACGCTGGAATAGAATTTCCCCGACGCCAGGAACATGGTCGTCTTTCCCGCCACGGTATGAAGCAATGGCGTCGTGTAACCGGCCTGACCATCACCTGTCTTCCAAATCAACTCGCCCGTCGTCTTCTTGAACGCTGCGCCGGCATCGCCCACGTTCAATAGCAGCATATCGTCTTGCACAACCGGCGAACCACCAAATCCCCAGCCAGGTATTCGCGCACCTGTTTCCTCTTGGACGTTCTTCGACCATTTGATTTGCCCCGATCCGGCAGACAGACAGAACAACTGCCCCTGACGACCTAGCGTGTAGACGGTGTCACCGTCCACGGTAGGAGTCGCCGTGGGTCCGCCATCGAAGAAGCGGGCGTCGAGAGGGCTATCGTACGAGTGCTTCCACCGTTGGGCACCCGTCTCCACATCCAGGCAGACCACTGTATCAACGTTGTCAGCGTTGCCCATCGTGAACAACCGGTCCTGACTAATGGCAACTGTGGAAAAGCCGATTCCCACAGATGCGCGCCAGACGACAGGCGGCCCGCTAGGCGGCCACTCGGACGTCCAGTTGGTTTCTCGACTGATCCCATCGCCAGTCGGCCCACGCCACTGCCCCCAGTCTTCGGCTGGGCTGCGAGTTGCCGGCAGGAACAAAATCGCCGTGAGAAAGCAGGGAAGCACGCAATGATTGGCAAGTAAACTCATACTCAGTGGGACCCGGTTGGTGATGGAAGTCCCCTGATTCTAACTCGCCGGCGATGGGTTTGCCGACCGGTGCTGGAAACAACTTGTTGTGCGAGGGTCTTCGAGGCCGCACTCGTCCCGACCTAGGGGCTCGCCGGCACTGCACTAGCACGAGAAAGCTCGTATCAGGTTCTTCTGTACAAATGAATCAAGTCTTCTAGTGGCTGCCTTGAAAAAATAATCGAACTGCCCCAACAAGAATAGTCGCTGTTCGCTCTGCGAACTTGGCGAAATGTTCGCAGAGCGAACAACGACTATGCGACAATTTGGGCCGCGAACAAGCGAAGCGAAGTTCCGGCAAACGACTGCGGAAATGCACCCGCCTTCCGGAGCCTCACGCGCCAGATCAACAACTCACTCACCCAGACAAATCACGCGCCCATCGGTTGTCGACACGAACAGCATCTTTTGTGCGGCGGCCATCCCATCCCACGACGGCAGCCAATCCAATTGGTATTCGCCCAACATACTACCATCTTTCGCAGAAACGGCCTGCAAGACACCGCCTTGACCACCGACGAGGGCCACGTCCTGCTCAGCAAGTTTCTCGGCGATCCGCGGGTCACGGGCCATGATCCGCGCGAACGTCTTTTCTTCGTCGATCACGTCCGGGGGACCCGCTACGAAAATCGTGTCACCTGTCTTAACCATGGCACGCACCAACAGTGGTATGTCTTGATTCCAACGATGCCTGACGAACGAAGCAGAACCCGCATTACCCGATCGAGGCCGCCGGAAAGCGAACTGCACACCGCGACCGAACTTACCTTTGACCGACTGAGCCCCCGCCAGCGTTCCATCGTTCTTGTGCCCCGATGCGTCCTCAGCCGTGCCCCCTTCAAACGTGCATGCCAGCACGAGCCGCTTGTCATCAGTGGGTGATTTTTCTCGGCTTGATGCACGGAGCGAGATTTCATCAGCGCTCAGCGCCGAGTGATAAATGCGCACTTCGTCAATCATCCCGGTGAAGCCCAACGGGCTGTTGTAGTCTCCGACCGCACTGGCGTCATCCGCACCGATTTCCAGCGACTGTGCCGGGTCTGTTCCCAACAGTTTCGTGGCCACGGCCGATGCCGCCAGATTGCCATTGATGTACAACTGCATCTGGAGATCTTCATCAAGTACGCCGGCGACGTGCGTCCAACGGCCGATCGTATCGACCTTGGCCACCGCGGCGGCAAGTTTCGTACTCGAACGCACCACGAAACGCGGCTTGCCACCTCGCAGCGCCAGAGCATAACCGTCCGTCGGACCACCGCGTGCCAGGATCACTCCGTCCGGTCGATCGGCGGAGAACCACGCTTCGACTGTCAACGGCTTACCTTGCGGATTCAGGCTTGGCGTCTTTTTGAATTGGACCATGTTCACGGCGGCCGGCCTCCTACGACCCCCGATTACTTTTTCCTCAACGCTACTGCGTGCCTCGGGCGGTGCCTCCTTACTGGTTGCGAACAATTGATGTTCGATGGTCGTCGTCCATTTGAGATATTCGGACTTGCGACCGAAACCGTAAACGTCCTTGTCGTCGAACACCAACAGGCGCCCCGACGGCGCATACTTGCCGGCCTGGTAGTATCCGCCGTGGCCACCGGCAAAGCTGCGTCCATATACCCAGTAGGATCGATGGAACCACGTGTCGTCCAAGAAGCCCATCGGTGCAAACAAGTGTGCCGTTTCGCCACGTTGCACGGACGCTTGCGCCGCAAAGTCGGCGGCATTTGGCCCGATTTCCAAGCGATTGCCTTCCATGTCAATCTGCTGCGAACGGAGATAGACGTAGACGCTATCCGTCGAGAGGATATCCGGTAAGGCAACGGGCATCTGCAGAACTTTGATGTGGTCCTGCATGTCTTCGCCCGTGTGTGGATCGCGATCGTCCATTTTCCCTTCGGAGATCTTGCGACCCGTTTCGGCATCCAGTCGAAAGAACCGCATACCGCCGTCAAGAAAACTCGATCGGCCTGCCACAAAATAGACGACACCACTTTCGATCAGCACGCTGCCATGTACCGGCCAGACGGATTCGAGCTGTTCAAATGCCATGAGTCGTTCGTCACGCGGAGCGGCGCGAAATCGCCACACGAGTTCACCGTCGCTGGCACGCACGCAGTACACCCAACCGTCGGCCGAACCGAACACGGCGCCACCTCGAAAGAGAGTCGGCGGTGAATCGACACGGCCGCCGGTCGTGTAGCTCCACTGGATTTTTCCTGTATCAGCGTCCAAAGCGTGCAGCGTGTGCGCATCCACTTCCGCGACAAACAACGTGCCGTCGGCAACCACGACACTGCTGAGCTTGCCCGCAAAACGCGATTCCCATTGCGGCTTCAACTTGGTCGGAACCTGCGTACCGGAGAACCCGGAACGTGACGCGTCATGACGATAGGTGGGCCAGTCGCTGGGGTCGACTTTGCTAGCCGCTGCATCTGTGAGCGTCCCGAAGGCCGGTCCACGCTCCAACCGCGCCGACTCGTCAACCTCCGCAACCTCTGCCGGAAGTTGCCGGTTCACACTGGCCGGTGCCAGCGCGTTAAGGCCGAACAGTTTTGCCTCGGGATAGCACGCGCAGTTGTGCGGAGGCGCATAGACAAGCCCGTTGCAGGGCATAATGCCATACAGGCAGCCACCTCGGACCCAATGGTGGATATCCCAGTCTTGATTCTTGTGATCGACAAACTCGATTCCAGTCCGCGAGGGCAGGAGAAACTTGTCAGTCGCTTTGGCGATATAGCAGCGGTGATGAAACCAGTAGGTATCGACGTTGGGTGGGAATTCGTTGATCACTTTGCCCGTTCGCAGATCACGGCCAGTGAATACACCCGAATCACGTCCGCTGGTCGTCGGCGCAGACCAGACCAGACCGCTGGCGACCAACAGGTCCTCAGGCGATTGATATCCGCCACGGGCATGTGGGGCCTCCCACAATGGCTTGCCCGTTGACGCGTCGACGGCGTGCATCAGCCGGTCGCCACCAGCAAACAGCAGGATGCCGTCGTGCACAACCAGCTTGGGTCCGAAGTTCATGGTGACGTCTTTGCGACGCCCGGCGGGCGCCGAGTCCCACTGCGGTTTGCCGCTTTGGCGATCCAAGCAGACAACCTTTTGGTCGTCGTGAAAATAAACTCGATCGTCATCAGCCGCCAGGGTCAAAGGAGCGACTTTCGATTGAAGCTTCCAGCGCTGCTCGCCCGTGGCAGCGTCCATCGCCACGACTTCACGGGGCAGCTGATTCCAATGGAATTTGCGTTCTTCGCGGACACGCTTCTGGTCCCCCGTGTTGAAGGCCGGCGTGAATCCGCCCGTGTCGAACTTGCCCTTGTTGACCAGTGCCAAGACAGTTCCGTTGCTGACAATGAACTCTTCAGTTGGGCGAGTCGCCTCGAGTGTCTGGACAACTTCTCCGGTGGCGGCGTCGAGCACCGACACGGGCTCCTTGAGACCGAGCGTCACGTATACGCGATCGCCGATGGCCACCAATCGACGTGCCAGTGCGGTGGGCCCACTCTTCAACGGCCACAAGTGGCTGTGCCATTCCTTGATCGGCTGCTTCCACAAAAGGGTACCGTTGAAGGCATCACGCGCGATCAGCGTCCAGCGCGGCGGCATTTGGATCGAGATTCGCGAGCCTTCGTCCATGATGTAGAAAATGCGACCGCCGGTGGAAACCAATGCGCTCATACTGGCCATGCGATCATGGTGGCGTGACCAGCGTGGGCTGCCAATCCACTGCAAATGACGCGGCGGTCCTACGACATCATCGTGCGCGACTGCGTTCCCGCCGGCGTCGTGCAGAAAATGTGTCCATTCATCAATATTGCCGGGACGTGTTTGAACCGTCTTCGTCCATTTGTCGTCTTGCTTGACATACGCCACGCCGCCGGGGACCAGCACACGCATCACCTCGGACATCGGCACGTCGCCCAGATCTTCGGAAACAAACAGATTGACGAGCCGATCGATGTACGGCAACCGGTTACCGGTTAGACGATCAACGGATACGCTGCCATAGTTGCCTTGCGACTGAACAACACGACGTGCCTTGGCAACATTGTCCGCGTTGCGATCCAAGCCCTGTACCTGAAAACGTGAGTCAACACGCAACTTTGCCGTCAGCTGCCCGTCGCCACAGGGAAAGTGCACGACGAAGCCGCCCGTGGCACCAGCCGCCGAGATAATCTCTTGTGCCGTCTCCGCGGCGGCCGTTTGAACTTGCAGCAACGCGAGTCCGAACATCACAATCGCTAATTGGCGGAACCATCGAGTCAAACAGTTAATTTCCGGATGCGGGCAATTCATCGTTTCACGTTCCTTGACAGAGTTGGCAAATGCAGAGACAGTTCCAGCGATAGGTCATTCTATCATGTGAAGTTGCCCACGTCTTGTACGTTGATTGCGAATTCGGCGTGCCGGCGCCGGGCACCTGATGACCACCCTGCGATTGCGGAATTCACTGCGCCGCGATACAAGATAGGCCGCAGCCGCGTGATGACTTTTCCCAATCTATCAAAGAGCAGAGCACGATGCGCGAACTGGAACTTGCCAAACAAGCTGCCGTCGCCGGCGGCACCGTCTTGACCGAGTACTTCCGAAATGGATTGCCGCAAGCTATCCAGAAAGACCCATCAAAGACCTACGACCTGGTCTCGCGGGCTGATATTGAATCGGAGGAGACGATCGTGCGTTTGATTCGCGACGCTTTTCCCGATCACGAAATTCTGGCTGAGGAAGGTCAACGTGGTGCGACCGATGCCGAACACCTCTGGGTGGTTGACCCTTTGGACGGCACAACAAACTTCCTGCATCAAATCCCACATTTTGCCGTCTCCATCGCCTACTATCGCGGCGGCCAGGCGATCTGCGGTGTCGTCTACAATCCTTCACGCAACGACTGGTATGAAGCCGTGCAAGGGCAGGGGGCTCGATTTCAGGGAGCACCCATTCACGTCGCCAACTGCCAACGGTTGGACGAAGCGCTCGTGGGGATCGGATTTTACTACGACCGCGGTGCCATGATGCAAGCCACGCTTGACGCCACACGTGATCTCTTCGAGCAACAAATCCACGGCATCCGGCGGTTCGGCACGGCGTCGTTGGATCTGGCTCAAGTGGCTGCGGGCGCCTGCGGGGCCTATTTCGAATACGAACTCTCACCGTGGGATTTCGCCGCCGGGCGACTGTTAGTCGAGGAAGCGGGCGGCCAAGTGACGGACTGTCGAGGCGACAGTTTGCGGCTGAAAAAGAGTAGCGTCTTGGCTTCCAACACAGTGTTGCACCCGGCCGTGCTGGCAATTGCACGCAAGCATTTGCCGCCCGATGGCAGTTGAGGCCTGGGGACGACACACCGTGGCGGTGAGATTAATCACATCGTATGGGTCCAACGGATCGAGGGCCAATACCGTTTATTGACAACTAACAAGCTTGCAGTGCGTTGCCGCGCAGGCAAAAATGGTGCAGCTTGCCGTGTGGCTGACGTGCTGCCCGGTTCACATGTTTGTGCCGTCTAAAAACGGTTGAATCTGTGACTGTTGTATAGTCGTTGTTCGCTCCGCGAACATTACGCCAAGATCGCGGAGCCAGCAGGGCCTATTATTGTTGCGCCAATAGTAAGGAGCCTCGCATGATTCGCGTTTACCATCAGCAGTTGTTTGCCACGCCCTTTCTCTTGGTCGCAGTGGTTCTCTTGGTCGCAGTGGTTCTGTTCGCGCCTGTCGCCACGAGCGGTCAAGCGGCCGATCCAGAACCGTTGGCCGGCACCAAACCGATGACGGTCACGGGGGATATCGCATCACAAATGGTTGACGGGATCGATCGGTTCTTGCTGCGCGAACTCGAGCGGTCCATTGCCGACCGTGCGCAGCACTGGAAGCGAGACATCTCGTCGGCGACCGCGTACAACGCGTCCATCGAACCGAATCGTAAGCGTCTGGCCCACATCCTGGGCGTGCGCGACGACCGAGTTGCCTTCGCCAATCCAGAGTTAACCGCTACGACCGCGCAACCGGCCCTGGTCGCGAAAGGGCAAGGGTTCGATGTCTACTCCATTCGCTGGCCGTCGATCGGAGATATGCACGGCGAAGGCTTGATGCTGTTACCCAGCAATGGCAAATCAGTTGCCGATATTGTGGCGATCCCCGATGCATCGCAAACGCCGGAACAGTTGGTCGGACTAACACCGGGAGTCGCTGCTGCTTCACAGTTTCCGCGGCGGTTGGCCAGCGCCGGTTGCCGCGTCATCGTGCCGTCGCTTATTAGCCGCGACATGCAGCGTCGCGCGCCGCCTGGACGAGGCGGCCGAGCAAATCTGACTCACCGCGAATTCGTTTATCGGGCGGCATTCGAATTGGGCCGCCATCTGATCGGGTACGAGCTGCAGAAAATCCTGGCTTGCGTTGATTGGTTTTCAAACGAAGAAGCCGCCCCCCACACGATCGGTGTGATCGGCTACGGCGAAGGAGGCATGCTGGCAATGCACGCCGGTGCGTTGGATCCCCGGATTGATGGTGTTTGCGTGAGCGGTCACTTCGGCTCGCGACAGAAGTGTTGGAACGAACCACTCGACCGGAATGTGTTTGGGCTGCTAGAACAATTTGGTGACGCCGAAATCGCCAGTATGCTGGCCACACGCGTGCTCGTGATCGACAGTACACCCGGACCAGACGTGACGCTGCCCAGCGAAGGTGGTGGTCCTGCCGCGATGAAGTGGCATTCGCCGCAAGCGATCGCGGCGGAACGTCAACGGCTATTCGATCTGGTCGGCAACTTGAAGTTGGAGACAAAAAAGCCAGCTCTAAGTAAGTTCTCAGTCAATGCCGAACCGACCGCCGCTTTTTGCAATGCCTCCACACTGCAGTCGTTTCTGTCGTTACTCGAACTGGACCACGTTCGTGTTCCCGTTGACGACGTCCCCATGAAAGACCTGCGCCGCACTTTCGATACCGACGCAAGGCTGGCGCGTCAGATTCAAGAGATGGACGACCACAGCCAGTGGCTGCTGCGGGAAAGCCCGTTTGTCCGCCGTGAGTTCATGAAGGAGCTTGATACCTCTTCGCTGGAAAAATACGCCGCGTCGGTCGAAAATTATCGAGATTTCTTTCGCCACGAAGTCGTTGGTCATTTTGATCAGCCGCTTCTCCCAGCCGATCCGCGCAGTCGCAAGACGTACGATGAGGAGAAATGGACCGGCTACGAAGTCATGCTAAACGTCTTTCCGGATGTGTTTGCCCACGGCATTCTCTGCTTGCCAAAGGATTTGAAGCAGAACGACAAACGACCCGTCGTCGTCTGCCAACACGGTCTGGAGGGACGACCGACCGATATCGTGACCGGTGACCATCGCGCGTATCATGACTTCGCGTCAAAACTGGCGGAACGCGGTTTCATCACATTCGCTCCTCAAAATATCTACATCTTTAAAGATCGCTTCCGCACGTTGCAGCGCAAAGCCAATCCACTGAAGAAGACGCTGTTCTCCGTCATGGTGCCACAGCATCAACAGATTGTAAATTGGCTCAAAACGCTACCCAATGTGGATCCGGACCGAATTGCGTTCTATGGTCTGTCGTATGGCGGGAAGAGTGCGATGCGGATTCCGCCGCTGGTGACCGATTACTGCTTATCCATCTGTTCGGCCGATTTTAATGAATGGGTTCTCAAGAACGCCAGCACTCGCCACAACTTCAGCTACATGTGGACGGGCGAGTACGAGATCTTCGAGTTCGATCTGGGCAGCACGTTTAATTACGCCGAGATGGCGGCGCTGGTCTGTCCGCGCCCCTTCATGGTCGAAAGAGGGCACTTCGACGGTGTTGGCGAAGACCAGTGGGTCGCACACGAGTTCGCGAAAGTGCGGCATCTTTACCAAGCCAAGCTCGGCATCGGTGATCGCACGGAAATCGAATGGTTCATTGGACCACACACAATCAATGGCAAGGGGACGTTCGACTTTCTGCACAAACATCTGGACTGGCCCAAACGGCCGACGACTGGCGGGCGGTGAAAACATGCCCTGAACGTTCACGCTTTCAGGCAGCTATGCGTCACCGTCGCCACCTACCGAAATGGTGCGACGAATTTCGTCGGTCTTGAATCCCAATGCCATGGGTCGAGCGACGCCGGGCAAGACAACGACATCGTACAACTCACGGACAATCCCCTCGATCGAGAGCCAATGGACCATGTCACCGGTGCGGAGGTCGATTACTCCCAGGCCGCAACGTGGCTCCGCATCGCGCTGGGCCAGATTGTCGTCCAGCTCAAGACCTGAAAACGTCTTGTTTTCGCGTGCCTGCGACATCCCGACGATGGCGAAGTCGCCCCTAAACGCCAAACCTCGCAAGTAACCAGGACAGAATGTGACTGGTTCAAACTCACCCCGTTTGCGGTCGAGTCGCCCCAGAAATCCACAGCCCGAATTCAGAAGCCAAAGTTGATCACGATAAATCCGTGGCGAATGCGGCATCGACAGCCCATCGGCGATGACATCGTCCGTGCGAATATCGACCAAACATCCGCCGTCGCGCCTCCTGTCCCGCCATCCGTCGGCGACATCGGAGCGACTTACCACGGTCACGTAGGCTGGGCGTCCATCTTCCATCGCCAATCCGTTGAGATGGCAACGGTCCTCAGCGGCCAGCTTGCTGATCCACGGCGGCTGCCATAACGGTACGAAACTGTGGGTGTCGCTGATCGTCGCCAGGCAGCTAAACAGCGTGTTGATGAAGACCACGCGCCCGTCACGATCGACTGCCACATCATGCGCGTCAATGTCTCCCGTGGTGTTGCCCAATTGCGGCACGTAAACTCGATCGAAGCCGCCTGCAGATTGCCCGCGCTCCAGAACATTTTCGAATCGCCACATCTGATAAATCGAACTCATCCAGACCGTTTGCGCATCTGACCAAAGTCCCATGCAGCGATTAAACGTTCGCTCGAAAATCGACAACCGTCCGTCCGGCTGCAGGCCGATCAAGAACAGTTTTCCGGTTTGGTACGTCGTGAAGGCCAAGCTACATTGTTGCTCGGCCAACCAATTCGTAAACTGACGCGACGCATTCAACTCCAGTCGAGGTGGTTCAGAGGACGGCGCGTGTTGTTTGGGCATGACTTTCAACCTTCAACTTCCAATTTCCAAGTCACGACTCACGGCTGCCTACTTCCTCACCCTTGTACGGCAATCCGAAGTACTCGTGAATGTACGCTTTGCGATCGCCTTCGTGGCGGACGAAATTCACCAACGCCAGCAGTTTCTCTTGATCTCGACGGAGTTTCGCAGCCAGTCGCTCCCCGTCGGTCAGGGCCTCGGGCAGATCACTGACCAACATTAGATCACCTGTTTTGTCGTCCACTTCGGTCACCCCGTATCGATCCAACATTGACAGCACCGTGTCCATGCGATGGTCGTGCCGCTGCTTGAAGTGTAGTTTATCTCTGAGCCAGTCCGTACCAAATGCGTTCACCTTCTCCAATTCAGTTGCCAGGATGTGATGAACGCGGTGATAGAATTCGGACGTGGGATTACTCCAACCGATGAATTCCATTTGTGTCGCCAAATCGCCCTGTTCATACAGGAGCAAACATCGGCTTGGTTGGCCATCACGCCCCGCGCGTCCAATTTCCTGATAGTAGGATTCCATCGACCCCGGCAAGTCGGCGTGCAGGACCAGCCGAATATCGTCTTTGTCGATCCCCATACCGAACGCATTGGTCGCCAGAACCAGAGGTTCGTCGCCCTGCATAAAGCGATCTTGAATCGATCGACGACGTTGGCGCTGCAGATCGCCATGGTAGGCCACGTGGGGAACGCCTTCGTTCTCCAGTCGTTCGCTGAACTCCATCAAGGTGCGTATCAACGTGAAATAAACAATCCCGCTGCCGGTACCCAACATTTCAGGGCGGACTTCGCCGAGGATGTGCTGAAGCTTGTCATCAATGTCCCAGACTTCATCGACATCCAACTGCAGATTGGGTCGATCAATACCCTCGTGGAACAGCTCGACATCTTCCGGCAGCAGGCCGAGTTGTTTCACGATGTCGCGTTGCACATCGGGCGTCGCCGTGGCGGTCAGGGCGATCGTCGTGGGATTGCTCATCGACTGGCGAATCTCTGCCAGACGCGTGTAATCGGGCCGAAAATCATGGCCCCATTCGCTAATACAATGCGCTTCATCGACGGCCAGCAAGCGGATCTTGCGTTTTGCAAGTACTTGCTGAAATTCTGCCTTGCGAAATCGTTCGGGTGTGACATAAAGCAGCACATAGCTTCCCGAGGCCACGGCGGCGTACCGTTGCTCGCGTTCCGATCGCTGAAGTGACGAATTAATAAATGCGGCCTCGACCCCGCGTCGCCGGAGGGCATCAACCTGGTCCTTCATCAGGGCAATCAGTGGCGAAATCACGACCGTCAGCGGTGAATCCCGATGTTCCTTGGACGGCTCCACGTTCTCCGACATTGGCTCGGCTACCGGCCAGTCGCTCAGCGCCGGCACCTGATAGCAGAGCGATTTCCCCATTCCCGTAGGCATGATCACGAGGGCATGTTGCCCAAGCATGACATGATCGATGACAGCGCGCTGAGAGGCCCGAAAATCATCGTGACCAAAAACACGTTGCAGGATTTGCACTGCTTGCATGAAACCATCACAATCGTCGCGGAACAAGAACGATGCTTGCGTTGGGTAGGTATAACCGCATACCCTGCGTCATTACAATGACACGACGAGCTACTTCCCGAATGGCCAAGTCGCGACATTCATCCTGAGACCGTTATTCAAGGAACTATCAGCATCACTTTGTCCCACACCTCCTCCCGAAAGCCCCGCACAAAAATCGTGGCCACCGTCGGCCCCGCTTGCGGCACCGTCGAAATGCTTCGGGCCTTGATCGATGCTGGCGTCGATGTGTTTCGTATTAATACGGCTCACGGCACGCGCGAGGAACATCAAGCTACATTGGATTCCGTTCGCCAAGCCAGCGAGACGACAAATCAGCCGGTCGGCGTATTAGTGGACTTAGCCGGCCCGAAAATCCGGCTGGGAAAGTTGCTCGACGATCCAACGCAATGTGAGCTGGATCAGGAATTTCGCTTTGTTCGCGGAGACACATCGGCTGCGGCCAATGAACTGATCTGCAGCTATGTCAGGCTTGTTGACGAGCTGAAGATCGGCGATCGTGTGATGCTGGCCGACGGGACCGTCAGCATGCAAGTGACCGCGCTTGAAGCAGGTGCAGCAGTCTGCCGTGTGACAGGCGCGGGAATCCTGCGAAGTCGACAGGGGGTCAATCTACCGGGTGTCACGTTGACTGTGCCGGCGATGACCGAGGCGGACCTGGACAACGTCAAATGGGCAGCCCAAGCGGGGGCGGACTTTATCAGCTTGAGCTTTGTGCGAAGTCCCGATGAAGTCATTCAACTGAAACAGCTCGTCCAATCGTTTGGCTCCAGCGCCATGACTGTGGCCAAGATTGAAAAGGCCGAGGCGATGTCCTGTCTGGAAGATATTGTGTTGGCGGCAGATGCCGTGATGGTGGCCCGAGGGGATTTGGGCGTCGAAATCGAGTTGGCCGAGACGCCCATGGCGCAGAAGCGAATTGTGTCGACCTGCCAGCGGCTTGCCAAGCCAGTCATTGTGGCCACACAGATGCTCGACAGTATGCAGCATTCACCTCGCCCGACACGTGCCGAAGTCAGCGATGTGGCAAACGCGATTCTCGACGGCGCCGATGCCTGTATGCTCTCCGGCGAAACAGCAATCGGCGACTTTCCTCGTGAATCCGTGGAAATGATGAACTGTGTCATGCAAGCCACCGAGGCAACGATGGCGACTCCAGAGAACCTGATGCAGCGGCCTGCGTCTGGGCAGGCGCCAACTCCAGCTCTGTCTGGAGTCCATCCGATCTCGGCCGCGACCGTACGCGGTGCCGTGGAAATCGCCTCGCAGTTGCACGCCACCATGGTCGTCATCACCAGCCGGAGTGGTGCGACGGCGCGGTTCCAAGCCAAATTCCGCCAACTGACGCGCGTCGTGGGGATCAGTGATTCCGTCGAGACTTTACGCCAGATGAGCTTGTTTTGGGGAATTACGCCGTTGCCAGGTGCGCCGGCGGGAAGCGGACCAGAATTGCGCGAGTTCATCGAATCGTGGGGGAAACAGCAGAAACGACTGGCGAAAGGGGATTGCGTTGTCTACCTCATCGGTAGCGCAGTGGTCAAAAGTGCGCATAACGTTGTGGTTGTTCAAGAGGTCGAATGAACATCCACCCCGTTGAATGGTGGCACGGTCAGGAGACCGTGCCACAACACAGCTTGCCTTGGGTTTCGCGTTCATAAATCGCAAGCTGGAAGCTTACGCCACATCTTGACAGTCGAGTACCATCTTGCCGAATTGGGGCGATTCGCGCATCCGCTCGACCGCCGCGGCACCATCGGCCAACGGAACAACCTGATCGATCGTGGGTGCAATCTGGTGCCGGCCGACGAATTCGATCATCTCTTGAAAATCCTCCGGCGACCCCATGGTCGTGCCCACCAACCGCAGTTGTTTCCAAAAGACCTTGAACAGATCTAACTTCTTGGCCGGACCTGCCGTGGCACCGTAGCTGACAATCCGGCCACCCGGCGCGGCCAGATTGACCGTCGCCTCGTAGCCTTCTCCACCTGCGCTATCGACGACCAAGTCGACGGCACCGGCCTCGGCTTTCAGCTCGGCGGGCCACTCCTTACGCGTGTAATTGAAACCTGCCGTAGCGCCTAATTCTCGTGCCTGGTCCAGTTTATCGTCGGAAGACGACGTAACATAGACAATCGCTCCGGCGGCAACGGCCATTTGGACCGTCACCGTCGCCACACCACCGCCAACGCCCGTGACCAAGACACGATCGCCTCGCGTCAGCTGTCCTTGCGTGAACAACGCGCGGTATGCGGTCACACCGCCCAGGGGCAAGGCGGCCGCCTGCTGCCAACTCAGATGCTCCGGCTTCTGATGGACGACATCGGCTGGTACAACGACTTGCGTGGCAAACGTCCCATCGTCGGGCATGCCCAGAATACGAAAGGCGCTCGACTGCACCGAGCGATTCGTGCCCCACGCCAAGCCAGGATTGATTACCACGGACCGGTCGCGCCATTGGGCTTCGACGCCTTCCCCGACTTCAGTCACGATTCCAGCACCGTCCGAACCCAAAACGACAGGCATTTTGACACCAGGGTACATGCCCTGTGTGATCCAGAAATCTCGTCGATTCAATGCCGCAGCCTTGACAGCAACCGACACCTGGCCGGGGCCAACAGTCACATCGGGGCGCTGAACGAAGCGCAGTGGCTTATTGATTTCTTCCAGGACAAGTGCGTGCATTTGTCGGGACTCCCAATGGATAAAGGCAGCTTGCTCACAACCAGGCAGCCGCCAACGCTGTTATGTCATTTCCGGTCAGTTTTTGCTAGCGGGCGGTGTCCGCTGGGGTCGCTTCGCTTCCTCGCAATTGCAATTCCCACAAAAAAAGTGCATTTCTTGCGCGCGCTTCGTGTGCTTGCGTCGTTTTGAGGTGTAGGCCAGAGGTTGTCGGCCCCAGCGCCCCCCCTGGTCGCCTGTCGAGCATTGAAACTCGGTTTGAGACCGAAAAACGCAGGACTCTCCTTCTTGGTGAGCGTGGACTTGTGAGCTTGAGAACCAACGGCGGATCGATTTCGCTAGACGATTTGGTCGCGCTGAACGAGGAGATGGCGGCCCTGGTCCGTGCCGGTGTCCCGTTGGACGCCGGAATGGCCGATCTGGGATACGACCTCCCTGGAAAACTCGGGGGGCTGGCGAGTCAGATTGGCGAGCGGCTCAATCGGGGTGAAAGCCTGCCGCAAATCCTGGCTGACGATAGTCGAGCGCTGCCGACAGTCTGGCGAGCAGTGGTCGAATCCGGGCTGCGATCCGGAGATCTTCCTGCGGCACTCGAATCCATGGCGACAACCGGCCGGAACATCGCGGATATGCGACGCGCCGTGATGATGTCGCTGATCTACCCCCTGATCGTTGTTTTGGTTGCCTATGCGTCCTTTGTTTTTCTGACCACGTATGTGTCGCCAACCATACTCGGGTCATTTCACGACCTCACAGATCAAGAACAACCGTTCCTTAGTTGGCTGGTATGGTTGGGTGCCCATTCTGGCTGGTGGGCCGTTTGGTTACCGTTGGTTGGTGTTATTTGCTTGGGCGTCTGGTGGTTCAGGTCCAGTCGAGCCCAGACCATCTCGAACTCGACCATCATGCGATGGCCAGCCAGCCTTGCGTTGCTACGCTACTGCCGTCTGGCCACGTTCGCAGAAGTCCTCGCGTTGTTGGTTCGTCAGAACGTCCCCTTGCACGATGGACTCGAACTGGCCAGTCAAGCCTGCGGTGATCGTGGATTGCGCGAAGCCGGTGCGTTGGTTGCAGCTAGTTTGCGTCGCGGCGAGTCTCTTTCGAAAAACGACGCTGGCCTGAGTGCATTTCCGCCATTGTTGGGTTGGCTGATCACTTATGGCGGCCAGGCGGAATCGCTCAGCAAGATGTTGCGAGAAATGGCGGAGCGGTACCGCAATCAGGCCAAGCACACAGCGAATTGGTCAGCCGTGTATCTGCCGATCATCATCACCGTGGTCGTGGGTGGTACGGTCACATTGCTCCAAGCCTTCGCAGTCTTTGTCCCGTTGACGCAACTCTTCATTGGCATCGCCAGGCAGTTCTAGATGAGTTCATTCGATTACCTAGCGTTACAGCCGGACGGCAGCGAAGCGACGGGACGCATCGAAGCCGTCGACAGCGGCGAGGCCAGACGCCTGCTTACCGGCCAGGACTTGACAGTTCTCAACCTGACGCTGGTCGCGGAGCCTTCAGCAACCACATCGAACCGACTGCTTTCGCCCAGCGAGTCCGATCAATTGGCCGACCACTTGGCCCATTTTGGCGCGACTGGGCTGCCGTTGGAAGCGGGTTTGCGGGCCGCTGCTGCCGAAGTGGACAATTCTCGTGTGGCGACCGCCCTCAACCACCTGGCGAACCAACTCAACCAGGGGTCCTCGTTGGAGGCCGCCATCGTTCAACCAGAGTGCCAGCTTCCTCGACACGTCGGCGGGTTGATCGCCGTTGCTGCACGTACGGGACGGCTGGGCGCGGCCTTGGCCGAACTTCTAGATCATCAGTACGAGGTGCGTTCGCTCCGCCGAGACGTCATTCGTGGTTTTGCTTACCCGCTATTTGTTGTGGGTGTGGCTGCCGCGGTCATGTTTGTGATCATGTTCGGCCTGTCGGGCGTCTTTCAACAGATGTTCAACGAATTCCAATTAGACTTGCCGCTGATGACGGTACTCCTGTTTTGGTGGCGAGACGTCGGTCTGTGGGTTGCCTTGGCGATCGTCGTCTGTGGTGCAGTCGCTGCCATGTTCACACGTCAGATCATCGGTTCGACGGCGTGGTTGCGACTGATCGCCACGATGCCGATTGTGGGCCGCATGTCATTTTGGTCCGGCATGGCCGAATGGACGGGACTGATGAGCGTGTTGGTGCACCACGAAGTCCCCTTACCGGAGGCCCTGCGGTTGTCGGCCGCGGGCGTGCGGAATGCCTATGTTGGTAACATTGTCGATTCCCTGGCAACGGCGGCCGAGGGAGGAAAATCGTTTGCAGATGCCCTGACAAAGAACCGCCAGGTACCCGCGTCACTTGTGCCAGTCATCCGCTGGGGTGAACGCGTGGGGTCGTTGGCTGAAGCCTTGTCGACGACACGGGAACTTCTGGAACGCCGCGTCCGCGTCCGCGCGTTGATGCTGCGAGCGGTGGTACCACCGATACTGTTCGTGTTGATCGTCTGTCAAGTGGCAGCCATTGTGATCGCGCTATTCTTGCCGCTTGTTTCCCTGATTCAAGGACTGTCATAGCGATGGGCGACACATTCGAAATGGCGGCATTGGCTTTCGGACCGATCGTATCGATCGGAATCGGCTGGGTTCTTATCTGGATCGCGGCTTCTCGCCAATACGACGACAATCCAATCGTGACGCGAGCCCTGAACGCCGTTGGGGCAATGGCGTTGGTTGCCGGCATCTGCTTCGGCATTATTATCAGCGCGCACATGCTCGGCGTGTTCTTGCTGTTCGCCGCGTTGATCATTGGCGCCAGTGCCATCGCAAAGTTCTATGTCGCCGAACGCCAGTCGCTACTGTGGGTCCTGACCGTTGCGGCCGAACACGGCATTCCATTGGAGAGCGCAGCTCGGGCGTTCGCGGAGGAACGCAACGACGTGATCGGTCGCCGTGCGAAGCTCCTGGCCGACTACTTAGAGGCCGGCGTACCGCTCTCGTTGGCGCTGACTCGATCGCGTTGCAGTGTCACCCACGCCGCACAGCTGGCCGCCGACCTGGGGCAACAGACGGGCACTTTGGGGATCGGTCTGCGTCAAGCAACAAGTGGTTTCGACGAGGGCGAGGCGACACTTCGCGCAATGATCGAAAAACTCTTCTACCTGATTTTCTTGCTGGTGTTCGGCATCTGCGTAGTGACGTTTATCATGCTCAAGATCACACCCGTCATCGCACGCATCATGGACGAGTTTGAACTTAACATTCCCCCGGCTACATATCAGCTTGTCAATATCAGCGATACGCTGGCGAGTGGTTTTGTTAGTGTGCCCCTCTTTGGCGGTGCCGTCGCCGTGTTCGGCCTGACCGTTCTCTGTTACATCGGCGTCTCGCCACGTCAGTTTCCCATCGTCGGCCGATTGTGGTGGTCGGCGGATTGCTCTCTGGTCATGCATTGGCTAGCGATTGCCGTTCGCCAGGACCTGCCACTGGGCGACATGGTTCGTATGCTGGCCGCCCACTTCCCGCAAGCGCGTCTCCGGAGGAAACTGGAGCGAGCGTCGATGCGCATCGACCGCGGCCAAGATTGGCGCGACAGCTTGCTGGCCACAGGGATTCTACGGTACCGCGAGAACGGCCTGTTCAAGTCGGCCGAACGCGCGGGAAACCTGGCTTGGGCTCTGGACGAGATGGCTCAAAGCGGTATTCGCAAATCAGCGTATCGCATTCGAGCGTGGACAAATGTCATTTTCCCCGCACTTCTCTGTGGCTTCGGTGCCGTTGTCCTGTTTATCTGCCTCGGCACACTACTCCCTTTGATCGCCCTGATTTCCGGTCTGGCGTAATCATGACAAGACACCCACTTAGCCATGTTCGATCTTCTATTGTCGACTTTCGGACAGTAATTCCTCGAACGATACTTCCATCCCGACGTTGCGGCACGGTCGTCCACGAAGCGACAATCGCGCTCGTCCTCGCAAGCGCCATCTTGGTGACTGTCGTCCAGGTCCTGGCACTGTCCGCCCAGCAGTCCCGTTCACAGCACCAACGGCTGACGGCGTCTCACGAAGCCGGCAATCTCATGGAACAACTCATGGCGCGATCGTGGGAACAACTCACGCCCGAGGCAGTGGCTTCCATTGAATTGTCAGAAATGTGTCAAACAACATTGCGAGATGCCCAGCTTGCTATTGCCGTCACGCCCGGCAGCGACGGGGCGAAACAACTGAAAATCGAAATTGGCTGGCGGCACGCGAGCGGAAACCAAGAGGCACCCGTGCACCTGGTTGCCTGGAAATATCCGCGAGAGGAGACCGACCAATGAAGCGTTCTCCCCGAGGATTCACCCTCATCGAAATGCTCCTGGCCATGGTTCTGTTCAGCACCGTCTTGACGGTTGTGGCTGTCGCGCTGGGTGGATTGGCGCGGGCTGATCGTAAATCGCGGGATCGGATCGACCGGCAGCGCAGCCTACAACGATTCGTCGTTCGGCTCCGGCGAGATATTCACGAAGCCAGCAGCGCGACAATTTCGCCCGTTGAAGCGATCCCCCTGGACGCCAACGCTGACGAAGATCTCTCGACGCGGAAACAGACGTTTACTTTGGCACGCGACGACGGTCGTACCATCCATTTTCAACCGACCGACGACGGAATCGTCCGAACGGTCATGGCTGACGATACCCTGCAACACCGCGAGTTCTACTCGTGGGGATCCCAATCCGTGGCAGCGTGGAGCATGGACACCACACAAGAGTTACCCATGGCAATCTTGGCCCTTTCGATCGACGGTGGTGCCGAACGTGCTGCCGAGCAACATGTCGTGCAGGCGACGCTTCTCAATTCTCAATCCAACACCGAAGAGTGAACAGATGACCCGCTGGAGACAAACTGCCAATGCCAGGCGATTTCGTCATCGTGGCATGATCTTACCGATCGTCATGGTCGGCCTGCTGGTGGTCGCCTTGATCGGAGCCGCTATGGCGCACACCGTCTTGCTGCAACGCCGCTGGGCGCGTCATTGGGAGCAAGAGCAGCAGGCGGCCTGGTTGGCGGATTCCGCATTGCAACGAGCTCAGACACGGCTGGCAAGCGAGGGCGACTACACCGGCGAGACTTGGAATGTCTCTGTTGATCAACTACAGACCGGATTCTCGGGGGTCGCGATCATTCGTGTCGAACCTGGCGACGGTGCCAAACGAATTGTCATCGAAGTTACCTACCCAGTGCATCCGGTGCACCGGATCCTACAACGACGTGAAAAAAACGTGAAACCTACGTAGCGAAGTTTGCCAACGAATTCACAGTTGACAGCAAAGACAATATTGGCATCCCCTATGAAACAGAATCGCAAACCGTGTATTCATTTCCAAGCAACGCTTAGCCCTGGAGGCTCGTCATGAAATATCGAATTCGACATGCGTTTACTTTGGTGGAATTGTTGGTCGTGATCGCGATCATTGGAATCCTTGTGGCACTCCTGCTGCCAGCCGTGCAAGCGGCTCGTGAGGCCGCACGACGCATCCAATGCACGAATAACATGACCCAATTAGTCCTGGCCGTGCAGAATTTTGAGGGTGCGTTTCGAGTTTACCCATCGGGAACTAGCGCCGAAAAAGGCCCGATTCTCAACGTGGCTCAAGGCAAGCATCACAATTGGCTGATCCGCGTGCTGCCCTATGTCGAAGAGACAAACACGTACAACAACGTCGACTTCCTGGTTGACGTCTATCACGAGAATAACGCGCCAGTGGCCGATCTTCGGATTCCAATTTTTCACTGCCCGTCTGACCCAGGTGTGTCAAGGGACAGTAGATTGAGTACCTATGCCGGCTTGCATCATGATGTGGAAGCACTCATCGACGCGGACAATCACGGCGTCTTCTTTTTAAACAGTGAGGTGACGTACGAGGATGTTAGCGACGGATCATCGCAGACGATCTTTCTTGGCGAAAAAGTCTCAGAGAATAATGACTTGGGATGGATGTCCGGAACGCGCGCGACACTCCGCAACACGGGCACTTCGCTAAACAGCACCGTTGATCGCAAGCTCCGGTTCACTGGCGGCCAACCAGATGCCGTGGATCCAAAGAAGGTCGGTGGTTTTGGCAGTTTCCATCCGGGCGGTGCCATCTTCGCTTTTGGTGATGGACATGTGCGTTTTCTGGCTGAATCGATCGACGAAACGACCTATCAACAGCTCGGCCATCGTGCTGACGGGAAACTGCTTTCACGAGACATGTTCTAGTGCGTGTCGCACGGACATGTAGCGTCCGCGACGTTTTGGCTCATGATCCAAACAGCGAAAAATCCGCTACAGTTGATCGAAATGCGATCTAAGACTGCAATGGTCCTGTGGCGGTTGAGGCGGTTTGTGTATCCGCTGCAACCTGCAGTGATGGGCGTACAAGCCACGTCAATCGTGGCAGAGAATCAAGCACTTCCCACAAATTCCGCAGCTTCCTCGCGAGACCGCTAAATCCTGATCTATGCTTTCAAGGAATGGACTTCTTGATAGTGGTCAGAGCATGTTAACTTCCGCAAAACCGTTGCGACCCTTGCTCGCAAATGAGGAACTGAAGGGTGCCATCCGCTGCCTGGCTATCCTGATAGCTGTCATTGCGTTCGGCACAATTGGTTTCATGCTGGTCGAACGCGATTGGAGCTTGTGGAAATCGCTGTTCTTCACCTTGATCACCATTACGACCGTCGGCTATGGCGATGATGGACTCTCGCCCAACGGCGAGGTATTCGCCGCGGTACTCCTGCTAGTGGGCATCGGCACGGCCACCTACAGCTTGTCTTCCCTGGTACAACTTGTTGTCACCCATCAAACGGCTTGGAAGAGAAAGATGCAGAACAAAATCGATCGACTAAGCGGCCACTTCCTGATTTGTGGATTCGGACGCATCGGCCAGACCCTGGCGCAGCAGCTGAGCGAAGCGGGGGTGCCGTTTGTAATTATCGACTGCGACTCTCAGGTCATCGACAACGCGATCGATGCTGGCTACCTCGGATTAATTGGCAATTCATCCGATGACGAGATCCTCCGGTTGGCGGGGATTGACCGTGCGCGCGGCATCGTCTGTGCCATCAACTCCGATGCCGAGAATACCTTCGTCACACTATGCGCACGTGAAATGAATCCTGATTTGTTTATCGCCAGCCGAGCCAGCACAGAGCGCAGCGTACATCGGATTCGTCGTGCCGGTGCCAACGTGGTCGTCTCTCCTTACACGACCGCAGGACAGACAATCGCCGACGCCATTTTGCGACCACGACTTTCCGAGTTCTTGCGAAACCAGCGGAACTCCAATATCGAACTGAGTGAAGTGACCGTTACCGATCAATCCGCATTCGCAGGGCATACGGTTGGCGAAGTGGATGCACGTTTTCCGAAGATCGCCTTTGTTGCCATCAAGCGGGGCGAAATTACCGACGTTCGTCCTGGTGGCGATGAACACTTCACCGTGGGAGACACGGTGACTATGGCCGGCAGCCGTGCAGAACTCGAAGCCATGTACTGTTGGAATGCTGACGCGGGAAGATCGGCGGTTGGCATCTCCGTCTGAGAATAGCCCGATCGAACGACTCGACTTGAGGCGTCAAGGATAGCTGCGGGCGACGCGAAAACCGATCGTCAAATCGCGGGTCGCGGGTCCCGCTTTGTCGCGCGCCGCGCTACGGATCCGGTGCGCCAAGTCTTGAAAAGATCCACCGCGGCAAACACGTAGTTGACCGTCATCCAAGCCTAGCGGTTGTCTGCCGGCGGATTCTCCAATCGATGCGTGATAGAGATCCTGGCACCATTCAGCGACATTGCCATGCATGTCAAACAGCCCAAATTCATTGGGTTTCTTCTCGCCACAAGCGATGGGCAGCTGACGTGAAGCCGAGACGAACACGCCATATTCGCCCAACAGTGATGGGTCCCTGCCAAAATGTCGGATGGTCGTGCTGGCAGCCCGACACGCATATTCCCACTCGGCTTCCGTCGGTAGACGGTATCCTCGCAAATCGGAAATATTTTTTGAGATGGTCATTCCCGCTGCATAGCTACCAGCGGCGTTCGGTATGTAGCACCAATGTTCCTCCGAAATACCCTCTTTATTACTCAGCCAATTGCAGTAGGCAGCAGCTTCATACCAAGTTGCTGGATGGGGCGCGGCGACCGTGAGGCCGGACAGCCCATCGGCTTGACTTCGTTGCCGTGGGTTCTCGTGAAGGAACTGGGAGTATTGTCCGACCGTCGTCTCGCGACTGGCGATCGAAAAGCTGCGCGGAATCGACTGCGCGTGCCACAGCTCGTCTTCTTTAAACCAATCGGCACTCGGTGCCGTTCCCATCATAAACTGTGTCGGGCCTGGAATGACCACCATCGTGTGCCCCGTCCTTGTGACGTACCATTGCCGGTCGCGGAGGATTCCGGTCGATACCAATTCGTTGCTGACCTTGATCGCATCGGCCTCCCGATTGAAACGGCGTAGCGCCCATTCCGCTGCAGAATGCACTCCGGGATCGGGCGTTTCACGACAAATTCGAATCAGTTCCCGGATCATCTCCTGGGAAGGTTCAACGCGCGGCCGGGTAGCGTTCAATCGTTGCTCGTCGGTTCCTGCCAGACACCCGACCACGAGCAACATAGCGCGCTGAACCGACAGGTCCTGCTGCTCAGAAATCGTCGGTACGACGTCCTCAACGTCAACAGCCAGCGGGCTCAAGCGGTGAATCAGGTGTGTTCGCAATGTGGGATCGGGATCGTGACGTGTCAACGACCAAATCGTGTCATCCTGGCCGAGCGCCATCCAGACTGTGGCCGTCTCGGCTTGCAGGCGATCCATCAACCGACTTGCCATAGTCGTAATCTGTGCGCCTGCCAACAGGAAGACGAGCACCGACGTGGCTAGCGTACCGACGACCATCAAATGGTGGCGGGCGGCCGTTCGCATCATCTGACGCTGAGGCAGCGACCAATTGGTACTTTGCGTAGATGTCCGCATAGCCAGCCATTCCCACATCGATGGCAGCTGGCGTCGCTCGCGTCGCGCGTTCCACATCGACGCGCGTTCGCCCAATTCCAATTCCAGTCGCCCGACCCGTGTCGACTTCTTTCGCTGCGTCAGCCACTCGCCCAACGATGGCACAAGGTAGTCATGGGTTAGCTGGTAGTCACGCCGAGCCAACGGCGAGATCGATGGATCGTTTGGCCCCTGTGTGGACTCGGTGGGCGTCAATAACCGCGTCTCACTATCCAGGATCCGCATCAGCTCTTTGAAGGCGCTGGGATTGCGTCCGTACCCGGATAGGTCCAACAGTTCGGGGTACGAACGTGTGTGGCCTTTGATCTGCGTTCCGGACGCCGGCATCAGCGCAGCCAATACGGCACGTGCCGCCTTTTCATGGAGGCGATTCTGCGGATTCGCCGTCCGCGCGGAAAACGTCTCCTGCAAGAAAGTCACGCCAACACCTTTGGCACCACCGACTTCTCGCAATGTGGCCGGCACCCATTCACGCCCCTTGACCATTTCAGCAAACAGCGCCAAGCGGACCGGAATCACACGCCCTTCGTCCGACAATGCCTCGATAGCCTGATGCAGAAACGCTTTCTGCCCCTCGCCAACGTGTGCCGGATTTTCGGGTAACCGGCCGAATGCGCGGCCGAATTCGACCAGCACTTTGCGGGCGTGTAACGGATCAAACAGATCGACAAGAGCGGTGTTTCTGCCCTGCACCAAATCAACTTCAATGTCCGCCAGAAACCGACTAAGCGCCAACCAGAAATCGTCACGCACCAACAGCAGGCATTGCAGGCGGGCGCCATCGCATTGCCGCAACGCCTGGACAAGCCCGCGCCGGTGCGGCTCGTCCTTCCCATGCAGCCACTGCTCGAACTGATCGACAACAATCAGTACTTTCTGTCCCGCAGGCAAAACCCTGCCACGTCGGATTGCCGAGAAACAGGACGCCAAGTCCGCGTCTGCAGGTAGATTCTTTACGTGCTTGCCAAGCTGCCGCAACATCAGATCTTCCGTGTTGTCGGCGGTGGCTTCGAGATAGATCGGACGAACGTGCGAGGCAAGCCGTGGCAACAGGCCGGCTCGTACGAACGACGATTTCCCACAACCCGATGGCCCGTACAGCAAGCCAACAGAAAACGTTTCATCCGCATCAGTCTCTTCAATGCGATTGCGCCACTGGCGAAGGCTCTCCGGTAGCCCTTGACGGTCGCGTGGCCCTGGCAGCAGATCCAGGAAGAAATCGGCGTCATTGGCATCAAAGGCGCGCAGCCCCTTGGGAACGACTTTCGAATCAGCCGGGACCTCCGAGGACGCAGACACCTGGAGGGCGGATGGCACACCCGCCGTGACAGCGTGTTGATGCTGCAGCGAGAGACGCAGATCATCGGCGAATTCGCGACCCGATTGATATCGATCCGCGGCGCGCTTGGCGAGCGCTTTTAAGCAGATTCGTTCCAACTCCACTGGAATTGATGGATCCGCTTCTCGCGGCGGTGCCACTTCGACCTGACAAATCTGCTCAATCAAGGTGTCTCGGGAACTGCCCAGGAAGGGGCGTCTCGCCGTAATGAGCTCGTAAAAAACTACCCCCAAGCTGAAAATATCCGAGCGGCCATCGATGCGGTGCGACTCGCCTCGAGCCTGCTCCGGACTCATGTACGCTGGCGTGCCGGCCACCACACGCTCGTCCTGGGCGTCGTCCTCGTTTAACGCGAGTCCAAAATCTGCCAGATGTGGTTCCTGTTGTTCGTTCAGCAAAATGTTGCCCGGCTTCACGTCACGGTGCACCAACCCTTGAGCATGGGCGTAATCAAGCGCTACGGCAATCGCCGCGGTGATCGTGATGGCCTCTTGAAAAGAAGGCCGAGAAGTAGCCATCCTCGCTGCGAGATCGCAACCCGGTACAAGTTTGGAAACAACATAGCAGTGGCCATCAGACGTCCTGCCGACATCGAACACAGGCACAATATTGGGGTGGTCGAGTCGCGCGATGACGCGTGCTTCGGTGATAAACTCGTCAATCGCTTCAGAATCCGCAACGCGATTCGCGTGGGGGATCTTGATCGCAACGTCCCGCGCCAATTCTTCATCAGCCGCCAGATAAACTCGTCCAAAGCCACCTTGGCCGAGCAGCCCTTTCACGCGGTACCGGCCAACCCGCCGCGTGACCGCGCCGCCTTCTTCTTCAGCCGCGTTAAGAAGAGGGAGACGCAATTGACTTTGGCGCCCTGGCGGCTTGTCTTGCGAACGGGGAGCCGCAAGGCTTGACGTGTCAGACACGTTCAGCTGATCTTGCTCCAAGTCCTGCTCCAAACGTTCCAGCGCCTGCCGACTGCCAACCGTGTCGACAGTATCCAATGCAGTCCAAATCTGGCGCAGCTTGATCAGTTCTTCCTGCAAGTCGGGCAGCAACTCTGGATGCGAGGACAAGACTCTCGCCTCACTAATCAACTCCCCCCGACTCCGCCGTTCCGCAAGCTCGACCAGGACGCGGCGAATCAGCTCGCATCGATCAACACGTCTTGCTTTGCTGGACGAAGTTGTTGACATTGAATGTGATTATCTCGAAGGGCGGCAGCACAACGCCGTGAAGGATCTTCGATAGCAGGATTTGTGAGTTGGCGGTTTCAACTTGCCTCCGAATCCTCACACCATCCCGAAGTTGTTCCTCCCACGGTCCTCAACTGTTAGAGACCCCATTTGCCAGAGCCTCCATTATTAGAGCCTCAGCTGCTAAAGAACAGCGACGAGCCTCCCATGATCTCGCGAAGGTCCTTCCTGGCTCGATAGCACAGTCCACGAACTGCCTCTTTGGTGCGTCCCATGGCCGCGGCGATTTCTTGAAGCGACTGGTCAAGCAAGTAATATCGTTGAATCACTTCGCGATGCTCGGGCGATAGACTCGCGATGGCCGTCTGCATCCTGAGAATGCTCTCACGCCGCTCGACCCGACCAACGGGCGGCGTGACATCGCTCGCCAAGCGTTCGACGACCTGTGCAAATGAACCATCATCAGAGAGTGTCGCGGGCGGATCCTTCCACGCCGGTGCGCGCCGCTCGCGACGTTGACGCTTCTGCGCATCAAGAATGAGATTCGTGGCGATGGTCGTCAGCCAAGCGCGAAACCCTGACATATCCCCTTCGAAGGACGCAATGCCGCGCGCCGCGCGAACAAACGTCTGCTGCAATATATCTTCGGCCAAAACGACGCCTGGCGGACCTGCTGAGAGGCGGCGGTCAATGTGCCGCTGCAACACACCATGATGATCGAACAACAACTGCGCTAGCGCGCCACGGTCCCCGAGCGTCGCTTGTCGAATAAGGTCGGATTCCGAATCGTTGGAAAACATGCGTTGATTTGCACGTCGTTGGAGATGAGAAGGTGCTGTTTATGGTAGCCTCTACGCACTTCAATCGCAATCGCGTCTGGTCACTAGGCTCGCTGTGAACTGCTGGCAGTAAGCGATTTCCCGGAAGCAGTGTTCACCACCCGTGACAAGTGGCGAGAAGAGCTTGGGGCTTGTAGAATCTCAAATCGCATAAGTCGTTTGTGGCAAGTGCGGACGGAGTTTTCGGGCGGGGCAGGCCGTGAATCTCGACCGCAACAACAAGAAGGAGACTCCCGTGAACAAGCCCTCAAGTTATCTCGCCCTAATCACCTTGCTCGGTTCGACATGCGTGGTGAGCGTTGCCGCTGCCAACGAGCTACTTACCAGGAAGACTGAGTCCGGCACAATCGTCGGCTACCAGGACACGCCCCTATTGCCCGCGACTGGCGGCAAGTACCACGTGCACGACGTCGACCGACCCATTCCCACACAAGTCACGCCGGGTGCTCCAGGCAAATCGGGCAGGCCGCCCTCGGACGCGATCGTGCTTTTTGATGGCAAGGATCTCTCGAAATGGAAAGACGCGTCGTGGAAAACGGCCGACGGCTCCGTCGAGGCGGGCGACGGTTCGCTGGAAACGAAAGATGCCTTCGGCGACTGCCAGCTTCACGTCGAATGGATGGCCCCCACCACGCCACCCGTTCGCATGATGGCCCGCGGCAACAGCGGAGTAATCCTGATGGGTCTCTACGAAATACAGATCTTCGACTCGCACGCCTCGAACCCCGAGCAGATCTATCCCGACGGTCAGGCGGCTTCGATCTACGGTCAAACGCCACCGCTGGTCAACGCCTGCCGCGCACCGGGCGAGTGGCAGTCGTTCGATATTCTGTTCACTGCCCCGGTGTTCGAGGGCGACAAGCTTATCCGACGGGCGACCGTCACCATGCTGCACAACCGTATCATGGTCCACCTCAACCAGGAAATTATGGGTCCGATGGCCCACCGCCAGATCGTCCCCTATCGAGCCCACTCGGCAAAACTCCCCCTGGTTCTGCAAGGCCACGGTAGTCCCGTGCGTTTCCG
>JASLPZ010000210.1:0-12452 GCA_030744725.1 Pirellulaceae bacterium
AATATCAGGAAATTGATGTCAACCAAGTGGTGCGTGAGGTGTGCAAGTTCATCGAGTCGGACGTGAAACAGCAAGGCATCACACTCCGGCTCGAACTGGGAAGCCGTTTGTCCGCTGTCGAAGCTGACTCCATCGAAATCCAGCAGGTTCTCCTGAACCTGATCCGAAATGCATGTGATGCCTTATCGGAAAGTGATTCCGGCGAACGGACCATCGCGATATCGAGTTTTGAAGGAAACGCCAACCGCGTGGAAGTCGCCGTGGAAGATTCCGGCCCGGGAATCTCAGGCGGCATGGTGGAGCAAGTGTTCGATCCGTTCTACACGTCGAAGGCTGACGGCTTGGGCATCGGACTGGGGATCTGTCAAAACATTATCGAGTCACATGGCGGCAAGATATGGCTTGGATGTTCATCGATGGGAGGTGCCCGCGTCCACTTCGATCTACTGTCACATCAGCAGGAGGATGAGACCGATGCATCGTGAACCGACTGTCGTTCTCGTCGACGATGATCAAAGCGTTCGAGACGCCCTGAAATGGCTGATCGAATCGGTGGAGTTACGCGTCGACACCTATTCATCCGCGGCCGACTTCCTTCAGTCGTTTGATCCCAGAACACCCGGCTGCCTCGTCCTCGACGTTCGAATGCCGGGAATGAGTGGCCTGGAACTCCAGGAGAACCTGGCTGCGCACAAGTGCGGCTTGCCGGTGATTATCATAACGGGACATGCGGACGTCGCGATGTGCGTCCGCGCTTTCGAGGGCGGCGCGTTTGCGTTCCTGGAAAAGCCGGTCATTCAGCAAGACCTGCTGGAGCAGATTCAGAAGGCCGTTGAGAAAGACAGGAAGAGCCGCCAGGAATCAATTCCCGCCACCGATATCGACGACAGAGTGTCACGACTCACTCCTCGGGAACGCGAAGTCATGGATCTACTGGTGGTCGGTCAATCGATGAAACAGATCGCGAACAGACTTCAGGTCAGTCTACCGACCTGTTCGAAGCACCGTGCCAATGTGCTCGACAAGCTGGACGTCGACAACGACGTTCAGCTTGTACGGCGCGTTCATAGCTGGAAAACACCATCGCTTTAGCTGATCCAGACTAGCGGGAACCATGACTGCTCAACACAGGTCGAGCTTTCAAGTGCGGGGTGTCGGCAGACTCCATGCGGCTGTTCGGCAACGTGTCTGTTGAGACGCAGTTCAACGAGCATCGGGCCATACGGTTTCTAAAAAAAACGAGGGTTTTTCGGGGGCCCAGGTGGACTTTTGCGGCGGCCCCGGCGACACTGATCTCAGCCGAATCGCTAGTGAGGCCGTGCCTCAGACCGACGCGAGCTATCGCTCGGTTGCGGCGACCCGCTCCCAGACCAACCTGCGGTCGGTGCCCGTCGCTGAGAATCTGACTCATTTGTAAAGACAAACCTGATACGAGCTTTCTCGTGGCATCCTTACGTCCCGCGGCCTGACGAGAAGAACATGCAACGTCATCGCGCGTCCCGCACCACGGTACTTGAACCGAACAGTGACCGCCGGGCTTTCATGCAATCGGTGGCTTCGGGGGTGGCAATCAGCGCTCTGCCCGCGGCGCTGACGTTCAGTGACCGCGCGCGCGCCGCTCTGAGCGCCGAGCCGTCCATCATCGACACGCACATGCACGTTTGGGCCAATGATCCGTTGCGCCACTCCTTTCGTCACCCCTATATCAAGGACTTCAAAGAGGCTCCTCACGAGGCCACCGTCGAGATGCTGATGGAGGACATGGACCGGCACGGTTGTACGCACTCCGTCCTTGTCCAGGTCATCTACCACGGGTGGGACAACAGCTACGTTGCAGATTGTGTGAAACAGAACCCCAAACGTCTCAAGGCCCAAGGGCTCGTCGACCCGACTGATCCCAAAGTTGCGGACAAGATGGAGTTTTGGATGACGGAGCACGGACTCCACGGTATGCGCTTCAGCGCCATCTATTATCAGAACGGCAAGCACGGCGGAGACGGTTGGATCAACGCCAGGGAAACGCACCGTCTATGGCGTAAGGCCGAGGAGCTTGGGGCCGTATTCAACTTCTTCATCGCTCCGCAGCAGCTGCCAAAGCTCGAGAAGATGGTCCGCGCCCATCCGAAGGTGAGGATCGTCATCGATCACCTCAGCCAGATGGACCTGGGAGCTGAGGATCCCGAGCCGGATTTCCGTTTATTGCTCGCCATGGCGCGGTATCCGAACGTCTGGGTTAAGGTTTCGGAGCTCAGTTCGGTTTCGAAATCGGGCAAGTATCCGTTTGCCGATGCTTATCCGTACGTCAAGCGGGTCTACGAAGCTTTCGGTCCGGAGCGACTTCTTTTTGGAACGGGGTATCCTGGTACGGCCCGCGCTGCATACAACCGGCCGCCACTAGACAAAGAGATCGACCTCATCCGTAAAGAGATTCCCTTTTTCACGCGGGAGGACCGAGAGAAGATCCTCGGACGAAACGCCGCCGCCCTGTGGGGCTTCCGCACTTCCGCGTGATGCTTGCACGACAGGCTCTCTGGAAAGAACTGCGAGACAACTCCATTGACAATCGGTCTTGAGAAGACCCGGCAGACGGACGAAGTATCGGACCGCGGCACGCCGGTTAAGGTCTTGTCACGATAACCACGTGGCGGCATCATGACGTTTTTTACCCGCAACCTTCCATCCCAAAGGCGGTCCCGATGATCTTACAGAAGCGAATTGGACTACTTGCGAGCACGCTCGCTGCAGCTTGGGCCACCATCTACGTTGGAGCCGAACAGGCGTCGTATGCTGACGACCTGAAAGCCACGGTTGAATTCCATTTACTGGACGTGCCTTCGGGAGAACCTGTCCCCGCCGTGGTCTGCATCCGAAACCTGGACGACCAGACGGTGCGTCTTCCGCCCGATGGTCGAGTGATGCAGAGGGTCAGCCAGACGGATGAGTTTTACCGAGGAATTGTCATTGAAGCGAACAATCCAGATTGGATCGGACCACCAAGGAAAACGCTGGGCAAGGGCAACAACAACGACCGTAGCTATGTCTACGAGGAGCTTCGTTCGATCCCATACTGGCGTGAACCTGTGCTCTACCAGACCCAACCTTCTTTTTCGATCAAGCTGGAACGGGGACACTATCAAATCTCGGTGGCCCGGGGCATGGAGTACATCCCGGTCACGAAAGAGTTTGAGGTGACGGCCGAAAATCAGAAACACACGCTACGGTTGGCACGTTGGGTCGACCTGCCGGCTCAGGGCTGGTTCTCAGGTGACGTGCACGTGCATCATCCTACGACGAAGAAGGCACATCAGGACTTCCTGCTTCGCTATGCTGAAGCAGAGGATTTGCACGTAGTCAACGTGCTGGAGATGGGACATCATCGCGGCACAGAGTTCAGACAGCTCGGTTTCGGCAAGAATTTTCGCCGGCGGCGCGGAGACTACTGTCTGGTCAGCGGCCAGGAGGAACCTCGCAGTACTTTCGGTCACATTATCGGATTGAACACGTCCGCCCTGGCCCGAGATCTGGAAACGTATGACCTCTACGACCTGGCATTCAAACGGCTCCATGATCAACCGGATGCGGTCGTCGGATTCGCTCACTTCTCCTGGAATGGCTGCAATCTTCCGCGAGGCTTTCCCTGGTACATCACCACGGAAGGAATCGACTTTGTCGAGTTGCTACAGTTCAGTCGGATCAACACGTTGGATTATTATGACTACTTGAATCTTGGTTTTCGTCTGGCCGCCGCGGCAGGAAGCGACGTGCCCTGGGGATCGACGATCGGTGAGGTGCGAACCTATGTCCACACTGGCGAGACGCTGGATCTGGACCGGTGGTTCGCGGGCCTGGAAGCAGGACGCACGTTTGTCAGCAACGGACCGGCACTGGACTTCACAGTCAACGGTCAGCTCCCTGGATCAGAGATCCAAGTTGACAGCCGAGGCTCTGTCAAAGTGCGCGCCCGGGCGTGGGGACATGAAAAAGTCGGGTTGCCCCAACTGCTTGAACTGGTAAGCAACGACGGCGTGCTGCACGAGGTGCGCAGAAGCGATGCCAGCTCCAACCAACTCAGCCTGGAGGTTGAAGTTGATGTTGCTCGAAGCAAATGGCTGGCCATCAATACTCGCTGTGCAAACGGAGCTGTCGCTCACACCTCTCCCATCTATGTTGTTGTCGACGGGGAACCCACCTGGTCAGCTACCAAGTGCTCACAGATCGTTAGAAAACAGCTCGACGCAATTGCCTTGATCGAAGAAGAGTTTTCCAAGGGAACTGACATTCGCAGTCGTGCCATTGGCGAGCGATTGGATCGAGCCAAGTCCTACTACGCAAAACTGTTAGCGGCCACACAGCAGCCTCGAGGCAAGTGATTTCTCTCTCTTGGGGAATAAGGATGGGATGAGGGGACGAACTGCCAAATGAAATCAGCCATCCGGCCAACTAAGGGTTGTGAGCTGGTCTCCTGACTCGCTCACCGTTTCGACCGCAGGTCTCCTTTTTCCGCCGCGAATGTCGATAGGCATTCCACGTGCTCTTGGAGACCTTCGGTCAGAGTGGTGTTGCGGTCGGGAGACCGCATCACAACGGGTCGGAAACGCTCCGAAATACGATCCGGCGAGAAAGGAACATTCGCATGTGTCAACGTGGCCGCCTCCGCACGGCGTTTTGGATTTCGCTTGTTCTGGCGAGTTGGACCATCTGCACCGGGCGTGTAACGGCCCAGCCGTCGCTAATTGGTCGGTCCAAAGAACCGATTCAGGGCGCTAGACCTGAAGACCGAATCGACGAGGTTCGTGCTGGGCGATTCCTGATTGATCCTTCCACCTTGGAGAACCTCGGATTCCGTTGGTATGTGTCGGGCGATGGCAACCGGAATGCAACGGTGACCGTCGCCTTTCGCAAAAAGGGCGAAAGCGACTGGACCGAGGCGTTGCCGATGCTACGCATCTATCACGAGATCGCCAATCAGGACTACGCGCCATATCGCGTTGGAAACCTGTTTGCCGGGAGTGTGTTATTCTTGAAACCAGGCACGAAATATGAAGTCCGGTTTACGATGCGCGACCCCGATGGAGGAGCGCCTGCCGAGCCGATGATCGTCAGTGTCGCGACGCGAAGCGAGCCAGCAACAGCAACTGGGAAAGAGATCCACGCCAACTCTCGCACAGGTCTGATGGCGGCCTATGCGAAGGCCCGGCCGGGAGACGTCATTCTGCTTCATGGCGGCGTCTACCGTGGGCCGTTCCGGTTCAGCAGATCGGGTGAACCAGGCAGACCGATTGTGTTTCGGGGTGCTGGTGACGGTGAGGCAATTCTTCAGGCCGATGGTACCGGAAGTAAGTCACGCGTCGTGAGCATCGCAGGCACGGACTATCTGATGTTCGAGGATCTGACCTTCCGCGGCGCGCATACCGCCATCTACTCGGGAAAACCCGGCTCCGTGGGAATTACGATTCGGCGCTGCCAAATCAAAGAAGTTATCAGTGGTATCAACACACAGTCCGAAAACTCACGAGAGTGGTACATCGCCGACAACGAAATCGTAGGGATCAACCAAACCTGGTATCCGCGGCCCGAAGCCTACATGTCACCCGCTCATACCGGAGTGAATGTCTATGGCCGAGGGCACGTTGTCTGCTATAACCGCATTAGTCGTTTCAGTGACTCGCTGGCAATCGCCAACTTCGGTGTTCCCGTGGATGATGTCAATCGGCATTGTGTCGCCATCGACTTCTACGGCAACGATCTTTCGTGGGCACAGGATGACACGATCGAAGCCGATTACGGCTGCCACAACGTGCGTGTGTATCGCAATCGGTGCTACAACACGCATACGGCGCTATCCACGCAGCCGTTCTATGGCGGGCCGGTATACCTGATTCGCAACGAGGCCTACAGCATCACGGCTCACAATTTCAAACTGAACAACTATCCCGCGGGCATCCTGGCCTACAACAACACGGTCTGCTGTGCTGGCCAAGGGTTTACTCCGCCTGCAATTTGGCAGAATGGACACTTCCGAAACAACCTCTTCATGGGTGGACGCGGCTACGCCATGGAAACCGGTTCTCCCACACCATACTCGACTCTCGACTACAACGGATACCGCCGCAATTCAGTCGAGCGATTCATCAAATGGATCGACTCTGACGGCAATATAGGTCGGTACCAATCCATTGCGGAACTGAACCGAGCCACCGGCCTCGAACAACACGGTCTCCAGGTCGACTACGACATCTTCACCAGGGCTGGTCCACCACAGGAAGGCAAGACGTATATGCGTTCCGATTACGATCTCCGGCTCAAACCTCAAGCGAACTGTGTCGACGCGGGCGCGTTGATTCCCCAGGTCACCAGCAACTTCACCGGCACAGCGCCGGACCTCGGCTGCTACGAGCATGGGCAGGACTCACTTCACTACGGCCCACGCAAGTCGCACAGGTAATCCGAGGCTGCGCCGAAGCGCGTGCGGATTCAGCATTGCGGCTCATCAATTTGATTAAAGTCGCCCTCTTGGAAGGCAGTCTATAAAACCACTCAACGAGCATCGCTTAGCCCGTTTCCGCCATGTCACGGGCGTGGTAGCTGCTACGAACGAACGGGCCGCTGGCAACTTTCTTAAATCCCATCTGTTTTGCCACCTCACCAAGTTCCTCGAATTCTGCCGGCGTGACATAGCGATCGACCGATAGCGATCGGCTGGTCGGTTGCAGGTACTGGCCCAACGTGAGAAAGTCGCAGCCATACTCGCGGAGATCTGACAGAACATCAAAGAGTTCCTGGTGCGTTTCGCCCAGACCCAGCATCAACCCACTCTTGGTGCGGACCTGGGGGTTGCGTTGCTGAACACGCTGCAGCAGTTCGAGCGTCCAGCGGTAATCCGATTTGGGACCACGCACGCGACGATAGAGCCGCGGCACGGTTTCAGTGTTGTGGTTGAAGATGTCCGGTGCGGCATCGACCACGCGCTCCAACGCCCCAGGATGGCCGACAAAATCGGGTGTCAAGACCTCGATCGAAGCGGTCGTGCGCTGGCGGATGGCCAAAACGCACCGAGAGAAATGTTCCGCACCATGATCAGGTAAGTCATCGCGTGTGACGGACGTGATGACGACATGTTTGAGTTCCATTCGGCGGGCAGCTTCCGCCACGCGATCTGGTTCGTCATCGTCCAGGTCTTCCGGCCTCCCACGTGACACCGCACAGAACCCGCACGGTCGCGTGCAGACATTGCCCAAAATCATGAAAGTGGCGGTTTTCTGTGAATAGCACTCCATGCGATTGGGACACTTGGCATTTTCGCACACAGTCTCCAGGCGCAGGTCTTCCAGGACATTCGAAGTAAAGTTATTCGCGTTCCCTTTGGGAACTTCTCGCTTCAGCCAGCGAGGCAGACGTCTGGGCGGCTCCGACATAACCGGCAATTCAATCGACATGGGCGACATGTTCACGAGCGGATCCTGTCGTATATTTCAGCCAAGGGTGTGCGGTGTGGATGTCATTCTAACCGCACGACGGCGTTCTGCGAGCGGGCGACTGGTCGGTGCAAGGAGGTCACTGCCTGAATGACCCGCGGCGGTATCGATGAAACCCTGCCAGGACTGTTGAAGGATCACGTTTCGGCCCCTGAGTCGTGGGTCGTCCGTGCAGTACCTGACGATACCAAACTTACGCCAGCCACGTCTTTTGGCTATTCTGCAGTAGTGGACCATGCAGGTCCGACTTCCAGCAGGCCAGAGCTCCTCTGAAAAACGCCGCGTGCCAGGCGAAAAACTCGCAAGATGGAATTAGCATGGGCAAGAAGCAAAAGAAAGCCAAGCCAGAACCCAACAAGGGTGAGCGGCCGATTGTTGACAACCGCAAGGCGCGTCATCGTTTTGCCGTGATCGATTCGCTGGAGTGCGGCATTGTGCTGCGCGGCAGTGAAGTGAAGAGCCTCCGTGAAGGCAAAGTCTCGTTAGACGAAGCCTATGCACGGGTTCGTGAAGGCGAAGTCTGGCTGGTGGGTTGTGACATCCAGGAGTATGCCAACGCGAATATGTGGAATCACGAACCGCGACGGCCGCGCAAGCTGCTGGTTAAGAAACGAGAGTTGCTCAGATTTGCCAATCAGGCCAAAGAGAAAGGGCTGACGCTGGTACCGCTGAAGCTGTACTTCAACGAACGGGGCATCGCGAAAGTCCTGGTTGGCCTCTGCAAAGGCAAGAAGCTCTATGACAAGCGCGAAGACCAGAAGAAGGCAGATGTCAAACGAGACATCCAGCGGGCCATGCGGCGAGGGTAGTTAGGCTTTGTCTCAAAACCCAAAACAAGTGGCCGCGAAGCGACGCCATCAGTCCCCTCTACCGCTTGGAGATCGCCCGGCTTTAAGTTGGTGGTTTGCACGGGTTTTCACATCATGTCACCTCTCCCCTGGCTTGTGGGAGAGGGATAGGACAGATGAATAGGAGGACGCGGAGGAAACAGAGACGTCAAAATCGGGAACTCTGCTTCCTCTGCGTCCTCCTGTTCAACATCTGCATCCAGCCATGAGTACGGGTATTTGGGTTTTGAGGGTGAGGGTGAGGCTTGAAGGCGCAGCAGATCAATCGATCTGAACAATTTCACCACCACTGCGTGTAATGAGTCCGGCGTAAGTTGGAATCGTAATGGTCTCGGACAGAAATCGTACGCTGCCATCGGCCAGGACGGTATCGATGCCGCCGGGATGAAAGCTGAACGCTTCGTTGTTGTTCGTGCAGTTCATCGGGCAAGGACCGGGGACACGCAGACCATCGCGACGAAACGTGTGTAAAGGAATCGCGTTGCTCGTGTCCGCCCAGCCGGCTCCTCTTACGCGTCCATTCGAAACAGACAAGTTGCCGCCGCCGGGCCTGTTGTTTTGCGGGCCTCGACCACTGCTGATCCAAAACGCGGGACGCCCCGCATCTTCGCCCATGAAAAGCGTGTTCGACGTACCGTCGGTGATCTCCGCCATGCGCACCCATTTCCGAGCAACGATCGCGCCTCTTAGATTCGTAGGCGAGATATAGCCAGACGTCACCACGATATTGGCGACCCCCGCAATCGGCGCGTAGTCAGACGTGGCAGCCTGAATCCCATTCCGCACCCGGTCTCGCCGACTGGTCCCACCCGGCGCCGATGGACAACGAAACGTGCTGATATCCGTGGCGATCGTCGGCTGATTTCCCGGATGATCCCAGTTCACATTCCAATTGTATTGGTCGTACAGATTCGTTTGTTCAATGAAAGGAAAGAGGAACGGAGCCCAGGTGTGATTCGGGGAACTCGTTCTGCTGGGTGGAAGTGCTTTGTGTGTATCGTGATAATTGTGGAGCGACAGGCCAAGCTGCTTCATGTTGTTTTGGCAAGAGATCCGGCGCGCCGCTTCCCGCGCCGCCTGCACTGCCGGTAACAACAGCGCCACTAAGATCCCTATGATGGCAATGACCACCAACAGTTCGACCAACGTAAACGCGCGTGAGCGACGCGATGGCAACATTGACATCGTTTTGCCTCCTTCGGCGTTCGATGCGCCCGGAAGGAACGCGTCGAAAAGATGGATGTGGCGAACGCCCGAGCGAGTAGTCTTGATTAGAACAGACGGATAGGTGGATTTCTAGTGTTTTCCTATCATTTGTCCGAGTTTGTGTGGTACAGCGGAACTTTATTGAGTGCCGTTGATCAAAGCACGGGCAGGCTGGCGCTAGCGCTGTGTCAATTCTTGATTTTAGGGTTGAAGAAGAATGGTCGCCTGGCGAGATAGTCGTTGATCCCCGATCAAGACGTTTGGTTCGCGGAGCGAACCACGACAATAAGGCTCGACAACCCTGGTTCTTAGTCCTAGCAGAGCGCTAGCCACCTTGCGGAGTCTCGCCTCGCGCGAGACGGGTGTTGATTTCTTCGATCACCGGTTCGATTTCAGCCAGGCTATCAATCACGTAGTGAGCTCCGGCCTGGCGGAGGATATTGCGAGTTCTTTCGAGGCGGTGCTCGACCTCTTCCGCAGGCAGTTGCTCGGCCATTTCGAGGGTATTGATGTTCATGTAGTTGCTATAGCGAGCCACACCGACGCCCCAGCAGCCGGCCTCAAGTGCTTCGCCCACTCCTGAAGTCGTGTCGTCAACTTTGACGACCGATTGGATTGGACTCACGTCCATGAGATCCAAGTTGCGGTAGACCATGAATGGCTTGGGGCGTGCCCCGTGAACGACTTCGTCTCCGGCAACCGAAGCATCTGGGACGAACCCTTGCTTCTTGGCATCTTCTTCGAGAACATCGACCATCGAACGAACGAAGCCAGTCGAAACACCGATCTTGATTCCCTGCGATTGCAATCGCTGACAAACATCAGCCACACCAGGCAACAGTGTAGTGTATTTCCGCAGGCAATCGAGTTGCAGGGGCACGAAGTCCTCGAACATCTCGGCCACATCTGCGTCGCCGGGATACGAACCATGGACGCGTTTCCATCGTTCGCGAATCTCGGTCACTTCGGTCAGTTTTTGGATGTGCAGGTCTTTGCGTAGACCCATCGGGCCTCGAGCTTCCGTCATGGAGATCTCGACGCCTTTGTTCTTAAAGACCTCGACGAACACCACGGCTGGGGCGATCACATAAGCGTCGGCCGTCGTACCACTCCAATCGAGTACGAGGCCCTTGACCTTACCCCGATACGTGCGAGAGAAAACGTATTCGGTTTGGTAACTCATCGTACGGGCATTCCTTTTTGAAATTCTGAAGTTATGGTCTTGCGATCAGATACGGTGTCTTTTTTGACACCGAAATGAATCAAACGTATTGTTCCTCGTCTCACGGATCGTGTTGACGATTCAGCCGACGCCATCCTCTTCCGGCCAGTACCTCTGGGTAACAATCTTGCTCTCGGTAAAGAAGCGGACGACCTCTTTGCTTTGCCCTTTGATGTCGGCAAAGATGCTGCCTTTCATTCCCCCGAACGGAAGGCAGGCGACGGGTGCGGGAATGCCGACGTTGATGCCAATCATTCCAGCTTGCGTCTCGGTCTTGAATTGGCGCGCCCAATAACCGTTTTGCGTATAGATGGAAGCCCCATTGCCGAATTCGTGGCGGTTGATAGTTGCAATGGCGTCGTCCAGCGAATCGAATCTCAGCAGGATCACGACTGGGCCAAAGATCTCCGTGCGTTCCAGGATCGATCCAGGTCGGACATCGGCCAACACGGTTGGTCCGATGAAATGGCCTCTTTCGCATCCAGAAATCTCAGCACCGCGGCCATCCAACAATAAGGTCGCACCTTCGTCGACTCCGGCTTGGATCAGACCTTCAATGCGTTGTTTTGCGGCGGCGCTGATAACAGGTCCAATCACGAGCTCTTCGTCGGTTAGATCTGGATCGAGTGGATTGCCAACCGTGGCTTTTGCCGCGGCCGTGGTGAACTGCTCGCACACTTGCCGATACGTCTTTTCACCGACACATGCGATCGCCGATGCGGCCATGCATCGCTGTCCGGCACAGCCAAGACAACTCGTCAGCATATTCTGTACAACGTGATCCAACTTCGCGTCCGGCATGACGACGAGATAGTTCTTTGCCGAACCGAACGCCTGGCAGCGTTTGCCCGTGCGGGCGCACATCTCAGCGATCTGTCGAGCCACGACCGTCGATCCGACAAATGAAATGCCGTCGACGTCCGAATGTTGAACCAGTGCTTGGCTAGCCCGCTTATCGCCGTTGACAAGGTTGATCACACCCGGAGGGAAGCCGCACTGGTCGATCAGCGCGAAATGGGCCTGCATCGTACTGGGCACTTGCTCGGAGCACTTCAGCACAACGGTGTTCCCGGAGGCGATCGCATAAGGCAGGAACCAGAATGGCACCATCGCGGGGAAGTTAAATGGTGCAATCATGCCGAACACGCCAATCGGCAGACGAAGGACCTCGCCGTCGATGCCAGCGGCGCAGTTCGTGACGTTTTCTCCTTGCATTAGTGTCGGCATCCCACAGGCAACGTCCACATTCTCGATGGTCCGTTTCATTTCCGCGCGGGCATCCGGCAGGCTCTTTCCCATCTCCTCGGTGATTTGCCGAGAAAGTACTTCGAAGTTCTCACGCAACAACTCGGCCAGCCTCCGGACAGGTGCGCATCGCTGGGCAACGGGAGTACGACGCCATAAGTCGAACGCAGTGTGGGCCGTCGAGACGGCATGATTCACCTCCGCCTCGCCTGACAGTGGCACCTTGGCAAGTATCTGCCCGTTGCTCGGATTGCACACATCAAGAAACTCATCCACTGATGGTTCACACCAGCGGCCGTTGACATAGTTCTTCAGAATTCTGGAGCTATTGGATTCGGTCACAATCATGAGTCCTTTGTGTCTGAATGTTTCAAGATCGTCTAACGAGGCAGGGCCTCGAACCAATCCGAGCTACCGCTCGGTCTTATTAACCCGCTCCCCGACCAACCTGCGGTC
>JASLPZ010000211.1:0-12405 GCA_030744725.1 Pirellulaceae bacterium
ACGATCATGATGAGCCCAGTCGTTCCATCGGCTGGAATTATGCCTATCGAACCTACTTCCATGGCGGTCCTGCGGATCTCCAACACGAAAATCAAACACTGCAGCAGTTTGAGCAGACCCCGCGAGGGATCGAACCAATTCGTAAGACACATTTCTCCGCGGCTTTTCGAAGCACCACCACGGGGCTTTGGAAAATCGCTGTGTCGACACCGATTTTCCGCGACGAGAACCCGGAATCCGATGTCGTCGGCGTGCTTGGCATGACCGTCAACTTGGGCGATTTCGCCTATTTTCGAAACACCAACCTGAAGGATCGATTTGCTGTCTTGATCGATGGCCGTCGTGGACCGAATCAGGGCGTTATCTTGCAACACCCTCTTTTTGACATCATGGGCCAAGATGGCAAGGGTCCGGCCGAAGACCACAGTGCAACCGAGTTTCGCGTGACAGAGGCTCAGTTGGCAGGTCTCCAACCAGATTCTGTCTACCGTGATCCGTTAGGAGAAACGTCGGAGGGCGAGCTGTATCGTGGCGACTGGATTGCGTCGTCTGCCAACGTGTCACTTCCCGCGGAAAACTCGTCGAATGAAGGCATTGTTGTCCTAGTACAAGAGCGCAAGGACAAGGCCACGGCACCTGTTCAGGAACTTGGCGGCCAACTAAAGCGCGAAGGACTTTGGGCCCTGGGGGGCGTCATCGGCGTCGTCATCGTGTTGTGGTATATCGCCTTGCGAATGATGGTCGACCCACGTTCGTCGGTCTGGCGCGCCGCAGCCACTGGTCCGGCCGCCAGCGGGACAACACGTCACATTACGAATGCTACCCCTAGCCACAATCTGACAACTTTACCCGCACCTCCACGACAAGAAGAGTGAGCAGATGAAATCGTCGTCGACCGCTTATATCCTCTGGCTCTTAGGCTTACTGGGTTTCTGCGGTATCCATAGGTTCTATGCCGACAAACCGGTCAGTGGAATTATCTGGCTGTTCACTGGTGGTCTTTGCTTCGTGGGGCAGTTCATCGACCTGTTTCTGGTCCCTACCATGATCGACGAAGTGAATTTGAAACACCGTGCGCTGAGCAGGTGACTTTCGTTCCACACTAGGAAGCTTGTATTAGGTTCATCTGTACAGATGAGTCAAGTTTTCAGCGACGGGCACCGACCGCAGGTTGGTCGGGGAGCGGGTCGCTGCAACCGAGCGACAGCTTGCGTCGGTCCGGGGCACAGCCTCGCTAGGGTAGCGAGTTCTTCGTCACATAGGACTTAGAAACAAGGCGTCGCGCACGCGACCCATCCGTGCGACCCGCACTAGCCAGCGAATCGATCTGGAAGCATCGCTTGCAACGTGACCGTACGGACACTCTGACCGTCTTTGTCGGTCATCACGATAGTCACTTGTTCGCAGAATTCGGCTAGCACCTGGAGGCACGCACCGCAGGGGGAAGCAGCACCTTCGGTCGCAATCGCAATTGCTTGGAAGGACTGGCATCCGTGCGCTACAGCGTTGCCAATCGCCACGCGTTCGGCGCACATCGTCAGGCCGTACGAGACGTTCTCGACATTGCACCCGGTGAAGACTCTCCCGTCGGTGGCCAACAAGGCGGCACCGACAGGAAAACATGAGTAGGTCGCGTAGGCATTTTTTCGCGCGGCGACGGCAGCAAGAATCAGTGCGCTGTGGTCGGATTCATTCATCTGCGTCATTGGCATTAGGCCGTTGGTGCGATTGAGTGTTTGATGGGCGGATCGATCATTTTGATCAGTCTTTCGGCTGGGAAACTCGGCTGCCCCTACAAGCGGGCTGCCTGTAGCTACTGCGGTGCGTGTGGCTGGTGCGGTGGTAGCCGCTCGACGATCAGCGGCGATGGTGGCGGTTGTTCCGCCTCGATCGTGATACTAGATTCGACCAACGGCCGACAGGCCGAAGACGACTTCGGGCGAGCGAAGATGCGGACCCATGGTTGCCCGACTTCGATGGGATCACCCAGCTTGACGAGCATCTCGAGACCTACGGCGTGATCGATTGAGTCAGTCATGACCTTGCGGCCGCCGCCCAATTCAATCAAGGCCTGACCAAGTGTCTCCGTTCGGATTTGTGAGACGTAGCCGCGACGAGTCGCCTGAATCTCGGCCACTGGAGCGACCTCACGAGGCACATTCATGTCTCCACCTTGGGCAGAGACCATGTCGCAAAACTTGTCCCACGCCCGACCGGACTTCAGATGCTGCTCGAGCGTGTTGCTTGCGGCATCAAACGAATTGGCACTGCCGGTGGCAACGAGCAGATCGGCACCCAACGAAACCGTCAATTCAACCAAGTCGCTCGGCCCATTTCCGCGCAACGTGTCCACGGATTCGTTCACCTCGACACTGTTGCCGATCATGCGTCCCAACGGCTGGTTCATGTCTGTTAGTTGGGCTGATGTGGCGACTCCTATCTGCCCGCCAGTCTTCGTCAGCGACATGGCCAGCGCGCGAGCCTGTTCACAAGTCTTCATGAACGCGCCCGAGCCAAACTTGACATCCAATACCAGCGCTGTCAGTCCCTCGGCCAGCTTCTTGCTCATGATGCTGGCTGTGATCAGTGGAATCGAAGCGACCGTCGCCGTGACGTCGCGGAGGGCGTAAAGTTTCTTGTCTGCCGGCGCAATGTGTTTGGAGGCTCCGGTGATGACACAACCAACTTTGGCGACGGTGGCTTGAATTTCGTCGTTCGACAAGTCTGTTCGAAAGCCGGGAATAGACTCTAACTTGTCGAGCGTCCCGCCGGTCGGGCCGAGACCTCGACCGGAAATCATCGGCACCCACAGGCCGCAACAGGCAAGCAGGGGCGCGAGGACAAGCGATACTTTATCGCCAACTCCACCCGTGGAGTGTTTATCGGCGATTGGCGGGTTATCCGCAGTCCAACTCAATGTTGCTCCCGAATGCAGCATCGCTTCCGTCAACGCAGCTGTTTCCTCCGTCGACATGCCTTGCAAGTAGATCGCCATCGCCATCGCCGCCATTTGGTAGTCGGCAACCGACCCGGCAGAGAACCCGTCGATAAACGCGACAATCTGCTCGCGTGACAACGCACGCCCATCTCGCTTGTGGGCGATGATTGTAGTTGGGGTTAGGTTCATGATAGCGTCAGCATATTTGCCAAGTGTCAGTCACGAGTCCTAAGCATATCACTATAGGAACTCGTCAAGAGATCTTCCCCTTGGATGGCGAATTGCCCCTGCAACCAGGCCACGGCTGCTTCTCCCTGTTCGATTTGTTCCTCCCGTTCCAGGACGGCCTCAAATTCCAGAAACGTCCCCAGTTGTTCGACCTGATCGAGATGGATCCGCACGTTCTTGTAGAAGTAGATTTCACGGTGTTTTTCGACGCGTACCAGGATTCCCAACGCTTCGCTCAAGCCTTGGAGCATGGCCGCTGGATCGGGGACGTCAATCAGATAATAGCGGCTCGGTTTGGCCGCGGTCGTATCGGGCCGCTGATAGGAAATCAGTTGGGCCGGCGCTCCCCCGATCTCTCTCAGCTTGAGGCGACCTTGATGACATCGAAAATAGGTGTCAACTTGGTGCTGGTCCGGCAGCTGGTCGGTGGCAACTGTTTGAGCGACTTCGCGTGCCGAATCGAGCGATCGTAGTCGTGCTTTCAATTCGACATTACAGCGAACTCTGTCGTCTGGCCGATTCTCATGTGGCGGTGAATTCATTCCGCCAATATAGCGAACGGCACTTCGTCTGGGGGCCCGTCAACAACAAACTGTCAATACCAAGAACCAGCGTGGCGGCCGATGACAATGCAAGAGGCAGCACAATTTCAACTGTTCTTGTTGTGCGAATTCCTCCTCCACGGATACCGCAGAGGAACTGCGAATGAACGCCAATGCACGCGAATCATTACATACCATCAGCGTGGATTCGCGCTCATTGGCGGTTCTGCAAACGGCACAGGGAATTGCGTTGACGGCGTGGAGGCTTAGCGAGGAATACTCGCGTTGGGCCTTGCTGGCGGGTCGGCGACACGGCGTTCAACGCTGCCTACGTCATCGTAGATGGTCCAGATCGGTGTCCGTTTTCGGAGCTTTGCGACGAATTCAGTGATCTCGGCACTCCGCTTCTGGCCTTGCAACTTGTTTTTGATTGCGGTTTGGGATTCAGTGAACGGTGTGATGTGCGCTTCGGCTCGATCAATCACACGAATGATGTGAAGACCTTCAGCATCTTCAATAACCGGACTCAGTTCACCTGGCGGGAATGAGAATGCGGCCTGTTGGATTTCCCGCGAAACTTCAAGATCTCCCCATTCCGTCCAGTCGTGAAAACCGCCTTCTTGGGCTTGCGTGCCCTGGGAACTTCGCCTGGCGACGGCATCAAAGCGAGCTCCACCCAACCAAACTTCATTGCCCATCGCATTGATCGCGGCCCGGCATTCGTCCTTCGAATTGAAGCGATCGAACCGAATCGTCAGTTGTTCCCATTGTGCGCGATCGGGAACTTGAAACTGGTCCAAGCGCTTGTTATAGAAATCCAACATCTCGACATGTGTCACTTCAGGTTGTGTTTCGATTGCACCGATTAAAGCCTGTCGACCGAGCGCTCGTTCGGCAAACGCCTGCCGTTGCTTGTCCAAAGACGAGCCATAACGACGTAAGTAGTTATCCAGCTGGATCGGCGTGGCCATGTTTTGCTGTTTCATGAGCAAGGCCAGACGGAAGATATTCGCGTCTTCGCGAGCCAGTTCCGCGTAGGCCTTTTTGTCTGCTTTGAGAACTTTTTCGACCATCTCCTCCAGGTCGGTATTGAATGCCGATCCAACTCGCTCCTGGATGTTCGCTTCCGCTTCCGCCCGCTTGTCCTCGGGGATGCTGCGAAGGAACTCGAGGTACATCAGTTTTCGTTCAATGGCTTGATTGAGTAGCTGCCGAGCCATCTGATCGCGCGCCGCGAGAACCTCTGTACGCTGTGCTTCGAACTGCTCGGGCGGGATCTTCTCGACACTGGGTGCCAGCATGACGTTGGCTTCGCCGACCAGGTCGCCGCGCAAGACATACAGGTTGCCAACGGTGGCGACGGTGACCGTTGGGTCGTAAACGTCGGAATGCCCCTGCTGGAGCAGCGGGTTGTTGGCCGGCGGTCCGGCGGAGATGCCGACGTTTCCCTCTGGCCAAGCTTGTTGCGGGGCTGAGTCGCCAGGCTGTTGTAAAGGTGACGTCGGCCAGGCGGGCGGGGCGTCGTAGAGCGATTGAGCGCTGTTGTTTGGTGGTGGGGTCGACTGAGGAGTCGGCCAGGCGGCTTGCTGGAAATCGGAAGGTCCTGACGCATTGTCAACGGCCGGCGGTTGCTGCGAGCCCGACGTGGGCACGTCACTGGATTGTATGGAATTCGACGTCAGCGCGCCTTGGATCGGACTCTTTTCGGGCAGATTGCACGCTGTACAAAGCACCATCGCCAAAGCGACACCGGAGCTCGACAGCAAATTGGGCCGCAGAGCGACATCGGACCGTGGGCTAGGACTGGGCCGCAGGCTGTCGCAGGGCACTTGGTGAACCATAATCGCCCAAAACGAGATGAGATTTTAGGACAAGCACGACAGCACAACGCTGGCGCGGGCGGGATTATAGGGGCGTCTTCAACTTGGCCGCAACACCGATTTTGCCACGCGAAAGAAGTCATTCGGGTGTTTGGGTCCCGTCGGCACCTTCAGGTAGGCCGCAACGGAATCGACAATTCGCATTTTGCGACCAAGCGCCTTGGCGAGTTGCTCGATCCGCCCCCGATCGCGGTATGTGAAAACCAAGTACTCGTCCTCTGTCGATATCGCTTGAATCTGCCAAATTGAGGCATTCATGCGCAATTCGACCAATTCCAGCATTCGCTCGACCTCTGCTGGCTGTTTTCCGAACCGATCGGTCAGCTCGGCCCTTAATTCATCCAAGTCGTCAAACGCGGAAATCCGCCGCAAGCGGCGATAAAGGTCGATCTTGAGACGCAGATCCGGCACGTATTCGTCCGGGATGTAGGCCGCCCCGGGAAGATCGATGTCGACTTCAACGGACAAGTTGCCAGGCAGCTTCTTGATCGTGCGGACGGCGTTTTCCAGAAGCTGACAGTAGAACTCGTAGCCCACCGCAGCAATGTGACCGCTTTGCTGCGTGCCCAGCAGATTGCCGGCCCCCCGAATTTCCAGATCCCGCATTGCGAGGGCAAACCCAGCACCCATTTCGCTGTACTCCTCGATCGCGTGCAGGCGCCTGGCGGCACTGGGCGTGACATGCTTGTGCCGATCGACTAGCAGATAGCAGTACGCGCGGTGTTTGTAGCGCCCCACGCGTCCCCGTAGTTGGTGCAAATCGGCCAGGCCATATCGATCCGCCTCATCAATGAAAATCGTATTGGCGTTGGGGATGTCCAGCCCACTCTCGACGATCGTAGTCGCCACGAGCATGTCGAAGCGCTGCTCAACGAAATCGACCATCACTTTTTCTAATTGCTCCTCGTGCATCTGACCGTGCGCGATAGCCATGCTTGCTTCCGGGACAATGTCCCTGATCTTTCGCGCCAGGATTTCAATGTCTTGGACTCGATTGTGAACGAAAAATATTTGGCCGCCACGATTCAATTCTCGCATCACGGCATGCCGGATCAGATCCTTATCGAACCGCGTGAGGCGCGTCTCGATGGCCACCCGATCCTCCGGCGGCGTTTCCAAATTGGAAATGTCGCGAGCCCCCACCAGGCTCATGTGCAATGTTCGCGGAATCGGTGTGGCCGACATCGTCAATACGTCGACTTCATTCCGCAGCGTCTTCAAGCGTTCCTTGACTTCCACGCCAAACCGCTGTTCTTCGTCGATCACGACCAGACCCAGGTTGTAGAATTTGACATCCCGTGAAGCGAGCCGGTGCGTGCCGATGACAATATCTATCGTTCCCGAGGCCAGACCCTTAACGATTTCGCGCTGTTCTTTGCCGTGGCAGAAGCGGCTCAACCGGCTGATGTCAAAAGGAAACTCGGCCATCCGTTCCAGAAACGTGTGGTAGTGTTGTTCCGCCAGTACGGTCGTCGGGACCAAAATCGCCACCTGATAGCCATTGTCGACTGCCTTGAATGCAGCCCGCATGGCGACTTCTGTCTTGCCAAACCCGACATCGCCACACAGCAGTCGATCCATCGGCCGCGCGGCTTCCATGTCAACTTTGATGTCTTGGAGGGCGGCCACCTGGTCGTGCGTTTCTTGGTAGGGAAACGATGCGTCAAATTCACGCTGCCACTCGCCATCGGGCGCAAACGCGATGCCCACGCGGGACACACGGGCCGCTTGCACTTCCAGCATTTCTACCGCCATGTCCATCACGGCGTGCTCGGCGGCCTTTTTTTGTTTGTGCCATGTTGCGCCACCGAGTCTTGCGAGCCGAGGTCTCGACTTCGTGCCACCAACGTATTTTTGGACGAGGTCGATCCGCGCTGCCGGTACGTAGACCTTCGCCCTGCCGTGAAACTCGATCTGCAGGTGCTCTTCGACTTGCCCCTGCTTGTCAATCAACTCGATGCCACGATAGCGACCAATTCCGTGGCTGAGGTGAATCACCAGATCGTTCGCCCGCAAATCCATAAAGCTGTCGATGGCTTTGCCCAGCCGGCGTCTTGAAATACGCCGCACCTCCCCCCGATGAAACAGTTCGTTTGCGGAGATCACCACGACCCTGTCGCGAGTCAGCCGAAAGCCTTCATGCAGATGCCCGACGACAAAGTGCAAACGGCCCGAACTGTCTAGCTCGGTAGATGCGAACAGTTCGCGCAGTCGCTGAATTTCGCCCTCCGTCGACGTCACTAAGATCACGTCTTGATCGGCCCCCGCCCGTTCCAATTCCTCTCGAACACGTCCCACTTCGCCAGAGAAGCGTTCGACCGATTCACAGCCGAGCTGGCAGTTTGCCCCCGCGACACCGCGAGCCAGGTTGGCCGCCGTTGCCGTTGCAAAGCTCTGGAACCGGGCCATCACCGCAGCGACGCTATGAAAATTCTCCGGATGCTCGAGGCGCGTCAGGTATTGTTTGCCTGCGTCGACGATCGCCTCTGGTTCAATGTGTAAAATCCAACTATCCGCCGTCAGGTAATCCGCAAAATGACCATCGGCTGCCATGGTGGGGTTGAGCACCGTCACTTCGACTTCGTCGAGCGATTCCATGCTGCGTTGCGTGGCTACTTCGAATCGGCGAATCGATTCGATTTCGTCATCGAACAGCTCGATCCGCACGGGTCCGTCCCAGTCGGGCGCAAAGACATCCAGAATCCCACCGCGTACGGAGAACTCGCCGGGCAGTTCGACTGCGCTAGTGGCGTGAAACCGTTGCTCGGCCAACCACCGTGGGAATGCCTCGAGATCAATGCGATCGCGACAGCGAAGGAGCTTCGAGTGGCTTTCGATTTGCTTCCGCGACGGGGCCGGCTGCAGCAAGCTTTGAATGCTGGTGACCACCAGTCGTTTGCCCACCGGATTGCCAGCTAGCTGCTTGAGCGTTCGCAGACGATCGCCATACGTCTCGTCATGCACGATCCGTTCACCAGGTTCCGCCTCCCAGGCTGGATAACGCAACTGCGGTCTGGCACTGAACAGTTCGAGGTCGTCGCGTAGCGCGTCAGCGTCGGCCGGGCGTGCGCTGATCAGCACGACGGTGGCCGGTGCACGTTCCAACAAGGCGGCCGCCACAAGCGCGCACGACGATCCTTTGACTCCGTCGAACGTGGCCTGACCTGCCCGTGACAAGGCAGCCACGGCCTCACGGAATTCCGGTAAAACTTCGAGATGCTGCCACAGCTCGCGAGTCCGGATGGACGCCGCGGCTGGCGTTTGCGTACTGCTCATGGCACGCCGATATTGTAAGTGCGGAGGCGATTTGGAGAAGGCCAAGAGCGACGGATTTACAGTTGTGAGATGTGAATAAGCTAGACGAAGAGTGGATGGGGTCGGGAGTCTTTTTCGGATGTTAGTCCGCGTGACTTGGAGCAAACTATGACCGAAAAAGACTCCCGACCCCGTTCGTCCCTCGACCCCGTTCGTCCCTGACCCCCTCCGCTCTGCACCAGTCGATCGAATTCGAGCTTATTGGTCTCGAAGTTGCCGCTTGATTTCCAGCAGTTCAGCTGCTTCCGGAAGTTGCTTGTAGTGTGTATCCAGCGGAAAACAGCCTGATACAACGCCGTGACGCGGGGCGGTTGTGCAATCGCTGAATGTGCGACAGACCTTTTTGCGCTGCATCGACCGGCCACTTAGCGTGTCCGCTGGCAGTTCAGGATACGACAGGACCATCCGACCCAATCCAACCAGGTCGATCCACTCCTGGCGAACGACCGCCTGCGCAACATGCGGCAAATAGTCCTGCAGATACGAATATGCACTGCCCACCATCGGCAGGCTGGGAACGGCCTGCTTGCACTGGCGAGCAACGTGGATTTGCCGCGCGACGCCCACCAGTGGATCTTCGGGCGGCTGGTAACCATCGCTGGGTGGAAAGATTGCCGGTCGCTGAATGTGCGGATTGTAATACGGACTACCCGCCGAAATATTGACGGCGGCGACCTGTAATTCCTTTAGCAGCCCAAGCAACCGCAACGGCTCGTCAAGGTCGCAATCGAGCGGTTTATGGCGATCGACCCCAAAACCCAATTCGTAGGGCAGCAGACCCGAGTAATCCATCGGCTGTCCAATTTCTCGACTGGTTTGGTACGGTGGCATGTCGAAGACGCTCAGGCGGACTAGCACCAGCAGATCGGGAAACTGATCACGGACTCGACCAATTATCGTCGCCAGCAATCGCGTTCGCCCTTCAAAATCGCCACCGAACTTACCGGTTCGCGGGCGAGCACTCAGGAACTCGTGCAACAGGTAGCCATGGCAGGCCTTGATATCGACGAAACGAAAGCCCACATCGCGTGCCAGGCCGGCCGCCGCCACATAGTCGTCAATCAGACGCTCGACCTCGCCGTCGGTCATTTCCACCGAACCATCATCCGGCGCGATCCCAAACTTCTCGTCTAGTAGAGGATGATGGTAGGCGATGTGCGGTTCAAGCTGTTTTGAATTCGGACGACAGAATCGACCCGAGTGCGTCAATTGGAGGCCGACCAGCAGATCGTCCGTCGAGCCAAATGACGCGAGATGTGCCGATGTGAGTGCTGCCAGTAGCTGGGACAAACCTTCGCGATTGTGGGCAGTGGCCAGCATCTGATTGGGATTGGCACGACCACCACGTTGTACGGCGGCTGCCTCACCGCCCCAGATCAGCTTCGCACCGCTGTGACCGAAATGGCGCCAACGCCGCAACGTCAGCGCCGAAGGTGAACCGTCTCGGTTAGCGTCCCATCCTTCCATCGGATGAATACACCAGCGATTTCCCACGGTGGCCGTGCCGATCTGAATCGGTTGAGCCAACGGTGAGTGTTCCGCTGCGGATAAGATTGAATCGTCGACGGGCAGTTCGACGCCCAACTGATGTAGTCGTTCGCGAAAGGCTTCGGGTGTCTTGAGTTGGGCGACCTTGACATACGGTTCCGACATCCCTAATCCTTGCTGACGCGCTGGTTCGTTTGATTCGATCAGGCTACTATTATAGGGCAAAAACGAGCCCCGTCTGCGTTGGGCGTGCCGCTTCAAATCCATGCCGTAATACTCGATGGGGCACACTTGCCGTTCGCTTCAACTGGATTCTACACGATGCGACGTAGACGACTCTGATTCTGAGCACAGAGACCGATCTCACGTTACGACGGAGCTCTCTCTTGCGCTTGGGATGACCTGATTCACAAGAAATCCTTGTCGCCGTGGGAGTGGCGACACCCTGTTTCCTCGTTTACGCTTCGGATTGACGATAATCGCCAAATCGGCGCTGTCTCATCAGCACTTCGCAGGTAGTACCGACATGCGGCGCAAACGCCGACCAATTCGTTCCACTGAACATCGCGGTAGATCAGCGTATTTGTCGCTACGATACGTGGCGATCGCGGCGGTCTTAGCGACGGGGATCGCCATCGTTGCAGTTCAAGGGCGATGGACTACGGATCAGTCCGTTCCGCGGAGTCCGTCAATTCAAGAGTTGCTTGACGACGCGACGGATTACATCGATCAAGGCAACTTCGCCGCCGCTGAGAAGATCTTGGTGTCCGTGCTGGCCCAGGATGCCGACAACGGCACGGCGTGGCTGTACCGCGGGCAATTGGCGCGGGATCGAGGCAATCTCGACCTGGCATTGGAGGCCTGGCGACACGTGCCTAATTCGCCAGTCAAGATCGGCGGGACCGCGCGGTTTTTGGAGGCAACCGTCCTTATTGAAAGGAAGATGGCTCGCGCCGGCGAGCAGCGATTGTTGAAAGCGATAGAGTTGAATCCAACGTATTTGCAGCCCCACGAACAGCTCCTCGCACTTTATGTTCTTCAGATGCGCAGGGCAGACACGCTGGAACAACTGAATCAGATTCAGACTCTGCGAGGATTGCAGTTGCATGAAATGGTACTGCGAACCAGCGCCGGGGAGAAAATCAACGATACGGAGCAAACCGTCGAGATTCTCCAGACGTTTGTCGCCATGGATCCCGATGATACTTCAAGTCATGTTTCACTTGCCCGTTGCCAAAACGACGCGGGGCGCCACGAAGATGCGGCCAAAAGACTTGCCGAGGTGCTTCGTCGCTGGCCAGAAAATGAACAAGTGCGCGGCATCTTGATTGAGTCACTACTCGCGTTGGACCGCACCGCTGAAGCCGCGACGTTGCTAACAGAACACCCTCCAACCGGTTTATCACCGTCGATCTTTTGGCATAGTACCAGCAAGTTATCCGTTGCCGAGCAGGATTTGCGGCGCGCCGCCCAATGTCTCGAATACATCGCCAAGCTGGATTCCATGCATCGGAACACGCACTATCAAGCCGGTCTCCTGTTTCGCCAGATCGGCCAAGAGAACAAAGCCAAGATGTTCCTCGCCAGGGCTGCTCTCTTGGACCGACTTCGACAACAGGCGACGTTGGCATTGCGTGCGGATCGTAAACGCGTCGACTTGTTGATCCCGGTGCTCGTCGGAGTCGGCGAAATTCTTGTGCGCCTGGAGCAACATGCCGACGCGACCAACTGGTACCGGCTTGCGCTGTCATTAGCCCCAAAGGAGGAGAGGGCGTTGGCTGGGTTGGAGCGCGCTTACCTGGCGTTGCAGCAGAGCCGGGCAAATGACTTGAGCCAGCTAGTCGCAACGGTTGCGCCGACAGAAAGCAAGCGTCATCCAGGCACCGAACCGACAGTGGAAACTCCGGCACCAAGAAACATCAAGCCGAGCCCGTCACAGACGGACGCTGTCAGCCACAGACAAATTGAACTCCGTGACGTGCACCAGGAAGTTGGTATGAACTTTGAATTCTTC
>JASLPZ010000212.1:0-12373 GCA_030744725.1 Pirellulaceae bacterium
TACTGGCTGGTTTTATGTGATCGCTATCAACGTTTACCTACCGATGCACTCTTGCTGATCGATCGCGGATTCTTCAGCTATTCCTTGTGGAAAAGGGCTCTCTCTCGCAATCTGAAGCTGCTCAACCGTGTACAACGCAACACGATATTGGAACCGGTCGAGCGCCTGTGTGACGGATCGTTTTTAGCCAAGATCTATCCTTCAGCCAAAGCCCGACGGCACGACGAACAGGGCATTCTTGTGCGAGTCATTCGTTACACGCTCGATGACCCCCAGAGAACTGGTCATGGGGAAGTCCACGTGTTGATCACGAACTTACTCGATGCCGAATCGTATCCCGCCGAAGAGCTGATTCTGTTGTACCATGAGCGTTGGGAACACGAGGCGGTGTTTGACGAACAAAAGACGCATCACGACCCGCAGCGTGCTCATAAGCCTGCCCAGTTGCGGAGCCAAACGCCTGCCGGGGTTGTTCAAGAGATGTATGCATTGTCGCTGGGGCACTTCATCGTGCGAACACTCATGCACCAGGCCGCGCGTACGGCAGATGTCGATCCGGACTGGCTGTCCTTCACTGGCTGCTTCCAGATTCTGCGTTGTCGCTTGCCCGAGTGCAACGGCCGCAACGCGAAGCTGCTGCTGGAATGGTATCGAGCGTTACTATGGGAGATGAACGACGAACGATGTGATCCAAAACGCAACCGAATCAACCCGCGCGTCATCAAACGCAAAATGTCTGGCTGGCCGAAGAAGCGACCACAACACCGACACCCACCGCCACCAACGAAAACCTTTAAGCAGTCAGTAGTTGTGATTCATTGAACGGTATTGGGGCTAGCATCGAGCAATTGCTGAAGCGTGATCCGCCAATATTGTAAACTTCGCCGCAGCGAGGGTTTTGAAACACGTACTCGAATGCGCGAATCAAGTCCGCGCTGTGGATATTGTCACGTACTTGTTTGCCTTCGTATCCAAATACAGTGTAACGTGTACCAGTCGCTGCACACTTCACCAGGTAGGCCAGGAATCCATGCAACTGAGTTCCGGAGTGATTGGGGCCCGTGAGGCAACCGCCGCGGAAACATGCGGTGTGGAGTCCGAAGTACTTGCCGTACTCTTGCACCATCACGTCGGCCGCAACTTTCGAGGCACCGAATAAACTGTGAAGTGACTGGTCAATGGAAAAGTCTTCCGATATTCCTTCGGCAAACTTATGCGCGGGGCCGATTTCCCAACGTGTCTCCTTTTCCCGCAAGGGCAGGCGATTCGGTGCATCGCCGTAGACCTTGTTCGTCGACGTAAACAGAAACACCGCTTTCGGCGCACACTTGCGAGTCGCTTCGAGCAGATTCAGTGTGCCGTTGGCATTGACGGCAAAGTCCGTTTGAGGATCTTTCGCTGCCCAGTCATGTGATGGCTGCGCGGCCGTGTGAATCACCAATTCGATGTCGTTCCGGAAAGCGTCGAACAGACGGTTGATCGAATCAGGATCTCGGATATCGCAGTTGGCGTGGTAATACGATCGTCCCAAGTCGCGGGCGAGTTGGCTTCGCTGCCAATCCGTTGATGCCTCCGTTCCAAAGAACTGCTGCCGCATATCGTTGTCGATACCCACAACGTCCATGCCCAACCCGGCAAAATGACGCGTGGCTTCCGAACCGACCAATCCGGCCGACCCCGTAATGACAGCAATACTCATCTCGTGACCCTGAAATCCCGCGTGTCTTCATGATTCACTTGCTGCTCGTCCAACGGCAACAGGATTCATCGCTGCGCGCAACCTAACCCTTTCTCGAAGCCTAGGTCACCAGACGCCAACGGTACCGCACCGTTACGGATTCCTGCCAATTGTCTGAGTTTGATTTGGTGCAGTCACTCGATCCGGGTTACGAGCTAACCTGCGGGTCGATAACCGGATCTCCAGCTACAATCGGCGCGACCGTCGCATGTTGCACTTTGTTCGACGCTCGAGAATAGAGGTCAAGCAATTGGCGGTAGTTTTCTTCGGCGGTATATTTCAGTTCATAGGCCCGTCGAGCAGCTTGCCGCATTCGCTGTGGCGCGGTGTTGGCGAGCAGAACGTTGAGCTTGGCAAGCAGTTGATCGGCGTTGCCGGATTCAAACAGGTATCCGGTTTCGTTCTCGCGGACCAGTTCGGCAATGGCTCCGCCGTCAGAGACAATCACCGGCGTCCCTTTGCAATATGCTTCGATCACGGTTCGCCCAAAAGTCTCGTAGCAGATCGACGGCAATAACACGCATTTCGCTTCGCCAATGATCGCGGCGACCTCTTGGCAGGAACGTTGCCCCATCCACTGAATCCGGCTATCGTGTGAAGCCGCCCTGGCAACAACATCGCTGATCGGTCCGTCCCCCACGATTTTCAACGTAATGCAATCAGTCAGTTGCCGCCATACTTGCAACAGGGTTTCGATGCCTTTCTCACGCGAGAGCCTCCCCGCGAAGACAACATAGTTGCCGCGCCCCTCTCCAACACCCCGATCCTCGCCAACAAAATTCGGCTTGACGACAATTTTCTCCGAGGCAATGCCGCCTTGAATGAACTTCTGTCGAGCGAATTCGGTGGGCGTGCAATACAACTGAATGGCGTCGATCCACGTTCGCATGAAGCGATGAATCGCGACCATCGAAATCACAGCGGCCGTGGCCAGTCGACTTTCCCGGTAGCATCCGTGGACCATGGCCGGCCAAGGGATCCGCTTCCCCAGGCAATCTTCACAGGCACGTCCATCTCGCAAGAAGAGTGAATTAGCGCAGAACATTCGGTAGTTGTGCAGAGACTGAACCACGGGCACGGATTCGTCTTTGGCCGCGTAATAGACCGAGGGTGAAATCAATGGAAACGTATTCGTGCAATGCATCACGGCCGGGCGATGCTCGCGCACGAGCGCGCGAACTTCGTAGTAAGTCTGCCGATTCCACATCGTCTTCACAGCTAACTTCGTACGACGCATGTCGCAAATGTCGTCGTTGTGCATCGTGTAACGAATGACGTTGTGACCATGTGATTCCAGCAGCATCGATTCGTCGGCAAACGTCGAATCTTCACCGCCAGGATGCTGGTAGTGGTTATGGCAAAGCAGGATGTTCAGCCGCTGATTTTTCATCACTACTGCGAAACTGCTTGAGGAATTGGAGTGGGTGCGAACTGTTCGCGCTCGCCGCGAAACTCGATCCAGGAACAAAAGTCCTGCTGTGGAAACAACCCCGGCAGGATTCGGCGCAACAAGTGGCGACCGAAACCAGTAATTCGCCATAACCGGCAACGGCGATAGAGTGCCTGGTCACGGTGGCCCGTCGCTTGGGCAATCAATAGTTGTGGACCATGTTGCAGGGCAACCTGCCCAAGCCGTGCCAGGCCGAACAAGCTGGCCGACAACAGTCCGCGATGATCCAGGTGGTGGCGTCCTGTAATCCATCCTTGGCGTAACGACACCCACCGCAAGTACTCGACGGACAACCGATAATCCGGAACCAGATGTCGCATGACGGCCGTCGGCGTAAACCAGGCCTCGATGCCGGCCGCGATCAGTCGGAGAAACCAATCAGTGTCTTCACCATCCTCTCGACAGCTTTCGTTGTAGACGCCCACTTGCCTAAAAACAGCGCGGTGGACCATTTGATTTCCGCTGTTCAGTGCATCGCGACGACTGAATCTCTTGACCCTTTGGCTGCGCCCACCGGGCGCAAGTAGGTTTTCCAAGTACGAGGACAGTCGCTCATTGGCTGAATCTCCGAGTGACTGTCCGTTGGTGTCTTGGTTTGTGCGAACAAGATGCACGGCCCCACCGACAACGCGGCATTCCTTGCGTCGCGCCAGATCGAACAACTCGGCCAACCATTGCGAATCGGCCAGCTGGTCGTCGTCGCAGAAGGCAACCCACTCGCCTCGGGCCTCTTGAATGCCTCGATTGCGGGCTGCAGAGACTCCCGGTGTTTCTTCGCACACATAACGCATCGGCAAGTTGGAGTTTGCCACCTCGCTCTGGACAACATGTGGCGTGCTGTCGATCGAAGCATTATCAACGATCAACAACTCGTACGAAAACGCGCCCTCGGTACGCTGGTTCGCCAGGCTGGCGATTACACCAGGTAACCACTGGGCGCGATTGAACGTACAAAGGACGACGGTGATGTCGGGGGCCATGTTCATGATTGCCCTCCCAGTGCGACTGAATCGGAGTTGAGTGAGCTTTCCTCTGGTGCTGCGGGCACCCGTGTTGGCATGCCACCGGTCAACGAGATCGCTTGATCGTAGATGTCGCATAGCCGGTCGTAGTACGTTTCTTCGCCGTATTGCGATTGCACTTTGGCAAAGCCAGCCGAGCCAAACTGTCGGCACAGTTCGGGATCTTTCCAGAGGCGTTTCATTTTTTGGCCCAGATCGTGTGGATCGTTTGGATCAAACAGAAATCCAGTGACGCCATCTTCGACCAGTTCAGCCTGGCCGCCCAGCCGCGAAGTGATGATTGGCAAACCGTGGCTCATCGCTTCCAAGATCACCAAAGGACACATTTCGTAGCTGCGACTGGGCAATACGAAGAACCTTGCGCCTCGATAGAGTGACTCCATTGCCTCCGACTTCAGGAGTCCCAGCATTCGAACATTGGGTGGCAATTTGGATCGTAACTGCGTTTCGATCGGGCCACCCCCAGCGAGCCTTACGTTGATTTCGGGTAGCTCTCGAGCGGCCGCCAGCAGCGTTTCAACTCCCTTTTCCGGGCTCATTCGTCCAGCGAAAGCAACGTACCGGCCCTTGTCCGACTCGACCGGCTGATTTCCTAGGCGCACCATATTGGGCAGCACCACTATCTGCTCGTTGCGAAAACCCGCCTCGATTAACCGCCGTTTGGCAAATTGGCTCAATGCGACCAGCAACGTGACATTGTTGTGGAAGAACTGCATGTTCCGAGCCACAAGACTTCGCGTAGCATAGGCGATACTTTCAAAGAAGTTTCCGCGGCAATTCTGCAAGACGCAGTTGTATTCGTTGCCTCCGATGCATCGTTCACAGATCTTTCCACGATACAGGTGATCCGACTTGGGGCACGTCATCTGTTGATTGTGAATGCTCACGACAACCGGTACGTCCGCGCGGCGGCACGCAACCAGAATCGACGGTGAGAAGAGCGGATAAAGATTATGCACGTGGACCACATCGGGACGATCCTCGCGCAGCACGCGCTTCATGTCTTGATACGCCCGCCGGCTGTAGATTCCACTCAGAAATGCACTTGTCTTCCCGATCAACCCGGTGTCGATGTCCCGACTTGATCGCAACATCATCCGTACTTCGCCGCCATGTTTCTCGACCAAATGCGTAGTTTGCTCGACAACCGTGTCTTCACCGTTGAAGAGGCTGCGGTACTTATTGTAAACCTGCAGTAGCTTCATGCGACTTACCCGCAAATAGATCGTCCACGACGAAGGTCAAGCGACTCAAAAAAACGCGGCTGGGCAAACCAAACCGGTGCAATGATCGAAAGCGTACGTCTGACGTAGCCCTCCGTCCGCCACAACGAGGTTCTTCGCCCTAGAATGGCATGTGTGTCGCCGAGCAGCTGAGCCCATAGCAACAGCGGCACGTGGATGATCAACGCCTGAACGAGGCGCGCCCCGCACAAACTTAGCACCGCCGTTCGCCCCTTGCGTTGAAAATCAAAATAACCTGCGTGCTCGGCACCCCCGGAAAGTGCATCCCAACGCAGAAATTCCGAGGTCAATCGTTCCGCCGGTACGCGATGGCAAACGACCGCCTCGGGCGAGTACCAAAGTGGATATCCTGCGTCACGAGCACGAGTAAAAAAATCGTAGTCCGAGCCGCCGCCGGTCATCGCTTCGTCGAAGTCTCCGATGGCGTCAAACACTGGACGAGCGACAAGCGCGTTGCCTGTGCCAGGCATGTCTTTCCGCCGATAGGTCCTTGCAGTCGGGTATCGCGTTGGATCTTGCGAGTCTTTCGTAGAGATTCTTGGATTTCGTCGCTGCCAGCTCTGCGCCTCGCGGCTCGATACTCCTCGAATCCGTTCGACAGGTCGATGTAGGAGGCTTCCCTGCGTTGCCAGAAAAAGGGCTCCAGCGCGGGGCAGTTCTCTGGCACATTAGAAAAGTGGAATGCATTGAGACGGCACTGTCGTAGGACCTCATCGGCTGCCCACGAAGCGTCTGGCGAGACGACGCATCCCTGGAAATCGGAGAAGTTGTCAGCGATCGGTCGCGCGACATTGCCCCTTGCTCGTCGAAAGGGAACGAATGCGATAGGCTCACCATCTTGCGACACCATGGCGACTTCAATGTCCCCACGCACCTCCGCCACGGCCTGGACGAACTCAATGCAAAAATGCGGCCCGGCGCATGACGGATTCGCGGCCTGTAACGTCCGCCATTGCATAGCGTGATCCCTTGTTAGATCACGTGCGGAAACAGCTATCACATTCATCGCTCTGCTCGAGTCGTTACGCGGCAGCTAAGAGGCTTCCTCAGACATATAGTGCCCGTATCAAGAGGCTTCGGCTGTTCAAACTTACGACGCGAGCGGTGACAAAACGTTGGAAACCGTTCCGCAATCTACCCCGATTCTGAATCCTAGTCGTCGGATGCCGACTTCGCGTTAGTTGTGACGGTTGTCCTATTTACGATACTATCCCGATTGCGAAATTGTCACAGTGCCCGCCATTGACGCACTCGATAGAGCCATCTAGCGGGAACGCGCGCCGGCTTGGCGAGGATGGAGGCGCGAACTTGCCTTCGACCAGCCTGCCACGCCTGCCGCCCCAACTGCGCCAACAAGTACCGGTCGGCCGTTCCGATGGCAACCGCGATGTCACCGCTCCGGAGACTCTGCTTGTAACGCTGTGGAGTCGGTCCAAGATCTATGCGAACAACACCTTGCTTAGCCAACTCGCGTGCCATCTCCAAAAACAGGATCATGCCAGGCGAATACTCGCCGAAATCCGTATCAAAGGCGGGGTACCACATGTGCGCAACGGTGCCGGTTCGCATCCCTAGATGAACTGCGATCGGTTGACCGCCGACAGAAAGGACAGACATGACTCCCGAGAAATCCGTGTCCTGATGACAGTGAACGCGGCGAAGAAGATCTGTCACCCAGCCGCGTCTAAACACGTCGATTACGCCGGTTCGCGCGTGCTGTGCTGACTTCCATTCGATCAGCTTTTCGAGCCCTCGCTGGCCGCCATCGTGCAGCTCGAAACACACCTGTCCGACTTTACGCTGAAGCTTGCGGAGTTTGCGGGCAGTTTTTCGGACAACCGATGATCCGCAGCGCTGTCGTTCGGCGCAGTACGCTCCGAACCCGTCGGTCAGATTCATAAATGGTGAATTACCGACACGTTGGTGAAATCTCGCAAACGGCTCCTGCGAAACAGGCACGTGGTCGTATTTCCAAGCCAGCAACCCACAACCACGTAGCAACTCCGGCGCACTCCAGCGCAGGTCCGGCGAGGCAATGACGCCGTGGAATTCGGAAAATCCCGCACCGACGGGTACGGCGACATTCATCCGCGTACGTTGAAACGGAAAGAAGCCAGCCAAACGACCATCGTCGTAGAGCAACGCGACCTCAACATCCTTGCGAACCGAGGCCACGACCTGGGTAAATTCTGGTGTGAAGAATGGACTGTCCAACGACGGTTGCAAGCGGAGAACATCCGTCCAAGCGGCAACGTGATGTGATTCGAGCCGGTTCGCTGAGATCAATTCGACGTTCATCATGAGCTCCCCACACCGTAAGGAACAGGCAAGGGGTGGCAGCGGGTCGCCGCGATGTTTCCTGGTTGCGACGGATCGGCAACACATCGTTCCCGTAGCATGACGACGTAGAACAAGCCGCACGCCACCACAAACGTGTCGAACCCCGCCGGCTGCGCGAAGCCGGATTCGAACACCCCGGAGACAATGGCAAACATCGCCAAGGCAAACACGTACGTATCACCCGCGGCGTGCGTCTGCAGACACCGCCGTCCCGCTTGATACAGCGTCATCGCAAAGGTGATCCCAAACAACAGACCACCAATCATTCCGACGCTTAGCAACACGTCAATGACAACTGAATGGGCAGTCGCGATCGTCCATTCATGTTCGCTGGAAATCTCGTAAATCCGTTGAGGCGTCCAGAATCCGTTGTAGCCATACCCCAACAAAGGCCGCTCGCTGACATGGGACATCAGATGCGTCCACAGCGGTACACGGCCATTGAGGCCCGCGACGCTCGATTCGAGTTCCGATCGACCGAGGCGGGCGGCGCGGTCGAGTTCGCTGGTCACCTCCATGCCAGCCAGCAACGATGCAATCAAGATCAGACAGACAGCCAGAGGACCACCGACGCAGGCAAACGTCCGAGCGACCCTGCCGGAACTCAAGAGCCAGGCCGCTGACAGCGCAAACAGGCACCCGGCACAACTTGCTCGAGATTTTGTCAGCAGCAACAGTCCGATCCCGAGGGCCAGTGCCGCCAGATAGACGAACCGGCCGCGCGTCGGGCCTTTGGCCCCAAAGAATCCCGCAATCGCCAAGACGGCACAGTAGGCACCTTGGGTATTGGGGTGCACCGTACCCGCAAAACGGTAGTCCCCGTTAAACGGCTTGAAGGTCCCCAAAGCCAATTCGGTGCACACGCCCATGCCAACCAGGAAAAATGCGATGACGACGGTTAGCTTGAGCAGGTCAAGCGCATTAAGGTGTTTCGCCACGCCGATGGCTCCCAAGATGCAAAAGCCCAGGACCGCTACGCGTTTGATTGACAAAATCGGATCGTCCGACCAGGCGATACTGGCGCAGCACATCACAACGTATGTCGCCAAGAACATCATCGTCGGGTTCGCAAGTCGCCGAGGCTGGCGGCTGGCGGCCAGCAGCAGCAGCCCACCCAGCAGACCAATTGTGGCGTAAATAGCTTTTCGCGTGTTACTGCCCGTGGCCACCAAGGCTTCGGCGTCGTCGGCTTCCAGCGAGTAGTTCTCGTATGTAGAAATGTGCCAATCGACTTCACTAACGAAAAATGCAGTGCCTAGGACAAGTGCGATCAGGGCGATCAGAATCCACGAGGCTCCGTCATTCTCCCGATTGTTGATATTACTTGTTTGAACGAGCTGGCCTTGCATCAGACACCCTCCGCAGCAGCGGCAATGCGCTGACTCAGAATCCAAAATGTCGTGCCACGGACGACAGCACCCACGCCACCACCGACCAGAATCGCCACCGCCGCGCCGAGTGCTCCCCAACAGCCAACCAGCCAAACCGCCGCAACCAAGGTCGCCAGAAGGGCGGCGACATCGCCAATCAGGTTGGCTTGTGGTCGGTCGATAGCCCACAACGCATTGCCCGCAACGACGGCCAGACTATTGAGGAGAACGGCCAGGGACAGCACACTTGCCACAGCCCCAGCCCCGGCAAATTCATTACCGAACAAAGCCGTCAGGAGTGTGTCCCCGGTGACCAGTACGATCAAGCAAAACAGGCCCACAGCCGAAACGAAGACTCCGGCCGTCACGCCTAAAACGCGATGAAGCCCGGCCAACCCATGACTTGCGTAGGAAGCGACGGCCTTAGGCGTAAGGTAGTGAGCCACACCCACCACAAATGTTCCAGCCAAGGCACTCAGCTTGCTGCAGGCGGCGAGCGTGCCAGTCGCGGATTCGTCATGCATCGCCGCCAACAGCCAGGGCAAGACGTAGGTCATCGCGCAACCGATGGCGTGAGAGAGCATGGCCCAGCGGCCGAACAACCAATTGGCGCACCAGTCGTGCCAACTTCGCCGCCAGACAATCTGAAACGGCTCCGGACGGACCAAGTACCATGCAACACAGGCGATCGCACTTGCTGTCCCCATCGCAACAAAGATCGACGAGACGGTCAGCGTGCCGGTAAAGAATAGCGCCATGATCGTACCGAGTTGAATCCATGTGACGGTAATGTCCATGGCCAGAGCAATGCGAAACTGAAAGCAGGCGAACGCCAAATGGCGCAGAAATGCGTGCATTAAACAGAAAGGCAGGGCCAGCAGCAGCATCCACAACGGCGCGATCAAGTGAGTCGGACCAATCCCACAATACAACACGATCAGGTAGCCGCACACACCGATAAAGCTCAAGGCGGCCAACCAACTCTGGTGGACGAACATGCTGCCGGTGAATGCAGCGCGATCCGCCGCGTGTTGCCGCTGTCGATAGACCGTGAACGGTGCATTGACCAACTCACCTTGAACGTTCATGGCCAGCACCAGAATCTTCAAACCGAGTTGGGCTACGCCCAACTCGAAGCGACCGCAGGCGATGGCGACGATCGAACAGGTCGCGAAACTCAGGCCGCTCACGATACCCTGATCTAAGACGGCAGAGATTCCACGGTGCGTATCCGTGGAAGCCATCAGTCTTTTTGCCAGCCCACGTAGCGCCAGGCGGCGGGGCGCCCCTTGGTCGTCCTCGTGGATCAGCGTGCTTGTCGCCATGAAGTCGTTCCTTGGTCGCGGACGTATGCGCAGATCTTCCCCTGTTTCAAATCGTTGCAAGGCGAGCGCCGCACTGGCGAGAAATTGTGCCACCGGTCATAAACTCTAGCTCCGTAACGACCTCTGGAGCGTCTGGCGGGATCGCTGATCTCACCCATGTTGCGGCCAGACAACACGGTGGTGTTATCTCGCAACACAGACAGTTCAGCGTCGAAGTCTTCGCCAGTGTTGCTGCAGCCACGTGTACCACCCATCCAATTTGGCTGCCAACGTGCGCGGTGTGTCGAATTGAGTGGCGCCGAACCGGCCCCAACCGAACGGGTCGACATTGGGACCGGTACCGCCGAGGGTCACGCACTGGCACTCCGCCGTCACCGCGCATAGCAGTTGGTGCTGCTCCAGAATTCGCTGCATTTCGGCATCAAATCGCCCGTAGGGAAAGGAAAATGTGACCCGTTTGAGGCCGAAACGCCCGCGGAGCAACTGCAAGGAACAGGTCAAATCGTAAGCAAACTGATCGGGCTGGCCGCAAAAGTCCTCGTGAGTGTGCGTGTGAGACCCCAGGTCGATCAAGCCACTACCCAACATCTCTTCACATTCAAGTGTGGTAAGTGGTCGTCTTGTGTCGCCACAGCGAGACAAACCGGTCTGGCACGTATCAAACGGAAGCGGGGTGTCGCGATCAAGATAACCCGTCGCTAAGAAGATCGTGGCCGGGACGCCCAAGTCCCTGAGAACAGGCCACGCGTTTTCGTAGACGCTGTGATGTCCATCGTCAAAGACTACGATGAACGATTCGTCTGGTAACGCTCGATTCTCTCGGTGGCAGGCAACCACGTCTCGTAGCGAGCAAGCCCTATAACCAAATCGGATCAGCCCTTCGATCTGTTCCCTAAATCGTTGCGGTGTCACGTTCAATAGGAAAGGATCGCTGGCCACTTGTTTCGCCACATGGTGGTAGGTCAGAATCCCTGTCGTCGACGAACCGGGCGTCGGGCTCTGTCGGGGCCCACCAAGGAATCGCGATGCGGCAGCAATTTGACACAGTGCTCGCTCTTTCTTGCGGCGCCATTTGGCCGAACCAGACGGCGGCACTGGAAACGACCGGTCGCCCTTGCCAGGTGCCGTAACCGGTTCGGTAGGCACGGTTTGCAGCGTCGACATGATGGACTCGACAAACGGTTGATTTCAGGTAGGCCGACAACAACAGGCGTTGGCCGCGTTCAGATGCTAAGGCGGAAGCCACTCAACAGGAGGCTCGATGAAGAACTACCTTCAACAAGGTACGCCATAACAACACAATGTCGACCCAAAACCAGGCCCGCCCTGAATAGCGGATGTCCATTCGCATCCATTCAGCAAAATCACTACGCGAGCCATCCACCTGCCAAAAACAGGTCAGACCAGGGACCATATCCAACCGCCGCTGTTGCCAACTGTCGCACTGGCGAGCTTCATCGCACGGAAGTGGCCGCGGGCCGACCAAGGTCATTTCGCCGCGCAGAACATTCCACAGTTGCGGCAGTTCATCCAGACACGTCCGCCGCAAGTAGCCGCCAATTGCGGTAATCCGCGGATCATCCACGACCTTAAACGCGGGCCCGTCCTGCTCGTTCTGGCCCAGCAACTCCGCCTTGCGTTCTTCCGCGCTAGCGCACATCGTGCGGAATTTGTAAATTACGAACGGCACGCCACCCTGTCCGCTACGCAGTTGTCGAAAGAGAACTGGCCCCCGGGAAGTCAGCTTGATTGCTGCCGCCACGACAGCCAACAACGGTGCCAATATCATCAATCCCAGGCAAGACGCGACAACATCGCTGGTGCGTTTCCAAATTGGCAATGCCTGCGCGAAAAGAGGCTGGGCGAGTCTCGGCGCCGGCGAAT
>JASLPZ010000213.1:0-12368 GCA_030744725.1 Pirellulaceae bacterium
TGGTGAAAAAGACTCCCGACCCCGTCCTGCGGCGCCGACCCCGTCCTACGATTGGTAAGCCAGATTCCGCTGCTCGACCTATTGCGTCGTCTGGCTGCTGCGGATGTACGCCATCAGGTCGCGAACCTGTTGGTCGCTCAGTTTGCTCAGCAGACCTTCGGGCATCAGCGACTTTGGCTGCTTCACCATTTCGTCGATATCCTTACGTCCGATGGTAATGTTTTGGCCATCAGCTCCGCGGAGGACAACGATGTGTTTGTCTTGATCGAATAAGAACCCAGCGGCTACGCGTCCATCGTCAGTCAGCACCATGTAGTTTTCAAAACCCTCGCGGATCTCGGCACTCGGGTTCACGACGTTCAACAGCATCCGGAGCGTGTCGTCTCGCTTGTACTGAGTGAGATCCGGTCCGATGTGACCACCCTGGTGAAACAAACGATGACACTTTCCACAGCTCTCTACAAACAGCTGCTCGCCCGCGTAGGGGTTGCCCGTCTCTGAATCCAAGACACGACTCAGCCGCTCAATCTGTTGCTTCATTTCGTCCGTCGAAGCGCCCTGGACATCGCTCCAGTGCTTTCGGACCAGCTCGGCAATCCGTTCGTCTTTGTGGACCGTCATCTTCTGAACCGTGTCGTTTGGGATCGCCGCCGGATCGATGACACCCCGTTCAACGGCTTCCAACATTGCCCGACTCCAATCCTTCCGGCTGACCAGCACGTTGTATGCGACGGGACGAACGTCTTCGTGCAGCGCGTCATAGTGTGCAACGATCGTCTCGGCGATCTGTTGGTCGGAAAAAGCAGTAAGCGCCGCAAGCACTTCGCTTTGTAACGGTGCACTACCTGTCGAAGTCAACACACTCAACAAGACGGCGACACTTTTTGAGTCGTTTAACTCGCCGAGTACTTGAGCGTATTCGATTCGTTGGTGTTCGGGTGTCTGGTCAGTTGCCACCGCGTTGCGCAGCTTTCGGACGGCAGTGGCATCGCCGAGTCGAGCCTGCAGCGCGATGGAACCGTTGCCTGCTTTGGCAATTGCTTCTGCCAGACGCAGGGGCAGACGCGCCATCGACCGCCCACGAAACGATTGTTCAAAACCGCTCATCAACGCTGCTCGCGACCGGTCGTCTGGAGCCAGTTCAAACAGCTCAGCACATGTGCTCAAGTCGTTTTGGCCACCGGCCGTGGCATATCGTTGCATGAGTCGCGGGAGAATGGAATCGACCGTCATGGGACGTAGCCATAGGGACTGATCCCTCATCAAGTCGACTACCGCACCACGGTCCGACGCGGCTCTGGATTCTATTGCCCACCACACCATCAGCGGCTGGAATGGGTCATTGGCATCTTCGTCGTGCGACAGCAATCCCTTGGCGATTGCTAGGCACACGTTGACGGGAAGACGTCGTGCCGACGCCGCCAGTTGGCCCCGAACTTCTACGTTGGGATCGGATTTTGCCAAGAGAGCTAGCTGGATTCCTGTAGCGGACGAAATGTCTTGCCGGTCACCCAACAGACGCACGGTCCAGAAACGCACCATGGGATTCGCGTGCCTGAGTGTCGCCGATGCCACGTCTTCGGTGAAGCCACCGACAAGATTCAGAGCCCACAGTGCTTCCAACGCCGTCTGACCGTGGGCGTCTCGCATCAACACCAGCAACCGTGGAATCGCAGATTCGTCTCGGCGATCGGCAAGCAAACGCAACGCGGTACGGCGATGCCATTTGTTGGGATGTTTCAGTAGATCGATCAACTGGTCGGTTGTAGACTGGCCGAGATCGAACGGCGGAAGTGTCTTAGATGTCTTTGCCCGCAAGCGATAGACGCGTCCCGAATCAGGATCGATCTGACCTTGATAGTGTTGTCCGTGCGCGATGAACTCCTCATAGAAATCAGCGACATAAACTCCTCCGTCAGGCCCCGATGCAATGGCGACGGGGCGAAAGCCGATGTCGTCACTGACCAGCGCATCGCCGATGTCGACCGTCCCGAATGACGATCCCTTTGCCAGGATCTCTGAGACGACAACATTCTGATGCAGGGGATCCACGGAGAACAACCGACCATGATACTTTGACGGCAGCCCGTTCCCTTCGTACTTGACGAACGCATGGCTGAACCTGGGCGTTGGAGCATGGGCCATGAACGGTAACAGACCGAAGGCATACGGATTGTTGACATCTCCGTATTTGCGTTCCGTCCCCTTGTCGTAGTAACCGCCCTGTACGTAGTAGAAGCCGCGCGTGTTGCTGCCGTTGTGCCCCGAGTAGACGCGTCCTTGGGCATCTATTTCCAGACCGAACGCGTTGCCTCCACCTTCGGCAAAGATCTCATATCGATGCGTCTCGGGATGATAGCGCCAGACGGCCGGCCCTTCACAGTACAAAGACGCGGAGTCCCTTTCGGCTGGTGTCTTCAAATGCGTGACAACATTGCTCCCCTGTACGAGATACAGCCAACCATCGGGACCCCACTGCAGACTGTTGGGGGCTGAATGTGTATCGGAAAGGCCGAATCCAGTTAGATGAACCACTGGGTCACTGTCGGGCAAATCATCGTCGTTGGCATCGGGATAGAACAGTAGGTAGGGAGGATTGAGGACCCAGACTCCGCCACGTCCTCGCGCGACAGATGTCGCAATGTTCAGATCATTTGCGAAGGTCCTATGGTTGTCGTAACTGCCGTCGCCGTCCGTGTCTTCATGAATGGAAATGCGATCCGTGCCAGGAAAATGGTTGGGCGGTGGCGGCGATACCTTGTCGAACTCCATTCGATAATACTTGTTGCGACTGAGTACCTTGATGCCCGCCGGATATGGGTACTGCCGATACTGGACGACCCACAGCCGCCCGCGTTCATCAAAACTCATGAACAAGGGTTGCGCTACGAGTGGTTCGGTCAGCAATTGATCCAGGGCGAGATCATCGGCGACTTTCGTCAATTTGTGTGATTCTTTGGGCGGCAGACGCTGGCCGGGATTCAGTGTGTCAGAACGTCCTAGCGCCGAGGTTGCTTCGGTGAATTGATCGAACGCGCCAATCGCTGGTTTCTCTGCGACGGCACTGCCTGCCCACTCCAAGTTGTCACCCGTGCGAAACTGCCACGTGCCTTTTAAAACACTTTCGAGGAAGTACCCGCCAAGCACCGGCGCGCGAGCCGTGAAGCCGCCGTTGCCATCCTTGTTGTAGACCCGCACGGCAACGGCGTTGTATTGACCGGGCTGCAACATTCCGGGCGGCACTTTGAAACGCTGGTACTCGTCGCGGCCACTCTTGAAATGTGGCGGTAGCGAACCGGCTTGACCGAGTTTCCGACCGTTGATGTACACTTCGCACGCATCCGCGACTCTTTCGATCGTCAGCGTCACGGATTCACGCCACAACGGGCGACCTTTCATGTCCGTCCAGGGAGCGGGGACTTTGACGTAACAGCGATACCAGGCAATGCCGTCGTAGTCAGCCAGCTGCATGTCTGACTGCTCTTCCCAAACACCGGGAACTGACACTTCGGACCACCCTGATCGACCTTCGTCCGCGCAAAGGATGGCGTGGCAATGAAAAATGCAAGGGAGTAACAGCAGAGTGCGCCGGGCAACGTGGATCATGGGATGGTTCTTTCCTCCCGCCCCTTTTACGTTTCAAACGGAGACTCTTCGTACTCCATGAACTCGACAACCGCCCCGTCTTCAGTTTGAAAGAAGGCGACGCGTAGCCCGTCCATTGGATGAAACGGCTCCATGAGCACGTTCATGCCTGCGGACGCCTCTTCAATCGAAGGGACGCGATACGCGACATGAGGTTGCGTGCGGAGCGGTCCGCTTACGGGGCTGTCCGATTCGAAGCGGAGCCATTCCACATGGTGTGGGTGGCTGACAAAGTCGGTGATCCATACGCGAGTTGCCTCGACGAACGTTTCACCTTCTTTCTTGTCCTCCGTGACGATACCAATGTGCGAAAACTCCATCACTCATCTCCCAGGAACGGCTTTTGCTGGTCGTGCCAGTAACACGTCAATTCGATTCTGAGCCGCATGACGAGCTTTTGCAAGGACATCGGACAGATGAACGGCGGCACCGTCGCGACGTCGACTCTCGTCCGCCGCTTCCATGAACGCGTAGATTTCGAGCGTCTCGTCGGGGCTCACTGGTGCCTTGCCGGTCTTGAAGAACTTGGCGATCTCTACAACCAACGGCTCGTACCCGCTAAAACCGCCAACTGCCGCGATTCCCTTCGTGCCAAAGGCCGTGCCTCCGTATCCACCCGCGTAACCGTTGTTGTCTTTCCGTCTCCCGCGAAAGGTTCCGATGCGGCCGTCCTGCCAGAGACCAACAGCGACATCCGTATTGGCGGAATGAACTCGGCTTACGGTTTCGCAACCTGGTCCCATAACTGCGAAAAGCGTCTCGACACCGTGAATCCCGTACCAGAAGAAATCGGGATGTGTTGGCTCGACGGGACAGGGGCTGAAAGCATCGCACGCTGTGACATCGCCAACCGACCCTGCCGCGATCGCTTTGGCTCCGTCGGTATAGCGCAACGAAGAAGACGAAAACACGGGAGTCTTGAAGTGCTTCGCAATGTCGTACAACAACACGGCGTCTGTTAGCGAACCGGCAACTGGTTTATCGACAAACAGCGGTTTCCTCGCACGCAGCACGGGCAACGCTTGTGCAAGATGAGGATTTCCATCGATCGATTCCAGCAAGACAACATCAACTCGTTTCAGCATTTCGTCGATCGATGGAACGATCTCGATGCCCAACGCTTGAATCTCCTTGGTGACTTGGGGTAAGTAGCGAACACTCTCGGCAATATTGGGGCTGTGGGAGGAAACCGCGGCAACAACGCGGCAACCGGAAAACTCTGGCGCCTGCTGTGGATCGTTTAGAACACGCGAAAACGCAGATGCATGAGATGTATCCAATCCGATCACTCCCACGCGCAAGACACTTGCCGCTTTGTCCTGGGATCGGGCCGGTTGGGCCAAACCGACGGAGAGAGACACTGATATTAGATATCGAGTGATCATCCAGAGGGTTCGAACGTTCATGCGTCTCCTCACGTGGTTTGCGCCCCTTTCGGGACATTGTGCGAGCGGCGGAATCCGTCCTACAGGTAAGTTCTCATCGGTCCGTCGCCTTATGCGATCTACGAAATATCGGGCTCTACGTATCTCATTGCACCTCTCCCACTGTGAGAGGTCGGACGCGGTAGCGGCCGGGAGAGGCGACATGATGTGAAAACCGTACCGGTTGAGGCTCAGCATCGAAAGATAGTGTGCTCGTTACAGAAACACGGATCTCAGGTATTTCTGGTTGTGAACGTAGCTGTCCTGCACATTCTTGCCTTTTCCGACCGCCGATTCTATCACTAGCCAGCCACTGTAATCGATGTCGTCCATGGCGTCTTTCACTCGACGAAAATCAACGCGGCCTTCACCAAGCAGGAAACCGTTTTCCTTGCAGTGGAATTCGCAGATACGCTCTCGACCCAATTGACGGATCTCCTTATAGATGTCATAGCCCTGCTTTTCCATGTTGGCCGTGTCGTAGTAGACCTGTATCGCCGGCGAGCCCACAGCGTCGAGGATTCGCAGGTGCTCGTCGGCGCTAAGCCACGTCTCAAGGCCGAGGATGACACCTGCCTTCTCGGCTTTCGGTGCTACCCTCTTAAGACGACGAATCACTTCCTTTTGCAACGCGGGTTTGTCCTTGATGTCACCCCGGCTGAAGAACGCCAAGAGAACGATCTTCTGGTCAAGTTCAGGCAGGACTTCGATGCACTCTTCGACCCATCGTTCGGCATCCGGATCAGACGAGTAGGGAACGCTGTTGAGCACACCCATGCCCAGCGACGCGATCTCAACGCCGTGCTTCATGGCGGCCTGTTGGTACTGTTGACGGACATCCTTTTTACGTAAATCGACTTGGTCACCAGGTTTGCCGAAACTGACTTGAACACCGTCGAGCCCGATTTCTTTGGCAAGTGCCAGAGCGCTGATCTGACCGCGTCGTCCAATCGACCAATCACAAGCACCGATCTTGAACCGTCGTTGCTCGTCAGCTGCCAAGGCCGACAGCGTTGGTGACAGTACGAAGCCCGCTCCGGTCGCCGCCAGCGCTTCGCGACGAGTCATTCGAGATGTGTTCACGGTTGTCTCCACGATTGATTAGCTTGTGTGAAAGAGTTACTGGCTGGCCGTCTGACCGGTCAAGAACTCGACGATGTCGGCCAGTTCTTGCGAGTTCAGACTGGCCTTCGCGACTTCCGGCATGATCGACACGGATTGGCGTTTGCGAAACTCGATTGTAGCCGCGGGGATTGCGTGCTGCTCGCCTTTAGCGTCCCTGAGCAGAACTGGATCGCCCTCACCCACAATGAATCCCGTCAGTACCCGACCGTCGTCCAGCGCGATCAGCCACGTTTCGTAGCCGAAAACAATCGACGCGGAAGGATTCAAGATCGAATCGAACAGCCGCGTGCGATCGAGCTTGCGACCGACACCGGTCAAGTCGGGACCAACCGACTTTCCCTGACCAGAAAACAAGTGGCAATTGGCACATTCGGCTCGTTCAAAAGCGAGTTTCTTACCGCGAGCTGCGTCACCGCGCATCTTTAAGAGTTCTCCAAGAGCCGGTAGCGGTTGGCCGTTGATCGTCGGGCGGGAAAAATGTTGGCCAGCCATCGCACGTACGGATAAGTCTGGGTTGAGATGAATGTACTCGCCGATTACGCCGTGCAATTCGGCTGGCAGCTTGCCCTGTGACGCCAAGCCCAACAGACGCATTCCTCCGACTTTGCTGCGCGCCATGGCAATGGCCGATTCCTTTCGCAACGACAACTCAGCGTTTGCGTCCAACAGGACGGTTTGCTGTTTGCGGGCTCGCGACTCGGCTGTCGGCCCGTCGTGGTAGACATGAAACACCACCGAGGGTTTTCCGCCCGGGTAGTCTGTCCCGCCCAGGTCGCGGCGACCGTTGTCCAGCCCTCCGCGGGCCTCGAACCATTGGAAATCACGATCGGCAATGTCGTACACAATCACGGACAAGGCATGGGTGCCGATACCGTTTAGAATCGAATGCCCGCCAATCCGGAGCGGCAAGTCTTGGCAATTTCGATCCACCGATACCTGTCCGAACTCAGTCGTCGCCTCGTCCCAGTGAAGACTCGTCAGCTTGACTTCGCTCTGGTGCCCAATCAGTCGCGGTTCAACCCAATCCGCCCAATCACACGATGCACCGTCACCAGCATCTGTCACGACCAGATACAGCCGTTTGGCACCAGCGATCTGCACCCGAACGTCGGCCACGTCTCCTCGACCAATGACTTCACTCACGAAGGCTGGACGTTCAGGCAACGCAATGCCGGTAGCTTTTGTTATCGCAGATGTGGCATCAGGAGAATCTCGCAGCGCTGCAGGGTATTCACGCCACAGGTTGTGGCCACGAAAACCGACCCACCAGTTCGCGTCGGCCCGCAAGTCACTGGGGCCCTGCGATGCAATCTTGACCATAGCTTCGGAAGCTGCAGGGTCTTGTACAAAGGCTATCGTGTCGATCGCTTGCTTCCGTTGCGGCATCGTCAATTCGTCGGACAGGGCGCGTGTTACTAACGGCTCGATTGCTGCCACGGGATGCAGACGCCAAACCAGTCTGGCAAATCGTTCATCCCAGTCCAGTGGAGCAGCGCCGAATCGCTCGTACAGTCTGGAGTACATCGCCTCTTCCTTCCCGTCGCAGGCCGTACCGAACGCTTCGAGATTCCAACGGTCCTTACCATCTAATCCCGCCGCAATTTTCATGAGGATGTCTTGGCACTGATCTAGCGGCACGTCGCGCATCGCTAATGCCACTTCGCGCCGCACGGCTGGCGATGTGTCAGTCGCCAGTTGTGCGGCCAGTGCGAGTATATCTGTGCTGGCGCGACGCAGTGCGCGAAACGCCACGACGCGAGTGTTCGGATCGTCGTCGCTGAGCAATTTGACCACGGCGCTGCGGCCCGCATTTCCGAGTTGAGCCATCAGCCATATTGCGCGGGCGCGGAGGTAGGGGTTGTTGTGCTTACGCTGTGTAGTTACCACAGGTAAAGCCTCTTCGCCCCGCGCACGTAGCTTCTCGAAACCGAGAAACCGTACGTTGGGAGCGGGGCTTGCGAGCGCGGCGATCTGCCCATCGATCGTGTTCAGGTCAATACTTGGTATGGCCAACATTCGGCCTTTCGGCGCGATTCGATAGATCGCTCCGGTGCCCTTGAGATCGTTCATGGCATGACCGCCCACAATCGGATCGAACCAGTCGGCGACGTAAATCGCACCGTCCGTACCAACGGCTACGTCAGAGGGGCGAAACCATTTTCGGCGATCCTGTTCGACCTGGTTCCATTTGTAGTCCGGATCATCGGGCAGGCCGGAACTGAAAAACGAGAACCGGCGTAGATCGAACCCTGCGCCATGAGGCTGAACATGGTAACCAAAAACCACGTTGCGCCCCGCTTCGCAGCTGAGCAACATACCACGGAACTCTTTGCCGAGCGCATCACCTTCGTAAACTACCATCCCTGTAGGCGAGCCGGCGCCGTAGAGGTCTCCGAACGGTAGGACTCCTGGATCTTCCTGATGCCAGTGTGCGATCGGAACCGACTGACCGGGCCGCTTGTCCGCCTGCCAACTCCGCCGGCCATCAGCTGACGAATATCCGGCATTGGCGTACTGCATCAACCAGGTCGTGCGACAGGAGACGACCTGGTCGTCGTTGTCGTTCTGAAATACGTTGCCGAGTGAGTCGAGGCATACTTCGAAGTTGTTGCGAAAATTGTGAGCGTGGACCGACAGACCCGTGCCGTCGGGATTGATCGCCATGGCCAATCCGCCCACATAAACTCGTCCGTCGTCGCTCGTGCGCCCGGGAGTGTTCTCGGTGTTGTAAGGCGTGCCGCCCGTGTACCAACCGCCAGCCCGTAAGGTCCAGCCTGCCCTGTCGGTGACCGTGTGCGATCCTGCGTTGCCTGCGTTGAAGTACCAGCGTCCATCAGGGCCGGCCACCACGGCGTGCAATCCATGATCGTGATCGAGTCCACCGAATCCGGTGAGGAAAACTTCTTTCTTGTCGATGCTGGCGTCAAATCGTCCATCACGATCTGTGTCGGTGTATACGATCAGCGACGGCGAACAAGAAACGATCACACGATTTCCGAAGACCGCAATGCCCAACGGCGCGACCAGATCCTTGTCTTGGACGAACACGGTGGACTTGTCGGCCTTACCATCGTGATCCGTGTCCTCGAGAACGATGACACGATCGCCCTTTGCATGTTTTAATCGGCCCTCGGTATCGGGCTTGAAATTGCGATAGTTGACCGCCTCGGCGACCCACACCCTCCCCCGCTCGTCGATGTCGATATTCGTTGGGTTGTAGAACATCGGTGCTTCCGCCCATACCGTCGCTTCCAGGTGATCCGGCAGCGCGAATTCTCTTGGAGCAATCGGACCGTCGGCCCCCGTCACCGCGGCAGGCGGCAGGGCACAGAGAAGCACCATCCAGCATTGTGTGAAACTCGCCGTTTTCCAGTTCGCTGGGCCTTTGTGGAACATCTCACGCATGGCACGCTTTTCCTCTCCGTTGAATCGGCAACGCAACAACGCCGGCGCACAAGCAACTAAAGGCAGACGTCAGCCATTATACTCGATAAACACTGTTGTGATTATCTTCTATTCCGTACGGAAAGCAAAGAGCCGAATGACGTTCCGCGAAGCCGGCCAGCCCATCAGTGTGAGGGCAATTGGCGTTAATCATTCTTCGGTGTGGTTTGGCGTGAGCTGTAGAGACGCAAGGCGTGAACCGCATGGTATAGCGTTCCGCCCTCCATCGGCGAGTCCTGGATATCGAGGATCATTAATGCCAGGGCATTTGCAGCCTGCTGCACCCAGGGCTCCTGCAGCTGCGCATCTGTCAGCGAGAGTGCCAACCACTCGAACATATGGCCGGTGGTATTGATGCGCAGCTTCTTGTCACTGGCATTGCCCGGCTCGCGGAAGAAGTTTGTCGAGAACGAACCATCGGAGTTCTGCAGTGTCTGGACCCGTTTCTGGTACTTGGCCGTCTTGTCGGCAACTTCTTTCCAAATTCCTGTCTCTTGACCGCCGCTGCGGCGGTGCAATTGATAAACCCAAGATAGTCCGAAGAGACTGTGTGTGCCGCCGCACGCGGCCTCCTCGATCTTCTGATCCAGTTCATAGCGGACCAAGTCCTCGAAGTGCAGTTCCTCATCAAAACTGTTGGTCCAGCTGATGTCGGTTCCGAGACACTCGCCGATGGCGACGATGGCCCAGCTCAACTCTTGATCCGACGTCACTCGCACCCGTGACTGAGTGTGACGGATGAAGTCCATGAAGGTGTACTGTTTGCCATAGACAATGAACTCCCGGTCGGGGGACAAGCCTGACTGGACCATCTCCGCTACAAACTGGTCCACATGTCCCTGACCGACGAACATCGGTCCGTTTTGTACATCCAGCCCGTATTTGGTCGGGATGAACCTCATGCCACGCACCTCGCCACCGCTGCAGATGTAATCGATTGCGTTCACGCGATCCCTGGCCTCGGGGTCGTAAAGTGCGAGTTCCGGTCCCACACCCAGGATCCCGTGAGATACGGTCCAAAAGCCGTTGCTGACCTGGATGTCTCGATGCTCTACCTGCTTGATAGCTGCGTCAATCCGTTCTCTGAGCCCGCTGGGCATCTCGGCCGGGGGCGCCGCCAACTGTTCCAGGGCAGCATCGTTGGACGAAATAGGTACCGCCGTCTTCTCGGAGGTTGGCTTGTCCACAGGTGCACAGGCGACGCAGAAGATCACGGTGGCGGCACTCCCTGCCGGCCAAAGCCACTTGGCAGTCTGAATCATCCTTGCCTCGCTGGAGAAAAGGGAGAGATCTTAGCCAGCAGATCGCAGACTCGCTCCCATTCTGTGGGAGATAAATAACTGAGACAGCCGATGAAGATCGCCGGTCCGAACAGCGGCAGCTCGTACAGAAATGCGCTGCCCAGCCAACCCGCGATCGCTCCGACTAACAGCATCTTCCGCCAGTAGCGTCTCCAGGCAAATATAGGGAAGGTGATCTGCCAGCACAGGGTGGCGTAGGCGGCAAGGCTGAGGAACACGAGGAAAGAGATCCGATCAGCCACATGCTCGCGCACCTCTTCAACGGTCGTCACAAGAGGCGGATAAAGAGGATACCAGAAGGCGACGCCAGCCCACCAATCGCCGAACTGCAATTTGTGTAGCCCGCTAGTGACGATCACGATGGCCAGATGCACCTGCAGCAGGCGCATAGCAACGTTGGCGGCCACGCTATGCGGACGGGGGCCTGCCGACTTGCCGGCCCTCGCGGAAATGAAGAGCCAAGTTTCCCTGCAACCCAGCAAGCGCGAGCTGAGCGATGGGGCGCTGCCGCGCTGGCCAAGGAAGACGTAGCCGATCATGAGATAGAACGCCAGAATCACCAGCAACGCATCGGCATCATAGCTGGTGGCCGGGTTTGCGGTGAACGAAACGACAATGACCCAGGTCAGCACCGCAGTCAGTCGCGTTGCGATTCCGAGCACAAACAGAGCTAGCACTACGAGCGATACACCGTAGGCTGCTTTCAGAAGCATTGGGCTGGAGCCGCACAGGAAGAGGGCTGACCAGCCGATCTGCGGGCGTGCTCCTTCTGGCAAACGAGCAGCTTCTCGGTACGCTTCCTGATCGAAGAAACCGTGCAGACCAAACAGGCCATCCAGTTGGCCTGCCATTGGCAGGAGCCAAGCGAGGAATAGAATCCCGGCCAGCACACGGATGGCGTGCAGCCCAATAGGATCAGTCGGGCGGAACCAGAACTCCACCCAGGATCGAAACGCTGCTCTGGGCGACAAAGAGCCACCATTGTTCAGGGACGGGTCAGGTACCGTTGCCGGCACGGCCCGCGGGGTGCTTTGCACGACGGCACCAGACCCCTTTTTGACTTTTCGGCCATCTTTGCCTTTAGCAGCCTTCACTCGGGCAACTCCCCGAAGTTGGAGATAAGTTCGTTGAAGGCCGCAGCAGGCGGTTGACCACTCATGAACATCACCGCCGGTGTGATCGGCTCTTGTGTGTGGCGGATCAACTCGGCCGTGGCGGCCCCGTTCTTGCGGCACAGGTAGCGAGCGTACGACCGCGCCAACAGCAACGAACGCTCGGAGGGTCGGAAGACCGGCCTGTCCCGGGGAACCAGATGCTCCGGCACTGTGCGGAGCTCAAGCCCCCGATCTTCGATCATTTCCCAGATCTGTGCCGTGGGTGCAGATCGATTGGGGGCTGGAATCATCTCGCCTTGTGGCGGTTCGACCGG
>JASLPZ010000214.1:0-12353 GCA_030744725.1 Pirellulaceae bacterium
TTCGGCCAACGGTTTTTCGGCAGGCGGCAAGCTGTTGATCATCTTCAACACGACCGCCAATTCATCGGTACGATTGACCGCGCCGATCTGGCGAGCCAATGTCAGCAGAAAATCGCGGCCGTGCACCATTGACCGAAAACGGAGGTCCCGCCCAACTACATCAAACACTTCACCCGCGCCATCGTGCAACGAACTGAGCACGGCAAGACGCACCCATGGATCAGCACCGTCCTTCAGCGCGATCTTTGCCAATGCCAGATTCGGTGATGTTCCGCGAAGCGCGCCGAGCGAAAAAGCGGCTTGGTAGCGAACTCGCAACTCCGAGTCTTCCACCATCGCGGACATCATTGCAGCAATCGCCGGCGATTTGTCTGTGAATTGCTCGCCGAGCTTCAGGGCGTGAACACGAACCATGGGATCAGAGTCCGTCAACGTGCCCAAAAGGGTTGCCTCGTCGAGTGCATCAAGCCCGGCTAGCGAATACAGCGCCGTCATCCGCCCGACCGGCAGCGAAGCGGACGCAACCAGCTTCTTCAACGGCGCAATAGCGGCCCTATCCTGGCGTTGATAAAGCAGCCGCGAAGCAGTGTCACGGTGCCAACCGTTGCGATGGTCTAGTAAGGCAACCAACTTGGCCGTCGAAGATTCGCCAAGCCGAGGCGTTTGCCGCGATTGGAAGCCGTTGGGTTCGATGCGGTAAATGCGCCCACGGTCGTTGCCGCTAGTTGGCTCGAGAAACTCTAAAAACTCCGGCGGGAGGAACGCGGCACCTTCGATCAGACCGCGATAGATGTCTAAGACGAACAGTGTCCCATCGGGTGCGTTGGCCAATTGAACGGGCCGAGTCCAGATATCGCGTGTTGCGAAAAACTCCCTCCCTTCGTCTGCTCGCCGCGCCACCAATCCAACACCCTTCGCTTCGAGCGTCGCGCGATAGATCAAGTTGTTCGCCACGTCACCCACCAGCAGGTTGCCGCGAAACGCCTCTGGCCAGGCGTCACCGCGATAGATGGTAATCCCCGTCGCTCCCGTGAAGAAACCGAACGGCGTTCCACCTTCGTCGGAACCTCGGAACTTGCCCGTCTTACGCAAGCTGGTCCGCAGCTCGCGCCATGGTTCGTTGGGACTGATTCGGAACAGTTTGGTGAATTTTCCCTGGGGAGCGATATCGACCGCTGCGGACGGTGCCTGAAGATGGGGATTCCTCGCGAGGTACCGATCATCGAGCATCAGCGTTTGAGCGGGCACACTGTTGGAGCAAACGAATTTCTGCCCCCAATCGTCCATACTCATACCATGTTGCCCGCCACCGCTGGTCAGTTCGAACCGCGACAGATCGCGTGGGTCGAAGATGAGGCCGCGACCGCGCACCGACACTGTTGGGCCGTCTGAATCCGAGCCGATCCGAATGTCGCCGCCGGAGAGATTCGTCGAAATATGAAACCGATTGTCAAAGCCCCAACGAAATGAGTTTAAATGGGCTTCACCCGCTTTGTCCTTGCCAAAACCAGTGAAGACGACCTGACGCAGGTCCACGTCACCGTCGCCATCGGTGTCTTTGACGTACAGCAGGTCTGGCGCAGCCCCAATAAACAGCCCGCCATCCCAGCAGGCAACGGCGGTGGGGTAATCCAGGTTGTCGACATAGATGGTGCTCTTGTCAAAACGGCCATCCGTATTGGTGTCTTCGAGCATTCGGACCGTACCGTGCTCCTCGAAATCTTCGACCGCATAACCGTTGTACTGCGGTAGTTCGACCACGAACATGCGCCCTTGCTCGTCAAAGTCAACCGCCACGGGATCGCGCACCAACGGTTCCGCCGCCACAAGCGTCACGTGAAAACCGTCGCGCATCTGGATCTGATCGCGTGATGCTGCGGGCCCTCGAGCTGGAATCGCGGGCAACTTAGCAGCCAACTCGGCAATCGTCGGCTCCTTGTCCTGGGCGTCGACGGGAAGAACGGAACCGACAACCGCGAGAGCTGCCGACATGACGAACGAGTGACGGAGTAAGGGCATAATGTCAACGCGGACTGTGAAGAGGAAGGAAAATGCGAGGCGGGTGGTCCACCACGACCGAACATCTTTGCTGGTGGTCACGCCCGTGATTGGAGTATAACCGCCAACGCCGTCGGATTCTTGTGTCGATGTCTTGGGGGAGAGGGCCGGGCGGGCACCGAGGCGCAGTTTTGGTCGGGGCCTAGACCAGGTTCTGATTAGAAGGCCTTTTCGGCGTCGGGGTGTAAGTAACGAAGAATCGACGCCACATGCGGATTTCTCATTAGTTATTTGTCAATAGTCATTTGCCATTTAGGGTGAGGAACACAGCGTGGCGAGCAACGTCGAACACGTTATACACTTCAAAGTCGCCTTGATTGTGCAGTAGGGATTGCGGATCGCAAGTGGCCCGCCCAGATCGATTGCCCCGCCGACGGCAAAGACCACGATACGCGCGCCGTCGGCTTCGACCGCCTCACGGAGACTCCCCGGCCCGCGACCGTTCAGATTGGTGACGACGTACACTTCTCCTTCGCGACCGCCGCGGCTGAACATGCCGAACCCTCGGCTCCGGGGAACGCCGGTAGCCGTTTGCCACCAGCGGTCTGGTCGCCAGCGTTGCCGGGCAGATGGAGCAGGACCGTTAAAAGGGCCGCTGCTCCCAAGCTCAGAATGCGATGACCATAGGGCAGACGAATCGTGCCGGGACGCGTCCCGTTGTTCATTGGCTTACCTTTGTGATCTTTCAGGAGGCACGGGGTGCTCGGCGGTCTTCACAAGAAGATTTGCCCTCGCGCGCGGTCAATGTTTCTGACGGGCCGACAACTCTTTGTGCCAGCTATCGTACTCTTGCAGAACATCCTGAGCTCCGGCCCAAAGTTTGTATACAACGCGGGTGCGAATGATGACCTCCTGGTCCGGCGTGAGCTCGCGGAGCCAGTAGCGGTAGTCCCATGCGGGGTTCGATCGATCGGACTCCTTGCTGTATCCGCCTCCGGTGGGCGACATGTACGGCAGAAGATCGCGCCCCCAACGACGCTCGATCATGTAGACCAGAACCATGTCATCGAAGCGGCCGAAGAAGAGGGCATAGTTCGGATCGAATCTAACCTCGCTGAAGCCCTCATGAAAGCCGGCGCCTCCGTGTGGGTACGGCGAATCGTCCACCTTGTTCACGGTCGGCAGCTGATCCATGGTGGCGGGAGCAACGCTCGCCGCGTGGCCATGCTTCTCGGAGTAGTGGCGGACCCAGGTGCCGTCGGCCCCGAGTAGGTAGATCCCCGGGTCGCCTGGACCATTCATGTAGGAAGTGTTGTTCCAGGCCCCTGTTTGAGCGCCGGCCGTGAACCTCGCGGTGTGGTCGATGTAGTGGGGTGGCCTGACGATGTACTCCTCACTAATCTTGCTTTGGCCCTCGCCGACCCAGATGACGGCTCCATTGTCTCCGGCGGGCGCAATGCGAGACTGGCGTCGAATCCCGATCATTCCCGCGTACAGGGGGCAGAAGACATTCGACTCGCGTAGCTTGTGGGAGAGGTGGTGGATGCCGGTGTAGCTGGGCCGATCGGTACCTCCGTGGGCGTAGTGATCGCCGATGACGACGCGGATATCACCGACCTGGAAACTGTAGGTGTGTTCCGGGTCGAAATTCGCTGGATCGAACTTCGACCAGTCGGAATAGCTCCTCTTCGCCAGCGAGTCGTCCCCACCAGCGCCTTGAGACGCGGCCTGCTGCCCCTGGGTACTACCCGCCATAAGCAACATGGCCAGAAAAATGAAGCACACCTTGAGCATTGCAGTGCCTCCGATGATTCGCAACTCGTGGGATCGGATACATCCCCGCCATCGAGACGCGTTCGACAAGCCTGGCAGTCCGTCGAAAAACGCCGACCGCGTGTTCCGGTATTCATGGGCATGTGCAGATCTTCACGAAAGAGACCTGCTGGAACCGTTCAAGGTCGGAACGATATGTCACGGAACCTCGATCATAGCAACGCCGTCTAGGCGGTCAAGCTTCTCAACGAAGCTGGGGCCAAGAAATTAGATACGCTGCATATCGTACCGAATCCGTGTTCGACCCATACGACCTCGGTCGGTGGATGCATGTGGCGGTCGTTTATGATGGCGTGTCATCGGACAAATAGTATTCTCGATCGATTCGAGCATCGTTTCGACTAGAATGAGCGGGTAAACACGCGATCTCCCCGGCAAGAGGAAATCAAATTGCCAATCAGTAGGACTTCTTCTATGAACTCGAAACAGATCTTGGCCTTGTTCACTTGCTGGGTTGCCACGTTATGCTGCGTTGCGGTTGGCGCGCCGGTGAACGGGCCGAACATCGTCGTTATTATGGCGGATGATTTGGGCTGGATGGACCTGCATTGCTACGGCAATGAGCGGTTGGACACGCCAGCGTTGGATCAGCTGGCGGCCGATGGCATGCGCTTCACCAATGCGTATGCCGCGGCCCCAGTTTGCTCACCGACGCGAGCAGCGATGATGACCGGGCAAACGCCGGGCCGATTACGCCTGACCAACCACGCTCCGGGGCACAAAGACGGGTTCTCGCTTGAGGGTTCTAACCTGCAGGAAGCCGAAACCGTCCGGCACTTGGGGCTCTCCTACGTCACGATCGCTGAGCGCCTCTCCGAGGCCGGTTATGCCACGGCCCACATCGGCAAGTGGCATCTGTCCTATGTCGCCCGGAACAACAAAGCGGAGATCGCGGAGCCCGACCTTCGCCCCGACAAGCAGGGCTTTGATATCAATATCGGCGGCTGTTTCCGTGGTGGGCCACCCAGTTACTTTGCGCCCTATCGCATCCCGACACTGACGGAAAAGGGGGAGGGCGAATACCTGCCTCAACGGTTGGCGGACGAGGCGATCGCGTATGTCCAGGAAAACCGCGACCGCCCATTCTTCCTGAGCTGGTGGCCCTACTCCGTCCACTATCCCATGCAGGCGCGCGAGACGTTAATTGCCAAGTATCGCCAGCGCAAAGGCCCGGGCATCAAGGATCCGATCTACGCCGCCATGATCGAAGGCATGGACACCGAGATTGGACGTTTCCTCACAGCGCTCGACAATACAGGCCTCCGCGGCAACACTCTGGTGATCTTCAAATCCGACAATGGGGGATACAACGGCGACAACCGCCCGCTGCGCGGATTCAAGGGAATGCTCTACGAGGGAGGCATTCGTATCCCCTGGATCGTTCGTTGGCCGGGCAGGGTTGAACGCGGTACGACCTGTGCCACACCCGTGATCAGTATGGATTGTTATTCGACACTCCTTCAAGTCGCCGGTCTGTCGCCAACGCCGAACCACCCCGTTGACGGCAAGAGCCTTTTGCCGCTGTTTGAGCAAACAAGCAACTTTGATCGCGACGCTGTCTACTTCCACTACCCCAATTATGCGTTTCACAAGAGAAACCGCCTCGGCGGCGTCATTCGCGAAGGCGATTACAAGCTCATCAAACGCTACGACGACGACACGTTGGAACTCTACAACCTGGCTGATGACATCGGCGAGAAAAAGAACTTGGCTATTGAGTCGACTGAACGCGCCAGACGCCTGGGGCACAAACTCGACATCTGGCTGCGCGAAACCGGCGCCAAGATGCCGGTCCGCGCGAATGATGATTGAATGCATTCTCTGAGCATTTATTCAAACGCGCCACGGAGACAACGGATTCAGCCTCGCCTCAAATTGGAAACATTGGTATACGAAGGAAGGAACGCGTTGAAAAAGGCATTTATCGGGATGTTGTTGGCAGCGCTGGTTGCCACACGGCTCATGGCGGACGACGTCGCGGACGAAGCTCTGAAATACTGGCCGCAGTGGAGGGGGCCGTCCTGGAACGGCGTGGCGTTGAAGGCCGATCCTCCGGTGACTTGGAGCGAAACGGCGAATTTGCGGTGGAAGACGCCTATTGAGGGCAGCGGGCACGGGACTCCCATCATCTGGGGCGATCGAATTTTTTTGCAGACCGCAATTGCTCTCGACAGGAAGATGCCCATTCCCGATGTCATTCCGGCCGGTACGCCGAACATAGAGCTCAACCCCGGGGAGGCGATCGTTTCGTGGAAACCACAGAGGTTTGCGATCGTGTGCGTCGAGCGGACCTCCGGCAGAGTGCTTTGGAGCCGGACCGTTCACGAGGCAATGCCACACCAGGGGCATCACCTCAAGGGCAGGTTTGCCTCGCAGTCGGCTGTCACAGACGGCAAGCACGTCTACGCCTACTTCGGTTCATTCGGGCTCTATTGCTTCGACTTCGACGGCCAGCTCGTCTGGAAACACGATCCCAAACCGCAGGCGAAGGAGGCCGGTTTGGGCGAAGGTAGTTCACCGGCGCTATTCGGGGACACACTGATGATCGTCGTCGATCACGAACTGCAGTCGTACGTCGTGGCGTTCGATAAGAGGACCGGCAAGGGAATCTGGAAGCAGGATCGCGACGAGGTCTCAAACTGGACCACGCCGCGCATCTTCACCCATGCGGGTCGTTGCCAGGTGGTTGTCAACGGAGCGACCGTCCGATCGTACGACTTGGCTACGGGCGAGCTGCTTTGGCAATGTGGCGGGCAGAGCTTGAGTGCGATTCCCATGCCGGCCGTCGGCCACGACTTGGTATTCGCCGCCAGCGGTTGGCGAAAGGACACGCTCCACGCGATCAAACTGGGCCAGCGCGGCGACTTGACCGACAGCAAGAGCGTGGTCTGGTCGCTCCGTCGCGGTACACCCTACGTGCCATGTCCGATGCTGTGGGGCGATGAGATCTATCTGCTGGAAGATCGTAGTTTCTTCTCCTGCCTCGGCGCAACCGATGGCACACGTCACTACTTCAAACACCGCTTGCCCGGGCTCCTGAACTTCAGTGCCTCGCCAGTCGGCGCGGCGGACCGCATCTACTTACTCAGCGAAGAAGGCAAAACAGTCGTTGTGCAACGCGGCCCGCAATTGAAAGTTCTGGCGATCAACGAATTGGACGAGAGATTCTTGGCATCACCAGCCATCGTAGGCGACGCCATCTACCTCCGGGGCAATAAACATCTGTTTTGCTTTGAGTAGGCTGCAAGTTCCGAGACCCGAATCCCAGGCCGCTGCTAGAGAGATCGAGTATGGTCCAACGAAGAGACGAACAGAGCGGATCGACGAACCTGACACGTCCCCTCGCGTCAGCTCCAAGCGTTAAGAGCGACTCGTACGGGTCGAAGTCATTTGGCCAGTCGTTCTTTTGAAGAAGTCGGTCGCATTCCTCGACAGTGAGTCGACGCGCGACGTTTTCGTTGGATCTGGCCGGGTTTTGGCTGGACTTGCCTCGTTGAGCGAGTGTGTTCTCACATTGCTCGTCTGTGCAGCTTTGCCGCGTCGGTCGGTCTCACATTGGTCTCACCGACGCACGTGGACGCAATCTGCTTGAAGCACCTCATCAGCGCGCCGAACACCAGGCGAGTTCCGATCATCGAGTCGCTGGTTGTGGAACACGTGAGCTAGCGCGTTCGAGCTATCTCGCGATACATTGCTTCAACTTCGTTGGCGGTGATCTCCCGGTTGAGAATCGTCAACTCATCGAGAAGGCCTCGATAGTGTTCATATCTGTTGTTTCGACCCGAGACGCCCAGGTAGAGATGGCCATGGGGTTTGCCGGCTTTGGAGCTCTTAGGTTTCTGCTCAGCGATCAATGCCCCATTGTGATACATTCGCATTACGCCCCCATCACTATGCCTCCCGAATGTAATCACAATATGATGCCATTTTTCGTACGGTGGAGTACGGGCGGCGCGGACGGCGCCGAAGCCTCCTTCAAAGCGGAGAGGGCCGGTATTGCCGCGATACGACTGCCAGCGCAGTTCATAGGTCAGTTCCTTAGACACGATACGGGGATAGTCCGCTCCCTTGATCGGATAGACCCAGACCGAAATGGAAAAGGCGTCGGCTGGCTGTAGGGTCGTTGCGTTGCCGCAATCGACGTAGCTTTGCCCTTGGAATTCTAGAGCCTCGCCCTTCACGCCAGGCACCACGGTGGCTCCACGAATCTCTCCGTGATTTTCGTGTCCACTTAGGTCTTTGACAACCTTCTCTCCGCTTTGGCCCGTTAGTGTCTCAGAATCAAACGTCATTCGTAAGACAATCGATGAGTTCAGATCGTTCAACACACTGCTCAATGGTTGCTCACGCTTTGTTGGCGGATTGGCTTCCATCGGTTCATCAGCGCTCTTCTTCGACGCTGATCTCGGCTTGGTGACCACACCAACCTCGGAGTCCGCTGGTTGTCGCGCTCTAGCGCTAAACATCCTGACGCCAAGGCCGAAGCATAGCACGAACACAACGACGACTAACGCAGTAGCGGCAACCAATACCAACATGAGCGGTCGAGAGTTCTGAACTGTAGTTGGGAGCCACTGATCGGAATTCACCTCCTTGAGTTCTTCGTCATACGCCGCTTTCGAATCGGCATTCAGCAAACAGACTCGGGCTTGTGAGATTTCGTTTAAGAGTTGTTGCGTTTCTCTCGCATGGGCACCGAGCTGAAACGTCCTGAGATGCAGCATTCGCTGGTCAGCCGCATTTTCAATCACACGAGGCGAATCTTCGAAGTCGGAAATGCCGAGCACTCGGTAATAGTTCGCAGGCTGTTGTTCGGGCGGAATGCCAAGCCATTCGTAATATGGATCGAACACCATGCCTCACGAGGTCCTTTCAAATCGTCTTTTCGCAATGCGTAACGTAGCGCGGCCGTGCCTCGGACCGATGCGAGCTATCACTCGATTGCTGACTTCTTTCTCCATCAAGCGACAGCGATCAGGCAATAACCCCACCTCAAGGTGGGTCAACGTAATCGCGACACTTCGCCTTCTGAATCTTGGGGTAGACCTGTGGACGAATCCATTGACGATCGTATGAAGGTCGGCTCCATTAAAGATTGTTCGAGGAATTACTGTCCGATAGTCGCCTTTCGCTCCGCGAAAGGAGCGTGCTTTCGCGGAGCGAAAGACGACAATAGAAGATCGGATACTGCTAAACGGGGCGACGCGCGAGTGTTCGGTGAAGATTCCGATACAGAGTCATTCCGGGTACAGGGTCGTGGACAGATAGCGTTCGCCGATGTCCGGCAGCACGACCACGATCAGTTTGCCATTGTTTTCCGGCCGTTTGGCAACTTCCAACGCCGCCCAGGCAGCGGCGCCGCTGCTGATACCGCACATCAGCCCTTCCTGACCCGCCAGCTGGCGAGCCGTTTCCGCGGCGTCTTCATCAGCGACCTGGACAACATCATCGATCACCTCGATGTTCAGAACATCAGGAATGAACCCGGCCCCGATGCCTTGGATGGTATGCTTGCCCGGCTTGAGCGCTTCACCGGCGCGGCGTTGTGTAATCACCGGGCTGTTGGCGGGTTCAACGGCGATTGACTGCAGGGACGGCTTGAGTTCCTTCAGCGTTTCTGAAACGCCCGTAATCGTGCCACCGGTGCCGACGCCGGAGACAAAGATGTCGATTTTGCCATCGGTGTCGCGCCAGATCTCTGGCGCCGTGGTCTGACGGTGGACTTCCGGGTTGGCGGGATTCTTGAACTGTTGCGGCATGAAATAGCGATCCGGATCCTCCGCGACCAATTCTTCGGCTCGCCGGACAGCGCCCGGCATCCCTTCGGCGGCCGGCGTCAGCACCAATTCGGCACCTAACGCCCGCAGCATCCGGCGTCGTTCTTTGGTCATGCTCTCGGGCATCGTGACCCGCAGCTTGTAGCCCCGCGCCGCACAAACAAACGCCAACCCGATCCCCGTGTTGCCGCTGGTCGGTTCAATGATCACGGTATCGGCGTGGATCTTGTCGTCCCGCTCCGCAGCATTGATCATCGCCATCCCGATCCGATCCTTGACACTCCATAAAGGGTTCATGTTTTCGACTTTTGCAACCACAGTGGCTACGCAACCGTCGGTTACTCGATTCAACGCCACCAAAGGTGTGTTGCCGATGCACTGTGTAATCGTTTCGTTGATACCCTGATTGGCTGCAGTTGACATGGTGGTTCCTTCTGTTTCGAATCGAAGTGGCCGAATGGCGGGAAACTGAATATAGCAGACCATTCAAAACAGGGTCAACGCAATCAGACTTGATTGTTGCTACGATGAATATGGGTACATTTTCAAGCGACACCTAAATGCTCAAAATGACGGAACTGCGTTTCCGTCATTACGCGTGATAAGCGATTTCAGAACACCCAGGTTGATGGTCTCCGCGAGGAAATGTACAGACCCGTCCGTCATCGCCACTTGGACCCCGCCGGGATGGTTGCTTCCCATTTCGCCGGCGCCTCCGTTGATCATCGTTTTCATCGTTTCCAGATCCAGGTCGGTGGGCTCCATCCAATTGGTCGAGGATCCGACGACCTCAACGACCAGAATCGTATTTGACGTTCCGTCTGTGACGTCCGCAAAACGGATCTGATTCGGACCTTCAAAAACTGTACCAGGTCCGACAATGGCCATGTAATTGGTCCGAGCATGATTCGTCCCATCCGCCGACGGGCAGCCATATACTTCAATCGCGATCTGCGAAAGGTGCTGATTCTGGGGTGAATCCCAGGCAGTGTTGAAATCGATCTGCTCATACAGCGCGGATTGTCCAATGAAGGGGAGAATCAACGTTCTCCAACTGTGCAACTTGTTACCGTCTTCGTCCACCGTGTAGGCCGGTGGAAGTGCTCCGTAGCTATCGTGGTAATTGTGCATGGCCAGGGCAATTTGCTTGAGATTATTCGAGCATTGCATCCGTCGCGCAGCTTCCCTCGCTGCTTGGACAGCTGGTAGCAAAAGGGCAATCAATACCGGACCCATACAGAGAAAGACTCCCAACACGACGATCATGGCGACCATTCCGCCTGACATTCCGGAGGCCGTTGCCGGTGCCGTCACCGCGCCGGGTTTCAGAGGCGCGCCAATCGTCACCGTCTGACCGCACGAAGCGCAAGGGCCACTCTGCCCCACATACTCGTCGGCAACCTGGGTTACTTTGCCGCAATGCGGGCATTGGAATCGTATAGGCATCGAAATTCTCCTGATTGCAAGCAAGGGCTTGAAATGTAGCGCCGCTGAACTCGAATGGGTACGTGGATGTTCCTCAATCTCTAATTTGGGTTATTCGACCCGAGGGAGACTATCTTGGTGAATTTGGCGCACGGCATCTTGGTGAGTCTTGTCGCGAGAACTGGAATTACGATGCCCCGACTGGCAGACGCCTGAGCGTACGATTATCTTGGTCCAGCGTTATCAGACCGTCAATCCGGCCTCCACTCGAACCATCCCACACGATGAACACAACAACATCTAGACGTGTTGCCTTGGTTACCGGTGGCGGAACGGGCGTGGGACGCGCCGCGGTCCTGCAATTTGCCCGCCGAGGTTTCGACGTCGTCATCAACTACTCACGATCCGCTGATGACGCACAGTCGACGGCGCGTGACGCCGAAAATCTCGGTGCCGACGCCTTAGTTGTCGCCTGCGATGTAGCCAACGACGAGCAGGTCCGCGCAATGGCCGAACAGTGCCGGCAACGGTTCGGGCGTTTGGATGTGATCGTCAACAACGCGGGGCGGACTCACTTTATCGACCACACGAATCTGGAAGCGGTCACCGAAGACGTTTGGGACGAGATTCTGGGTGTTAATCTGAAGGGTGCGTTCTTTGTGAGCCGCGCGGGAATTCCTCTATTGCAATCCTCAGTCGGCGGCGCGATCGTCAATGTGGCCTCGACGGCCGCTGTCAGCGGTCAAGGTAGCTCGATTCCCTACGCAGCCTCCAAAGGCGCGCTGATCACCATGACCAAGTCGATGGCTAGATCGCTCGCACCTAGAATCCGCGTGAACGCGGTCTGCCCTGGACCGATCATTTCACGGTGGCTGTCTGATCATCCAGAGATGCTGGACGGCGCGATCAAGATTACGCCATTGGAACGGGCGTCGACAACCGACGACGTGGCCGACGTGATCACGTTTCTGGCGTGTGACGCGGAAATGATGACCGGACAAGCACTGATTGTGGACGGCGGCCGCACAATGTAGATGTGGCCGAGTAGAAGGGAGCCCGCCGTCTTTCTGAAAGGACCGGCAGATCAAGTAATTAGACAGCCCTAAGCCTAGATACACGATGACTTTTTTCAACAAGCAATCAATGAACTCGGCTACGGACCTGCGTTGACTCCTGGTGTGTCTCACCGAGACTTCTGCTGGGCGATATGCCAGACTACGTTCAACTCAGGGTCGGCAGCCGGTTTAGCAGTGTTCGATCTTTTATTGTCGTCTTTCGCTCCGCGAAAGCACGTTCCTTTCGCGGAGCGAAAGGCGACTA
>JASLPZ010000215.1:0-12343 GCA_030744725.1 Pirellulaceae bacterium
TGTCGGAATAGAAAAGCGTAAACAAAACCCGAACGATCGCCCAGCTCAAGCAATACTAACTTTGGCGCAGCCTAGAGTACGCCTTGCTTCGGCATCAGGTAGTTCATCACGGTGAACACCCCTTTCTTCATTTCACCCGCATATTCAGTCCCCAGTATCACGAACTCGCCATGTTCGAAGTCCAAACAGACAGCAGTCTCTGATCCGATACCGTCGACGCTTGGATCTGCAGCCTCGCGACCCGCGTTGTAAATCGTGTAGTCGGGTTCGCCAAAGTTCTCCAATTCTGCCTGGTTCGGGCGAATCAGCATATTGTGCATGAACAGCGCGTGATAAGCGCTCTCGCAGACGACACGAATCTTCAGGCGACATTTCGGATCCCAGCCCGCAAACCCATCGAAGACGTACAGATGAGGGCGGTCATTCAGGTATTCGATGGCCCGTGCACGCATCGCCGCGAAGGATTCGGCCGACAACTTCACGTTGACATCGCCCCACCACAGGTCGAACGTGCTATCGGGATGGTCGACGACCCGTTTGTCTCGAGGGCTGCGCCCGGTCTTTTCACCCGATCGAATGGCCAGCGCACCCAGGGACGTAATCGTCGCTTCGCCACTGGCAATCGCTTCTTCGTAAAGGCATGCGGGCGCCAGGTTTCGACGTACATCACCGGCGGTGATTCCATGCCCTTCCAAGCTTGGTCCTTGCTGCTTCGCCATCGCTGGATTCCTTCCTTGGATCCGATTCGCGTCCGTTCTGAACTCGCAATCGGTGGATTCTACTGCTTTGACGAAATCAGCCTATACCGATTGGCCAAAAGATTGTTCTCTGGCACACAAATCCGGATTGATTACTCTATCAGCTCGGCGGTCCTTGCAGCGACAGGTCATCTGCAGTGTCTTGCGCGGGTCCATCGACGGGATATTTCTTTTAAAGGTGTGCAGGTCGTTTCGGTGAAAGCTGGTGTCTACTTGCCGTCGACATGACGCCAGCAATACCACGACGCGATGCTGGCGTAGGGTCGCCAAGGCCGGGCAATCTCGGTGAATTCGTGCCTCGTCGGAAGATCGTCAAGGTCATACAGGTCGCGGACCGCGCCGCGCAAGCCTTGGTCGTCAACCGCCAAGATGTCCAGACGCCCCAGTGAAAAAATCAGCAGCATCTGCGCGGTCCATCGCCCGATTCCTTTGACCTTCGTCAGTTCGTCGATAACGGCATCGTCACTCATGCGGCAAAAGCGATCAAAGCGGACCTCGCCTGCCACGGTCTTGCCCGCCAAGTCCAAAATGTACGACGCCTTTTGTGGGGATAAGCCGACTGATCGGAGTTGATCGACGCTAAGCCTGACGAGCGAATCGGGGGCGATCTTTGCGGGTAGCAAGCTCGCTTCGAGCCGGCCGCGAATCGACCGCGCCGCGTGCACGGAGATTTGTTGCGAGATGATCGAACGCACCAACATGCCGAAGCGATCGCGTCGACGCGGCAGCGTGCAGCGTCCGATACGGTGGACCACTTTACGCAACACAGCATCACGTTTCGAAAGGTGTTTGATGGCCTGTTCGATTTGCGCCTGCCGAGACGTCATTCGGGGCTCTTTCCTGACGAGGCATCGTCTGGCTCCGCGTCCGCGGACTTCAGATCGATCCGAATCACATCGTCCGTCCGCCCCTCATCTTCGATGCCTCCACCATCCGCTCGATCGCGTCCACAGGTGTAGATCAGATAGGCGTCCTTCTTGACAAGGTAGCGAATGGGCTGTCCGTCAAACGGATCCATCGGCACCGCCTCCAGAAATTCAGGAATCAACTCGTCCAGAGACTCGGGCAACCTTCCTTCGCGGCGGCGAAATCGTTCGATGGCAATTGCCGCGTCAATACAGCGATTCGAACCGTCACCTCGAGCTGCCGCGCTGGCGGCCGAGGCAACCGCAGGTAGTGTGAGTCCTGTCATGACGTAGCGTAAGCGACCCAATGGCGTGGAAATCTTCGCCCTCAACTTGTCATTGGCAATCTCCACGCCATCCAGTGCATCGGGGTATTCCAATTCCACGGCATCACGCAAATCAGTTTGGATCTCCAGATAGAAGGCGAGATCTTCGTTACTACCGCGAATAAAGCGATTGGTTGGGATGCCACTATCTGCGCCAAGCGCTGCCGCAGGGCTCTTGAAGGCTTCAGAGCCCATGACACGCTCGCCGACCAACGAATGCGCTAGCCCTGACTTGAAATCGTTTTGCCGAAAGACTTGTTGGAGCCGCACCAAGTCTTCATCAGAAAAATCGACGTGCGGCAAGAGTCGACCAGTCAAGTCAGCCGCGATTCCATTGATGGCGATACGGACTAATTGGGAGACGATGATCGGTTGATTCTCCAGGCCGTTGCGGTCTTCGCCACGGCGAGAATTGCCTCTGTCGTCCCTTTGGCATCACCTTGATGCGCTTTGACGTGCGCCTCGAGAGTGAGCATTCGGGCGCACGTGCGCATATTCTGAGCGTGAGGCAAGAGCATATGAAACCCCTGTTCGAATTCCAGCGGAAACCGCGCCGCACCCCCCATCGCCGCCGCCTTGTGAAGCGCTTGCATACCGCCTTTGTACTCGGCCAGAAACTCTTCTACCGCCTGCTGCTCGGCCCACGGTTGGCCTGGTGGAGGAATCTCTAGCTCTGAATTGCCGACAATCGGCAGATCACGACAATCGGCCTCGAAAGAGCTGCCGGAGAATTCCTCCTGCGCTTGAATGTAGAGTAATGTGGCGTCCTCGACACCGGATTCAATCTGATAGAACTCGTCCAATTCCGCGGAATTGGTTGGCAAGCCCGCGTGTCGAATCCTGGCTAACTGCGCGTTCACCTGACCGGATGAGCGGAAACTCCATGCCATGAACGCCGCCACCGGCAGGAAGACACAAATCAGGAACATGGCGAGTATGCAGCCACACGGCACCCAATTGCGTTGTTTGGCGGGTGCGGGATGATTTTCTGTCATATCAACTGCCTCGATGGTGAGTTAAACAACCGTTCGTAGAATTGCATTGTTCCTGGGGAGGCAATTCTTGGCAATTAACGCTCGCTTTGCAACCAGATGCGGGGGACGCCGGGCTGTCGAACTTGCCACCACCAGCGAGATACGAGATCCGTGACACGCGACCGCAGCGGCAACACGTGATTCATCGCGAAATCAGCGGAGAGCACCCACAACTCTGGATTTACAGCTTCGCCCAAACGCCCGAGTTTGACATTGCCGAATTGCCGAACAGCTTCGTGACGGGTACACTGCCACTTCGTGCGAAATTGTCGCCAGAGGAGTATTGGACGATTCCAGCAGGATTCAGGGAAGCCCGGAAAGTGAGCCGTCGATGGCCGATGCTGCCAAATTGAAGTTTGGGGACCAGGAACTTGACCTTCCGTTGATCGTCGGGTCGGAGAACGAACAGGCAATCGATATTTCGCGATTGCGGGCCGAGACCGGCTTGATCACGCTCGACGATGGATTTGTGAATACCGGTTCCACAACCAGCGACATCACCTATTTGGATGGTGAGCAGGGAATCCTTCGCTATCGAGGCTACTCGATTGAAGACCTTGCCCAGCACGATTTTGTCGAAGTCTCCTATTTGTTGATTCATGGCGAGTTGCCGACTGAACAGCAATTGCATGAATTCCGGATGTCGATTCGTCGCCACACGATGCTGCACGAGGACATGCGGTCGTTCTACAACGGTTTTCCTCGCGACGCACATCCGATGGCCATCTTATCTTCGGTCGTCGGTGGATTGTCCACGTTCTATCAAGACTCGTTGGACCCGATGGACGAAGAGCAGGCGATGGTTTGCATCCACCGTCTCTTTGCTAAGCTGCCTACAATCGCCGCATACAGTTACAAGAAATCGATTGGCCAGCCATTCATCTATCCACAAAACGATCTTACGTATTGCGAGAATTTCCTGCAGATGATGTTTGCGGTTCCCAGCGAACCGTACGAGATCGACGCCGATGCTGTGGCGGCATTGAACATGTTGCTAATCGTACACGCGGATCACGAACAGAACTGCAGTACCAGCACGGTACGAATGGTCGGTTCGGCGAACTCCAACCTGTTTGCATCGATTGCCGCCGGCATATGCGCGCTGTGGGGACCGTTGCACGGCGGTGCCAATGAAGCCTGCGTGAATATGCTCGAAAACATCATTGCCGACGGTGGCAACGTCAAGAAGTTTGTCGATATGGCGAAGGACAAGACGAGCGGTTTTCGCTTGATGGGCTTCGGACACCGGGTCTACAAGAACTACGACCCTCGCGCCAAGATCATCAAGACGGCCTGTGACAAGCTGTTGGCAAAAATGGATCTGGCGGATCCGTTGTTTGACGTCGCACAGCAGCTGGAAGAAGTGGCGTTGAGCGATCCGTACTTCGTCGAACGAAAGCTATATCCGAACGTCGATTTTTACTCGGGTGTTATCTATCGCGCGCTTGGCATTCCGCAGCAGATGTTCACGGTGTTATTTGCGATGGGACGCCTGCCTGGGTGGATTGCCCATTGGACCGAAATGCACCGTTCAGCGAGCAAACGCATTTGTCGGCCACGGCAGGTTTATACGGGCAACAATGTCCGCGAGTTTGTTGACATCAAAGACCGTTGACGGCGACCCACTCGAGGTCGTTTGCCGCTTCACGTTGGTCATTTTGGAAGTGACGCCGCGCACGAGTTGAGGGCACGAGTGTCCTCCGTCTGCTCCCCAACTGCGTGAGCGAAATTGCCGCAGTCGCGCAAGTCGGTGGAATCGTCATAACCTACCAAGCTCGGAACTCCTCCAAAACGCGCCCGTCTTCGCAGTCTCCGCGGTTCGCCTATAGCGGTTCTATGCAATGCGCCGATAGTACATTTTGACTATCAAGCGGCTGTTGCGCGCGATCGTAGTCGACGGAAACGACAAACGCGATCAAAGGAAAATAAGGATGGTGATTTCACCTGCCATACGGTGTCTCAAAACCGTTAGCCTCGGAATCGTGATTTCGGTTAGTGGATTGGCCGCATCCCCCGTGGCTGCGCAGTCGGTCAACTGGTCGAATGAGATTATTGAATTACAGCCTGCCAGGTCGGCCGGTGCGCGCCCCGTCGCGGTCGCTGTAACGCTCGACCCAGCAGGTCGACGACTGGCGATTGCCGGTGACGATCATGCGATCCGCGTTTGGCACCTTGCCGATCAACGAGTGATTCAGCGACTGGTCGGACATACAGACTGGGTGCGTTCGCTTTGTTTCTCGTCTGACGGAAGCCAACTCGCCTCGGCCGGCAACGATGGGCGAGTGCTACTCTGGAGCGACGAAACATCCCAACCGCTTCGGGAACTCATGCATGGCGACGGAGCACTCAGTGCGGTTGCCTTTCGACCCGGCACGTCGCAGTTGGCGTGCGTTGGATTCAACGAGCCGTTGCGGTTCTTCGACACGCGTACGGGCGAGCGGTTGCTCGAATTGCAGTGCCCGTGCAACGACATGCGCGCGATTGCCTTTTCGCCAACGGCAAATCTCATGGCCGGTGGTGGACGCAATGGCAAGATTCGAATTTGGGAGCCTGCGTCCGGCAAGATTCGAGGCGAAACGTCAGCACACCGCCTGCGGATCCGCGACCTGACATTCTCGCCAGATGGGAACTGGTTGGCGTCGTGCAGTGATGATAGACGCGTACGTATCGCATCAGTCAACGGCAGCGACGAGTTTATGTTCCCCCGTGGTACGGCCAAGGTGATGTCCGTGGCGTTCGTTGGACCAAATCGTCTGGCCACCGGTGGCAGCGACAATGTCATTCGGATCTGGGATCTCGATACGCGACAGGAAGTGGCGAAACTTTTTGGACACACGGGGTCGGTGATGGCGCTGGTCTACCGCGGTGAAACGTTGATCTCGGCGGGCTTCGATGCCACCGTGCGGATCTGGCGACTCCAAAATAGTGCTACCCGCGAAGTGCAGACTCCATCGGTTCGAATCGGAAGAACGGAAATCTTCGAGAATCGTTAGTCGCTCACAGCGTCAGGGTTGATTTTGATGAACGAAGAAGTGAAGAAGCTGCCAAACAGCGTTGAAGACAATCCACGCAATTGGCGAATTCCCAAACAACTTCGAAACAACACCGCCATTTGGCAGAGATAGTTTTCACACGGAGGTGAATCGTGGGGTTGCTGGCAAAGCTGTCGCGTCTGGCTAGGCGAGGTCGAAAAGTAGAACGATCATCGAAGCAGATTGTGAATCACGGTTCATTGCGCCGATGTTTCTTCGAGACGATGGAGCCGCGTCGTATGCTCGACGCCGATCCGCTGCAAATCGGAGCCACTTACTTTGAGGAAGACCTTGGGGGAGACCAGCATGGCGACACTTTCGAGATCACTTTTCAAGGCGGGGCGGCCAATACTGAATTGACGCGGCTGATCATTGATGGAGACCAAGGCACGCCGGGAATGGGCCAGGGCGACATGATCTTTGATACCGAACCGGGCGGTCTAGGCGCTGATGAGTCTCTGCCGTTTACACTGCTCGAGCTTACCAGCCAGGACCCGAGTGCCGGCGTGACAGCAACGGTTGCTGACGGTGGGCATCAGTTGGTCGTGGATCTGGTCGGCTTTCAGGCTGGCGACCATCTAGTGTTCAGTATTGACGTCGATGAAGTCGAAGGCTTTGATCCGCAGCAAACCAATTTGGAACTGGTAAATGACGAACTGGACCCGATCGCTTCGGGCGTCGAGTTCCAGGGATCGCTGTTGCGGGCCGAGTTTACAGCAGACCGCTATTTCGATGTCTCAGGCTCGGCGACGTTTCGTAATCGGTACGACGACGCCTTGGTGGCCAGTGGATTGGACCTGCCGGCGGACGACAGTGGCGGAAAACGCGATCGGTCTGATGGGGCCTTCGTCGAACTGCACCAACAGATAATGCCCGTGACGGTTTCTGGAACGGTTTACTTGGATCAAGATGTCGACTTGAATCAAGACGCCGGCGATCCCGGCATCGCCAATGTCGAGCTACAACTGTGGCAACAAGTTGGTGGTTCCTACGAGTCGACAGGCCTTACGACGCAAACTGACGCCAATGGCGATTACGAGTTTGGCTTGGAGCTGGATCTGAGACCTGGCGTCTACCAGGTTCGTGAAGTTCAGCCGAATGGACTGTTCAGCGTTGGCGCAGTTGCCGGTTCCGTGGATGGCAGACCGGTGGGTGTCGTCGGCGGAGACCCCGATGTGTTGACGAGCATCGCGATACCGTTGGGCGACCAACATGCGATCGACATGGACTTTGCCGAGGCCGGGCCGTCGTCAATCAGCGGTAACGTACACCTGTCTGACGACGACGGTAATTGCTTTGGCAACACGACAGACCAGGTGCCGCTGGCCGGCGTCGTCTTGCGCCTTCTGGACGCGCAGGGAAATCAGATTGAAGAAACGACAACGAACTCCGACGGCGATTACCTGTTCGATAATCTTCGCCCTGGCGTCTATTCAGTGGTGGAAGTGCAACCGGCTGGACTCCTCAACGGCGGTGAACATCTGGGGACGGTCGCCGGCAGCACGGTTGGTTTATCTGAACAAGACGCCTTTCGCCAGATCGGATTGGCATCGAATCAGGCGGGCATCAACTTTGATTTTTGCGAACACCAACCGGCGTCACTGGCTGGAAATGTATTTCATGACTTCAATGATGATGGCGTCCGCGATGCGGACGACGAGCCGATCGCCGATGTGTCGGTCGAACTTCGGAACGAGGCCGGTGCGGCGAGCGCCTTCGCACAGACGAAGAGCGACGGCAGCTACCAGTTTCAGAACTTGCTGGCGGGCACCTACACGGTTGTCGAAGTTCAGCCGTCCGGATGGACCGACGGACATGACATTGCCGGCACCGTTGCGGGCCAGCGCCGAGGTGTCGTTACAAACGATCGCATCGGCACAGTGGTTCTAAAACCGGGTGATGCCGGAATCGACTACGATTTCGGCGAGATTCAACTGTCCAGTATTTCTGGTCTCGTCCACACGGACCCCAATCGCAACTGCGTATTCGATGCCGATGATAGGCCGCTGGCCAACGTCAGCGTCGAGCTTCTGGATAGGGACGGCAAGATCCTGTCAACACAGCCGACCAGGAATGACGGTTCATACCAATTCGACGGCCTGCGGCCAGGAACTTATTCGGTACGCGAGATTCAGCCTCGAGGATACCTTGAAGGTGGACAACGCGTCGGCACAATCGACGGTGTGACGATCGGGTCGGAGGCTTTGAACCTGCTGAGTGGAATTGCGATGAGTTCCGGTCAGTCTGCCATCAATTTCAACTTCTGTGAGCACCTGCCGGCGTCGCTGGAAGGCTCGGTGTTTCACGATGCCAATGACAACGGCATACTCGAAACCGGCGAATCCTCGATTTCCAATGTTGTGATTGAGCTGCAAACGGGCGCCGGCACGTTGGTAGCCACCACGACGACCGGCAGCGACGGCAGCTACAAGTTCCAGAAGCTGTTGAGCGGAACCTACTCGGTTGTGCAAACTCAACCCAACGGCTGGATAGACGGACAAGATTCGGCAGGCTCTGTCGCGGGTCAGACCCGCGGAGTCGCCACAAACGACCGGATTGGCAACGTTGTTCTACAACCGGGCGACATGGGCATCGACTACGATTTTGGCGAGATTCAATTGGCCAGTATCACTGGTTTTGTACACACTGATCCCAACCGCAACTGTCTGTTCGATGAAGGTGACTCGCCGCTGTCCAACGTCATCGTCGAGTTACTGGACGCCGATGGCAACGTGGTGGCAACGCGTAAGACGGCCGACGACGGTTCGTATCGGTTTGACGCTCTCCGCCCTGGTGTGTATTCGGTGCGGGAGATTCAGCCCGACGGGCTATTCCACGTTGGCCAGCGCGCCGGAAACCGAGGCGGTGACATTCGCGTTGATGACGTGATTGGCCAGATCATGATTCTCTCTGGCGACGAATTGGTCGGTTACACTTTTTGCGAAGCTCCCCCGTCGCAATTGTCTGGATATGTCTTCCAAGATGGCGACGCCATTGAAACCAAAGACGGAAAGCTCCTGGCGAACTTGGCCGAGCTGCGTGACGGGATTCGCACACCGGACGATACGCCCATCGCTGGTGTCGTCATTGAATTGCGCGACGGTCTGACGGGCGTTGTCATTGATGCCAGCGAAGCACTACCTGGCTTCTATGAGCCCGGACCGATCAGGGCGACGACCGACGCGAACGGCTTCTACGAATTCGCTGGATTGCGAGGCGGCAGCTACGCAGTCTACGAAGTGCAACCCAGTGGATTCGCTGACGGGATCGACGTGGCCGGCACGACGACGGGAACCGCGTTTAATGTCGGTGGACCAGTCTTCGAGTTTATTATTTCGCAGCTGACTCAGGATCCCAAGAACGACGCGATTGTCCGAATTCCCCTGGGAATTGGAGCGAGATCGTTAGAGAACAACTTCAGCGAAATCGTGGTTCTGACAACCCCAGATCCACCGATCTTCTTTCCACCTCCAACACCCATTCCACCAACTTCGATTCCCCCCGTGTCGTCTCCGCCACGATTGGTCGTACCCGCGATCATCAACCCAGTCGTTCGAAATGTCCAGGTCACCTACGTTGGTGGAATCGACTTCAGCCTTCAATTCACTTGGCATCTAAGCGTCATCGACGCAGGCACGCCTCGTGATCCTGCGTCGGCGACACCCTACAATGCGATGCTGTGGAGTACGAGCGAATTCCTCAACACTAACCGCTGGAACACACAGTTGCTGCGGGAAGGGCACTGGCAACACATCTATGGCGAAGACGGCGTCGACATATCTTCTCCCAGATCGGACTTCGGCATTGAAGGCGCGACCCCCATCGTCGGCGACTTCAACGGTGACGGCGTCGATGAACTGGGCGTCTTCTATCTTGGCGAGTGGTTCATCGATCTGAACGGTAACGGTATTTGGGATGAGGAAGATCTCTGGGCGCGGCTGGGGACGGAAAATGACTTGCCCGCCACGGGCGACTGGAATGGCGATGGCAAGGACGACATCGGGATCTTCGGTCCAGAATGGGCTGGAGATGAAAACGCGCTGCGTCATGAACCCGGTCTTCCAGACGCGCAGAATCTGACACGTGGCAGGCCAAAGAACGTCCCACCTAGCCTGCTCGATGCGACGGACGGACAACGCCTGATGCAGTTACACAAGAATGGTACTCGCCGAGCCGACGTGATCGACCACGTACTGCGATTTGGCGCTAACGGCGTTTATCCTGTCGCAGGTGATTTCAATGGAGACGGAATTCGCAATATAGGCGTCTTTCGAGACGGCTTGTGGTGGCTGGATCTAGATGGCGATGGCCGCTGGACGGATCGCGATGTTCAGTTCGAGTTTGGACAGGCTTCAGACCTGCCGGTCGTCGGCGACCTAGACGGCAATGGGATCGAAGAAATCGGTGTCTATCGTGACGGCAAATGGCTGCTGGACACCAACGGTAATCACATGCTGGACGCCCATGATCGAGTGTTCGAAATGGGTGGTGAGCGCGACATACCCGTAATGGGCGACTGGAACGGCGATGGAATTGACGATCCGGGCATCTATTCAGAACAAATCGATCCAGATCGCGACGCCGCGTAGCACACCTGGACACTGGATAGGCTTGAACACTGGGAATCGCGGATTTCAGGATCTGCGGAATTGCTTGCCCGGCGGGATCATCACGCACCAGTGGTTTCCATCGCCGGAACTACGTCGCTAACGCTCCTTGTTACCGGCCGGCGCGAAAATCAACAGGCCTTTAAAAGGCTCTGAGCTGCACTATTTCAGCACGGATGTCGGCAATCTCTTGCTCCAGTCGAGCCACTTCGCCGGGTTCGTCGTCCTGTTGTTTTGCACCGGCGAGTTGCTGCTGCAGTTTCTGAATCTTCTGATTGGCCTTGTCCAGCTTCTTTTTGATTTTCTTATCCATGGGCAAACCGAGTAGATTCTTGAATCAGAGTCGAATTGCCAGTAGAATCGGCAATTCATGACGGTTTCTGAATCTACCTTATTCGTTGATCGGAAGATCCATACCGGATTTCACGAAAGCTTTGCTGATTGCAAGCTGGTCGAGCCTGAATAGGGTGCCTGGGACGTCTTTGCCGTTCGTTCGACTGTCTTCAGCAGCCCCGCCAGGCAAACAATGGCCACAGCAAGAAACAGATTGACGGTCAGCCAACTCCGCTCTTTCTGCCGCAGCTTTTCTGCCAACCGACTGCGGCCGGACAACGCGGCTGACAGGAAAAACACCAAGAAAACAAGCAGGAACTTAATGACAAACACCATGTGATATTGGCGCGGCAATTCGTATTGCTTGACCAACAGGATGAAATTGGTGAAGCCGCTGATCAGCAGTAATCCGCTAGATATCACCACCAGCTTGGACCAACGTCGACGAAAGGCACTCGTAAACTCCAGCGCTGCGTTTTCCGCCATGGCCGGTACGTAGGCACATCGCATGAGTATCACACCACCTACCAGTGTGATCGCACCGAGAATATGTATCCATCGAAGTACTAGTTCCGCTGAGAACATGGTGAACCATCTTGAAGGTCTGAAATGACTTGATGTGAAGGTACCGATGGTAGCGCCGACATTGGATATTGTCTAGCAGTCTGCTGGTTTTCGCCAGACCGTGGTACAACACCCAAAACCGGTGGATTTCTCGCGCCACACGTTGTGGGCTGGCCATACGCTGTGGATTGGTCTACGTGGTGGGCTGGTCTCCCGACTCACATTGTGGACTGGTCTCCCGACCAGCCGACGTTCCGTGGCAGGTTTCAGAGGCGCACGGTCGTTGGCCGTGGGTCCAAGACGCATTAAGGCGACTCCTGCGACGCCCACAGCCGCTTCGCCTCAGCAAGGGCATCAGACTTGTCGACCAGCTTCCCGACCAACTGTGCATCCCGCAGGCCATCCAGAATTCGCCGAAAGTCAGGCCCCGGTGGCAGGCCAGCCGCCTTCAAGTCGTCGCCGGTGACCAGTGGGGCTGGATTCCATTGTTCCGTTGGCAGGACGAGTTTGTCGCGACAAAATGCCAGGCCCGTCGGTTCGTCGTCCAGCACGTCGCTAACCGCAGCGACATAGGTGAGTAGTTCATCGATTCGGCTGGACGTGAGTACGCGTTGAACCTGTGGCCACTCGCTCTGGTGCGCACCGCGAAGCAGCGCTTCATGCTGAAGGCATAGCCGTACACCGGAGGTTTCTTTATTGGAAAGTCGCCGACTGCGGCAGATGTTCGTCACCTCGTCATCCGCACCTTGATCAATGCCACGGAGTAATATGGCGAAGGCGACAG
>JASLPZ010000216.1:0-12335 GCA_030744725.1 Pirellulaceae bacterium
GAACTCCTTGCCGGCAGCGCGGTAAAGGCGTCGACCACCATCGGGTTCCCGCACGGTGGTCACACCACAGCCACTAAGCGGGCCGAAGCTGAAACGGCGATCGCCGACGGCTGTCAGGAACTGGATATGGTGGTCAATATTTCGAAAGTCCTCAGCGGCGAATGGGCCTACGTCCGACAAGACATCAAAGTGGTCGTCGACGTCGCGCACGCCGCCGGGCAAAAGGTGAAGGTCATTTTCGAGAACTGCTATCTCAACGACGAGCAGAAGATCAGGCTCTGTGAAATTTGCAGCGAGCTGAACGTGGACTGGGTGAAGACCTCCAGCGGCTACGGCTCTGGTGGAGCAACGCATGACGATCTCAAGCTGATGCGACAGCACGCGGCACCACATGTGCAGGTGAAGGCCGCCGGCGGCGTGCGTGACTTAGACGCCCTGGTGGCCGTTCGAGACTTGGGGGTTAGCCGCTGTGGAGCCAGTCGCACAAGCGACATCCTTGACGCGTGTCGCAGACAACTAGGGCTGGCTCCCATTATCAGTGTGTCGTGACATGATGATCATCGCGAATCCAACTTACCGCCCTCGAAACCGATGGCGACTCCGCCATGAAAAGAACCGCTTTTGCCACTCTTGCCCTGTTACTGTCGACCACGATCTGTTTCGGTGCCGACAGGCCGAATGTGCTGCTGATTGTCTCCGAAGACAACGGTCCGGAACTGGGATGTTACGGCGATACTTTTGCGCGCACGCCGCATCTCGATCGACTCGCGACCGATGGCGTACGTTTTGAAAACGCCTTCGTACCCTACTCGGTTTGCTCGCCGTCACGGGCTGTATCTCTCACAGGTCTGTACCCACATCAAAACGGCCAGATTGGTCTGGCGACGCATAAGTTTTCGATGTACCGAGAAGATACAGCGAACATCGCAAGCTTATTACAGTCGATGGGGTATCGGATTGGGCTGATTGGAAAACTGCATGTGAATCCGGAGAGCGCGTTTCCGTTCGACTTCCGCGCCATCAAAGGGGCGAACTTCAACCGCAAGTATTCCGTTGTCGACTACGCTGATGCTGCCGCGCAGTTTTTCACCGCGGCTGGAGACAAGCCATTCTTCCTTTCGGTGAATTTCCCCGATGCCCACCTTCCGTTTCTAAGACAGGCGAACGGGCGCCCAAAAAAACCGCTGGCCGCAGATGATGTCACGCCGATGTCGTGGATTGGCGTGAACTCGCCGCGGATCCGCGAGCAGGTGGCAAACTACTACAACTGCCTGGCGAGACTCGATGACGGTGTTGGGCTGTTACTCGCCGAGCTAGAGAAGGCACATCTCGCGGAAAATACGATCGTCATTTACTTCGGCGATCATGGGGCGCAGTTTCCTCGTGGCAAGGGAACGGTCTACGAAGGAGGTTTGCGGGTACCATTGATCATCCGCTGGCCGGGCCAAGCGAAACCGAAGACGGTTCGCCAAGAGCTGGTCTCGACCATCGACATTCTACCCACGATTTTGGCAGCCGTTGGGCATCAAGGGTTGCCGTCGTTGCCTGGCCGTTCCCTGCAGCCGCTGTTGGCGGATGCGAAATCGCCCTCCTGGCGACGGTATATCTTCGGATTCACGACGGGATCATTTCCTCGAGCGTGCTTTGTGCAACATTCGATCCGCGACCGTCGCTTCAAACTGATCTCCAGCCCGCGACCGGCAACGGACAACCTCGACGCCGGAACGTATCTCGACGAGAGTCACCAGCATTTCGTGGTCTCCGGCGCCACAGCCGACGAACAGGCGGCCGCGCCAGAATTCGTTCGCGCCGCGTTTGCTCGCTGGTCAAATCCGCCTCGTTACGAGCTGTACGACCTCGAGGCCGATTCTGGTGAGTGGACCGATCTGGCTGACATCCCTGCATATGCCGCCGAAAAAACGCGGCTGATCGATGCACTGCAGCAGTGGCAGGCAGACACCCGTGATCCGTTTAGCGTCCAGGAACATGTCGACGCCTACGTCGAGGAGCAGCTCGCCAACCGCGACCTGGGCTACCGACAACGTCAACATTTTCGCTGGTCGTATTTGGAGCGTTTTTCAACATGGCGCGCAACCAAGACCGCCCTCCCCCAACGAAATGAATGAGCGTCAGCCGGCTTGACTTCGTACGGAAGACTTGACGCCGGCATCAAACTGCGGCACGCATACGTGCGGATCCGCACACGATCTCGCCCAATACGCTCAGAGCCCGGTGCGATCGATATGACGTGATCAAAACCGTCTTTCACCGGTTTACGCAATCACCCCAACAAGACATGCCTATATTGAGTTACGGGAGAGCAACTTCAACCGTATGCAAGCCTCGGTGAGGCTCGTCTACACCGAGAATCGTAGCGCAGTCGAGCACCAGATTCACTCGCCGAATCAGCTCTTGGCAAAGAGCGCCTGCAGGACGTGCAGTGCATCAGTGGTCGTGAACATTCCCACAACGTAGCCGCCATCCACGACGACTGCGCTGCCCACGTGACGTGCTAACATCTGTTCGGCTACTTGATCGATGGGTGCCACTGGGCTTACGGTGAGCACGTCGGTGCGACAGATGGAATCCAGGGGCATTTCGTCCAATGCATCACCATGGCAAAGGCGAGCCGCCAGGATATCCCGCTGTGAGACGATGCCTCTCAGACGAGAACCAGTCATGATGGGGAGGTGTCGAATCTGGTGGGCATCCATCAGCCTCACGGCTTCAGCCACGGTCTCACATCGATCACTCTCAACTGGCAAATGCGTCATATGGTCGCGCACGTGCGGGGGCTTTCTTCTCATAACTTGATCTCGGGGCAATTCTAACTGTCCAACGATTCCTGGGGCGATGCCCCAGGCTACGGTGATCGATGGCCGTTGGCCAACGCCAGTTTGCCATTTCGCAACTTCAAAACTCGCGGGCTAGTTAATAATCCGGGTTAACAAGACCGAGCGGTAGCTCGGATTGGTTCGAGGCCCTGCCTCGTTGGTTTCTTGAAATGCAAGCCGTGTGCCAATAGTCACGGCACGGGTCGTTTGTGGCGAAATTCGCTCAGTTGTCCGGTCATCCCAGACGCAGGCGTATCGCTACCTTTCGCCTGACGATCTGGTAATTGACGCTACGAATTCGCGACACTGGCATCGCAATTGCTTTGAGTGAACAGACGCACTTTGGCGATGACACGCTGGAACCCCTACGAGGTCCACCGATGAGCAGGCTCATCCTGAGAGTGGCTGCTTCTCTTGTGCTGACGGGCACCGTTCTCGTTTTGGCCAGTGGCTTTGTGTGACGGTAGTTGAACCGAACGACACCGGTATCGTGTTGTGTGAATTCCAATTCAACTCTACCCAGAGGAACTGAAACATGAAGCGATTAATTGTGATCCTGTTTGTAACCGCGTCGATGACAGGTCTATTCTGGGCACAGAGCCCACAGGCGGCCGATCGCGGGCCCGTCGACGTCAAGGCGTTCATGCGTGCCAAACTGGTACATTCAAAGAACGTCTTGGAGGGCCTGACAACCGAGAACTACGATCTAATCGCCAAGGGCAGCCAACAGTTGACGCTGCTTAGTTTAGATACGGATTGGCAGGTGCTCCGGACGTCCGAGTATACGTGGCAAAGCCTGGAATTTCGGCATACGTCCCAAAGCCTGACCGACGCCGCGCAAAAGAAGAATCTCGACGGCGCGACATTGACCTTCGTGGAATTGACCCTGAAATGCGTTCAATGCCACAAGTACGTTCGTTCCGTCGAAATGGCCAGAGCGAATGACCCAGTAAATCCGGTCCTGCCGACTGGCAAGGATTCTACAGCAAAGTCGCGGCAGGCCTCGTCCGTCGGTTCACTTCAGACAATTGGTGATCTTCTTCACCGCAGCTAGCTCTTGACCGCAGGATAGTCCCCCGAAAGTGCAAAACTGCCTGACGGGGGGAGATGTAACGTCTTCCCACCGAGGGCTTCCACCCCTCAATTCGACTGGCAGAGTGGCCAAAATGACGATCTTCCTGCGCCTGTTGTATCCCGGGCCGTTGGAAAATTCACCGGTGCTGGTTACGATGGAAAGAGTCGCCTTCTTTCAGTGCTTCCCAGAGGCGACGTGCGTTTTCGTCATATTCATTTCATTACTTCAGGCAGAGGGTTAAAAGATGATCAAACGACGCAGTGCGGGCTTTACACTCGTGGAGTTACTGGTGGTTATCGCCATCATTGGGATCCTGGTGGCATTGCTTCTTCCGGCGGTACAGGCCGCTCGCGAGGCGGCTCGAAGGATGTCGTGCGGCAACAACTCCAAACAAATTGCACTTGCATTACACAACTATCACGACGTTTACAAGAAGTTTCCGCCGCTTCGCATCCGTGATCGGGATCATCCATCCGGGGCAAGCACGTGGAACACCACGAACATTGGTTGGTTAGGACGGATTTTGCCTCAGGTGGAGCAGGCACCGCTGGCCGATCAGATCAATTTCAGTCTGGTGCAATGGTGGGGTAGAAACAATCCTAACTGGAACGTCGTGAATCGAGCCGTGATTCCGACGTATCGCTGCCCCTCCGATGGTGGTACCGGCGGAGCCACTTTTATTGCCCCCAACGGCGATAAGGAAATTGGCAGGACACCGAATAATCAGTATGGGCACACGAACTACGTGGCGTGCATCGGCTACGACAGGTCTATTCGGACATCAAATGGTCGTGGCGTGTTCCAAGAAGCACGGCGGCGCTGGACGAATAGTCAAAGAGGAGAGTACATCGGTTTTTCTGACATAAAGGACGGAACTTCCAACACGATCGGCTTCGGGGAGGTCATCATTGCGTTTCCGCATCTTGCGAGGAATTCCTCGAAGCGAGGTGCGAACATTGACCGTGAGAACGTCGTCCTTGCTTTTCAAAACAACAACGGATGCGGCGACGGGAATCGCAGCAACAGCTCAACACGTCAACGAGGCAACTCGTATTTCCGCGGTTACTTCCCGTCGTCTGTTGCTTTCACGACGCTTATGACGCCTAACTCGAAAATGTGGGATTGTGGAGCCAACACGAACGACACGCTGTTTAGCACTCGGAGTTTCCATCCTGGTGGAGTACAGGTCGGTCTCATGGACGGCTCGGTAACTTTCGTTTCCGACACAGTTAATTTCCGGGCGTTCGCATATTCTGGTGGTCGCAATGATGGCAGCGTCGTCAGCTTGGAATAGTTCTTGGCCCTTGTAGTTTGACCTAGTGCTGGCCGGTCGAAGGACTGGCCAGCACTTTCCTATGTTTAGGACACATTCGGATCTAGGAGACCGTACTCGTGAAAAAGACGATTGGAAGTTGGATGCTCGTGATTGTGATGACCGTGGCTGGACCAGGAGTAATCTCCTCGATTGGTTGCGGCGGAAACCTTGGTGATGCGCCGACGGGCACCTCGGAAGAGATCGACCAAGAGGACGAAGAGGCAGGCGAAGCGGAAATGGAGGCTGAAGAGGACGAGGGAGACGGGGAGGAATAGAAATAGCGCTCAATTGTTGCGAAAGCACATATGCTCCAGCGGAGGCTTCGGCCTCCGTTTTTTTTGCGCGTGGTTGTTTCAGCGTTACCAACAATCGTGGCAGCGCCAAAGCTGCGGAGTCGGCTCCGCGGCAGGGGCAGGTTGTTAAGGCAGGCGGCAACTGAAAATGCGCCAACAGGACAAGCTGGCGCCGCAGAGGGTTGCCAGCTCGCGCGGCTTGGCCATCATGCGCGGATCGCATGACTATTTCGACTTGTCGAGTTGTTTGCGATGTCGCTCGGCAAGTTCATGTTGTCCTTGCTGCAGATAGAATTCGGCGAGCAATGCATGAGTTAGCTGATGGGACGAATCCACGTTCAACACGCCACGCAACCACGACACCGCAACTTCTGGCTGGCCGTATTCGAGCAGTGTTTTTCCGATCTCAACGCGTTTCTCTACGTCATCTGGATGATCGGCGACGTAGCGTGACAACGCCTCAACTCGCACGGTAGCCTGCTGTGCCGCCACAGCTCGTTGAAAATGTTCCGTAGCTCGCTCCGTGTCGCCTGAGTAGAGCAACGCATTGGCCAATGCATAGTGTGCCTTAAACTCATACGGTCTTTGCTCCAACGCCCTTTGCACCCACGGCAATGCGTCCTTCCCACGACCGGCCCACACGTCAAATTGCCCCAGTGCGAGCAAGCAATCATAATTCTCCGGATCTTCCGTATTTCCGCGCTCATAAGCGACGCGGGCCTGTTCCAGTGCGCCCTGCATTTTCAGACACTCACCAATGCCGAACCACGTGTCAGGGCCCTGCTCGCGAGTCAGGCAAATACGATACTGTTCTAGCGCCTCGCGGAAACGATTCTGTTTGCGCAGAGCCCTGGCCAATCCTAGCCGGGCATCGATTCGGGACGCAGCCAGTTCTAACGCCCGGCGGAACGATACCTCCGCATCTTGCCACTGCTCTTCATACTCGTGATAGAATCCTCGCAAGAAGTGTGGTTGTGCATCAGTGGGAAAGTCGGCCTGCCAACCGTCCAACAAAGTCACAGCGAGATCCGTCTCGAACAACTCAAACGCTCCGCGAACGACTGCCTCGTAGATTTCGAGGAGGTCGTCTCCCGGGCTAGCAAGCAATTCATCAACCCGCGGATCATTCACGGCCAACCGTCCGGTCTGAACCAGTGCGAGCGCTTGCTCGCGATTCACACGATCGACTGGAAGCCCCAATCGCGCGGCACTCTCCAGATGCGTCGTGAATCGGTCAAATGCATTCAAGCGGCGATATATGCGCGCTCGCCAAAACTGAATTTCGGCTGTCTCGCTTCCCTTGCCAGCAGCGTCGAGCCAGTCGAGCGCCGCCTGAAAATCGCGCCGCTGAATCGCCATTCGAGCTCGCCGGAGACGGTACTGCGAGAGAATGGGCCGAGCAAAACATCCCAGAATCACACACAAGACGACCAATACTGCAATCAGCGACTTCTGACGTCTTGTGTTGTTGCGGGGGACGTCCATTGGACTGTATCAGTTGGCTCTTATCACTTCCCATAGCTCGACACCGACCTGTTTCTCCGACTCGTTGACCTCCTGCAGTCGACCGTTGCCAACCAGCAATTCTGGGTCTCCGTCCAAATCAAAATCCGCCAGCGTCAGCGTTGGATGAACCGTTGTTGCTGATTCGAGTGTTTGATATGCGAAATTGCCTGGAGACGTCTGTTCGAGAAATGCGATTGAATCAAGCTTGAATCCCAGCTCACTGCCCGCGACGTTCGTTGCTTCGACGAGTGCGCATGCCACGATGTCCAAGTCGCCGTCGCCGTCCATATCGGCCGCCTCTGCTCGATACGCACCATACATACGAGTGAGATTGTGCGGCTGGAACTTCAGATCACCGTTGTTCTCAAGCCAGCGGATTCCGTGATCTGGCTTGATGAGACTGTTATCGAACATGTCACCGTTACTCAGAAGCAGATCAAGATCGTCATCTTGATCGAGGTCGACGAGTTGGAACGCAGTAAAGCCCCAGGCGGGATGTGGCGCGAGGTACAAATCGGCAATCTCGTATTGCAACTTGGCACGCTGCACATAGCATCGAACCATTTCGTGGCCCTGGCTATAAAGGACAACGATATCACGTCGGCCGTCATTGTTGAAATCGACAGCGGCGACTTGATTAGCACCTGCGAGTCCATCGATTGCATGCCGCTTGAACTCTGGTGCGGCGTCCGGCAGCGATTCGTTCTCCAAGACCAACAAGTGTCCCGTCGACTTCCAGCCGAATTCGGCGACGAGCAGATCCAGATCTCCATCGCCGTCAATGTCGTCTACTTGTACATCCGCCACACGGCCAAGCTGATTTGCGAGCGTAAAGCGCTCGAATTCGCCATCGCGCACCTGCCGAAACCATTCGACGCTGCCTAGATTATGATCCAATGCCAGAAATGAACCTAACTTCGCAACGAGCAAGTCTTGGTGTCCGTCTTGATCCAAGTCGGCGACGCACAGTCGCGCTGGGTTCGGTACGTCGGCGATACGATCGAGTGTCCAGTCTGGTGTGTCAGTGTGTGCCATGAGAATTGCACCGTTACGCATGTCACAGATGAGCACTTCTGGCCGATCATCACCGACGATATCGGCGACTTCAAGGTGTGACACAAACGGATTCACATTGACAGTCGACTTGATCTCCCGCTTGTGGAAACCGATCCGATTTGCACCGGGGGCCGCCTTCACAGGCAAAAGATCAAGCCGTTCAGGCGCGCGATCCTGATACCAATTCACCAAGTCCTCGGGGGCAATCCGCCATCGTACAGTGCGACCGTACCCCGCTTCTTCGAACATTTGCCAAATCGTCGATGACCACAACTCACGCGGCAGAATGGTGGGGCTGGGGAACTGATGACAGTGCGAACAGAGTTCTTGGATCTTCGCTTCGTCCAGGTTGCCGAACGACGCCGCAGGAATCTCGAAGTCGATTGAAAGAGTGCGGGGCTGATGCTGAGCCCGATTCCACCAGAAAACTAATGCCGCAAACAGAATCACCGACAATGCAACGCACGAATACCGCAACCGAGTCTGGCGACCGATTATCCATGCCGTCTTGGATTCACGCGGTACAGATACAGCGCTGTTCGTTTCGGCCGTACATGTTCGTTTTGAGCGACGACGTTTCGTCAAGGAGTGACTCCCGGCACGATCTTCCTACTTAAGTTGGATGATGCTCGAAGTATCGGCAGCAAGTCAAGGCGGTAAAGAGCTTGATTCGTAGGGAAGTAGCGTTGGAGTCCTGTGGGGTGACCGGATGCACCCCGGCGTTTGTGTACACACGGCTACCGGTGCAGATTGCGCCTAACAACAATCCGTCGAACTGGGGTTGGAGCCCCCTGATAAGGTTACCAACGACTCCTGTCCAGAACGCGTTCACCCCTCAATTCGACTAGTAGGGAAGACCAAATTGACAACTTATCTATGCGGCTGCCCGCTGATCGTTTCGAAAAATCCGAAACATCTGGTGAGTTTTTGTTAGAATTGAAGAGTGAATTGACGTTGAGTCAGCGGCTTATAGGGGGGGCACTCGCCTCCGGCTGGCGGTTTCTCGGATCTGTTTTCATTGTTTTTTAGGGAGTGTTCGATGCGTTATGTTTGGAAGCTGCTCGTCCTACTTGCCATTTTGCCTGTTTTCGCCATCGGTTGCGGTCCTGCGTCCATGAACGACAACGTGACCCAAGAGGAGATTGACAGTGAGGCAGCCGAAGCCGAAGAGGGAGAAGCAGCCGAGGAATCAGAGGGAACTGGTGACGAAAGCGAAGATGGTGGATCGGAAGAGTCTGAAGACGAGGAATAGCGCCTCAATACTGGTCCAACTCAATAACTTCAATTACGCTGACGAAGTCGACTCGACTCGTTTTCATTTTTCTTTCTGTTTTTCGGAGGTACCACAAAATGAATACTCAGAAGCGTTCCGGTTTTACGCTCGTGGAACTGCTGGTGGTCATTGCCATCATCGGTATCCTCGTAGCGCTGCTTTTGCCAGCCGTGCAAGCGGCCCGCGAAGCCGCGCGCCGCATGTCATGCAGCAACAACCTTAAGCAGATCGGTCTGGGACTACACAATTATCATGACACATACAAGTCGATGCCCCCCGCGTGGTCGTTCACGACGCCGCCGGCTCAAAACGCACGCAATGGTCGGCCGTACTGGGGTTGGGGAGCCCTGATTCTCCCTTTCGTCGAGCAAACGCCGCTGCACGATGCTCTTAATCCTGGCCCCACGCATATGAGGGCGGCCGTGCGGAACGCGCAATTGGTTGCATTGATGAGGAATCCAATTCCCGTTTACAGATGCCCTTCGGATACCGCTCCCGCCCTGAACGTGCGACGCACCGGTAACGCTTTCCCGGGGGGTGTGCAGTTGGGCACGTCAAACTACGTGGGTGCAAACTCCAGTGGAACCTGTGTGACATGCAACAACGCCAGTACTGCAACAGATGCCCAATTGATTAGGAGAAATACTTTTTCCCGGGCAGGAGTCTTTGTCGAAAACCTCGGCATGCGATTCGCGGACATCCTCGACGGCACGGCCAACACCATCGCCGTTGGTGAACGACGATATCAGTACCGCGATGTCAACGGAACTCGCCGCTACGCCAACGCGGCCCTCGGCCTGGGAATCAGGCGGCGTGGCAACGAAGCCAACGGACGCTCCGACCAGATCGGCGTCGGCGCGATCAAGCTGAACTACACGTTTACCAGCAACGGTCGCAGCCGACGAGGCTTCTCCAGCCAACACCCCGGCGGCGCTCAATTCGCGTTCTGCGATGGCGGCGTGCGTTTCATTGCCGAGACGATTGAACATGACATCAACAACCAACAATTTCGAAGAAACAACAATCAGAACACGACTTATGAACGGCTGATCGCCCGCTCGGACGGACAGACGGTGGGTGACTATTAAACAACAACCCTGAGCCAAGTCATTTTAGGAAACGGTGCGGCCCTGTCCGCACCGTTTTTTTGTGCGCGATGCCAACTTCGCCCCTGCGGCACCTGGCAAACGAAGGGCTAAGGGGTCGAGGTCTTTTTCGGATGACGGCCTGCGAGTTCGAAGCAATCGTCGACCGAAAAAGGCTCCCGACCCCTTTCCAATCACCGGGTTTCGGTTGGCGACAAATCTTGCCTTTCCGACACCCTATCTCATTGGCGGCGCCGGCTACGGCGATTAGCATGTGTGCAGCACGTTTGGCATTCGGCCGCCGGCCGGCCGGATACCGTCAATGGTGTTGACCAGGAAGGGGGTCGGGAGTCTTTTTCGGGCAACGACTTGCGATCGGCAGACACGGATGACCTAAAAAGACTCCCGACCCCTCTCCATTCGCTTGAAGGAAATAGAAATGAAAGCTCTGCTGCTATCGGGATACAAACAGCTGTCGGTTACGGACTTTGACGAACCCGATGTTGCAGCCAGCGATGTCCTGATTCAGATTCGCGCGTGCGGGATTTGCGGAAGTGACATTCACGGATACGACGGCAGCTCCGGGCGCCGAATCCCACCACTGGTCATGGGGCATGAGGCGGCTGGCGTCGTGTCCGCGGTGGGGTCCGAAGTTAGCGCGTTTGACGTTGGGGACCACGTCACCTTCGACTCGACCGTCTCTTGTGGGAATTGCTACTTTTGCCGCCGGGGCGATATCAATCTGTGCGACAATCGCCGCGTGCTGGGTGTATCCTGTGGCGAATATCGCCGGCACGGCGCGTTTGCCGAGTATGTCGCGGTGCCTCAACATATCTGCTATCGCCTGCCAGCAAGCCTACCGTTCGAGCACGCGGCGATGATCGAAGCCGTTTCCGTGGCTGTGCACGCGGCAAATCGGACCCCAGTAACGCTCGGCGACACCGCGGTTGTGGTTGGTAGCGGCATGATCGGGCTGCTGGTGATTCAAGCCATTCGCTTAGCCGGCTGCTCGACGGTCATCGCAGTCGACCTGGATGAGAGCCGTTTAGAAAAGGCAAAGTTGCTGGGCGCTGACGTCGCTTTAAAGGCAGATGCCGTCGATGTCCCTGCCGAAGTTCACAAGCTGACCGGCGGACGTGGCGCCGATGTCGTGTTGGAAGTTGTCGGTGCCACACAGACGATCAAGACCGCGGTGGCGTGTGCCCGCAAAGGCGGGATGTTGACGCTGATCGGTAATCTGGCACCAACGGTCGAGATGCCTTTGCAAGCGATCGTGACACGCGAGTTATCTGTTTTCGGAAGTTGTGCTTCCAGCGGCGAATACCCGGCTTGTATCGACCTGTTGGAAAAAGGGGCGATTCGAGTTGAACCGTTGATCACGGCCAAAGCGTCGCTCGAAGAAGGCCCGGATTGGTTTTCGCGGCTCTATCAAGGTGAAGCAGGCGCGATGAAGGTCATCCTCGATCCCACACTTTAGCAACCGCACGCCAAACCGGCCGGTATCGCACTGATTATGATTGTGTTCTTGGTCTACGCACGCTTTGCCGATTTTCGGCCATCTGCCAACGCCGTAAACTTCTGCTGGAGAGACATCATGAGAACCACCTTGATCGTCACCGCAAGTCTCGTACTGGGGCTGTGCGCAACGGCCGGCGCAGACACGCAAATCGACGACTTTGACAGTATCAAGCTGTACACATTGACCAATAGTGCTGGCATGACGGTCAAAGTGACGAACTATGGTGCGATCATCACGTCGATCCTGGTTCCCGATCGCGATGGCAAGCTGGCCGATGTGACTCTCGGCTACGATCGAGTGGAAGATTACATGAACGCCGTCGACAAGCCGTACTTCGGCGCGATCGTTGGACGATACGGGAATCGCATTGCCAAGGGCA
>JASLPZ010000217.1:0-12291 GCA_030744725.1 Pirellulaceae bacterium
TCGCCGATCAATATCAAATCGAACCATATCAGTCGACCGTGACGGTTCCGCCTGCACTTTCACTGATGGTAGAGTCGTACGTCGCGCTGGTCATGGAGAGGGTTGGGCAGGCGTGTCAACAGTTTTCGCTGGAAGCAATTGCCTCCAAAGCGGCGAATCAAGTGGTAAACTTGCCGCGAACTCTCTCAGCAAGCGAACCGGAAGGAAGTCAGAAAACGTCGCTCGCAGACAACATCGATTGCCATGTCGATGCCGCAGGCTGTGAAACGGACTGGCGCGAAATTGACTGTTTCGCGCCTTGGGAGCCGACGCTCCCCGTGGGATCGGGCGTCAAGAGGTCGGATAATTCGTCTGTGGAGTTGACCGACCAGGAAGCGGAAGCGGTCGATACAACGGCACTGGATGCCGCCAAAGCGTCGATCCGCGATCTGAACAGCCGCCTGAATGCAGCCAGGCGGTCACCACCGCTCCGCTGACGGATTACCACCGAAGCGTCTTAGCAAGTCCTTTGCTGGAACCGATTTCCGCAACGGCCGTTGGTCAGAAATCTGACCGGCGGCCGTTTCTTCGTTGCTGTCGAGTGATCTACTCACCTCTGAAAATCACGCCACGGAGGGGCCTTATGTTTGCAACCGAGGCTCGTTGACAAACTACAACCGCGAGAATTGCCAACAAGTTTTGCTTTCTTGACAAAGGCAACCATACTGGATATTGGTCGCTTTGGCAGTTTTTCAGTGGCGGCCGAATCGGCCCCTGAATAGAATAAGTGGATTCAGGAACGTAGTTTGCGCCTGTTACCTACTCGGGCAAGGCAGGGTCGACTTTCCCATTCGAAAGAGCCCTTTGTGCATATCGCTTTGGTTGGAGACTTACCATGTTGAAACGCAGTAGCTTACTGCGAGTGATCTCGCCAATCCTCACCATCTTGCTGGCTGTTGGATCGTCGGGCTTGTTGGCCCACGCCGCCGACGGACCCCGGCTAGCGACCTACGACAATGCCGCGGGCGACACGTTCTTCGCGCTCAGCCTCACGTCCGGGGGCGATGTCCCGACGGCGTCATCAAATGACGTCGTGGTTTTATTCGACACCTCAGCCAGCCAGACAGGCATCTACCGCGATGACGCGTTGTCGTCGTTGACGACCATGTTGAGTTCTCTGGGTGAGACAGACCGCGTTAGTCTGGTGGCTTGCGATTTGAATGCGATCCCGATGACGGATGGCTTTGTTTCTCCGCAAGGGCCCGCCATGAAGGCTGCCTTGGAAAAGCTTCGTCGTCGAGCACCATTGGGGTCAACGGATTTGCACGGCGCATTGACATCGGCCGCAGCCAGCTTTGATACAAAAACGAACCACGGCCGGTCGGTAGTTTACATCGGTGACGGCATGAGTCGAGGCGGACTACTGAAACAAGAGCGGTTTGGCGACTTAGTCACGAAGTTGACAGATTCTCGCGTGGCGGTCTCCAGTTTGGCGATTGGGCCACAGCGTAACGCGCACACCTTGGCGACGATCGCTAACCATACGGGCGGCGTAGTCTACATGGACTCGGATGAGGTTTCGCCCCAGCAAGTGGGCATGATGTTGACCCGCACTGTGGACGCGACGGTTCTTTGGCCGGTCAAGACAAGCCTGCCTGCCTCGATGCGCGAAGCTTATCCAAAAACCATGCCCCCTCTGCGTACCGATCGTGACAGCATCATGATTGGGTTGCTGGCTGATCGCGATGCCGGCGAAGTCCGCGTGCAGTATGAAGCCAATGGAAAAGCGGTTGAAAAGTCCTGGCGTGTGGTTGCTGAAGCATCAAGCCCGGACTTTGGCTTCTTGCCTCAGCTGATCGAAACAGCTCGCCAAGACATGGGCCTTAGCCTTCCGACCGCGGGTTCTGAAGCGTTGCGAGAAGCCGCACGCGTCATGACAACCGGCGCAAGTCAACTTGCGGAACTTGGTGGCCATGCTTTGCGTACAGGCGATCTGGCCGGAGCCCGCACGGCCGCAACTGCAGCCATCGCGCGTGATCCGGCGAATCCTCAAGCGGTCGCGTTGCAGGGTGCCGTCGAACGTGTCGCCGGTGGCGGCTCGGCAGCCGACGCCGACTTGCGTCTGATCAATTTGCAAGCTGACGCTCAGCAAGAGGGTTCAGAGGGTTCACTGCTCGACGAGTTTGACGGCTCCGCGGGGAGCTTTCTCGATGCCGTCGAAAAGAACAAGAAAATTCAGTCGCAGTTGATTCAAACCGAGGTCGAGCAGGGACTGAACAAGGCCCGGCAAAGGATGGCCAACAACCCAGAGAGGGCCACGGAGGATCTCAAGATCTTGCTTGAGCAGTTGAATCGCGCCACGGATCTAGATTCGGACATTCGTGCCCAGTTGCGTGACCGGATTTCAGCGGCGATTCGCCGTTCGGAAAGCCAACAGATTCAGTTCGAGAATCGTCTTGCTAGCGCGGAAGAAAACAAAGCCGCAGCCCGCGAAGCAGAAATGCTCGTTCAAGCAACTCAACGCAATCGTCAGAAGATTAAGCAGTTGCTATCGCGTTTCGGTTCGTTATTGGATGAAGGCAAGTACCTGACGGCCGAGATGGATATTGCCGAGCAGGTTCGAGAATTGGATCCCCGTTCGCCTGTACCGCTCGTCGCGTTGTGGAACGCCCGCAATATTAAGAATGTCCGATCGATGGAACGGTTCCGAGATTTACGGCACCGCAACTTTGTGGATACGATGTACCAGGTTGAACTATCGGCGATGCCCTTTCCCGACGAACCGCCCATCCTTTACCCTTCCTCAGAGGTCTGGGAGCAGATCACCTACAGCCGCAAGAAGTACGCGGCCGTCGATTTGGCTGGCGGAGGCGGTGGGTCGGAAGAACGAATTGTCCAGGAATTGGACAAAGAAACAAAGTTTGATTATCTCGACATACCACTCAAGGATGTGATCGACGAAATCGCCTTGCGGCACAACATTCCGATCATCATCAATACGACGGCGCTGGAAGACTTTGGAATTGGTACCGACACGCCTGTCAACATCAGCTTGAATGGCGTTACATTGCGTTCGGCGATGCGACTGATGCTTCGCGAACTGGATCTGACGTACATCATCAAAGACGAGGTGATGCAGATCACAACTCCCGAAGAAGCAGAAGCCCAACTGATCACGAAAGTCTATCCGGTTGGCGACTTGGTCATCCCGATCATCTCCGGTGGTGGCCAATTTGGTGCCGGCGGCCAGGGTGGCTTCGGCGGCCAGGGCGGCTTCGGTGGCGGTGGCGGCGGCGGATTCGGTGGCGGTGGTGGCGGATTCGGTGGCGGTGGCGGCGGATTCGGTGGCGGTGGTGGCTTCGGCGGCGGTGGTGGCTTTGCCATTGACGATGACCTGACGCTGGGTGCCAAGAAATCCACGACACCGACGCTGACGTCAGAAAAAAAAACGACTGACGCGATAACCGTTCCGCGAAAGGCCACACGTATCAAGCTGCAGCGTCAAGCTGCGGAGACGCTCGAAGTGGCCTGGGACCGGCACTTCCAAGAGCACCGTCAAGATACTGCTGCGCAACGTGCTCGTCACCAACGCAACGTGCGCGAGACCGTTCGCCAGCTTCGGCGCGAAGCACAGAGCCATCTCGCAAGCCAGGATGCCAAAGAGACTGCCCAGGACGTCAAAGCGGCAGGGAAGTCTGCAATGGCCGCAAAGGCCAAGTTGGAAGAGATCGTCATTCTGACGCAGGCGGCCGTTCGAAACAGCCAGCCACAACCTTGGATGTACGAAGCCATGACCCTGGCGATGCTGGCTACTGGTGCCCCCACCGAAGAAGTCGAACGCGCGCTGATGTCCGCTGTGGACTTCAGTAACAATATCGAGGAAGTGCTGCATGTCGCCACGTTCATGACGCACCTCGAACTGGACAAGCGTGCTCTCAAGCTTTATCAGGAGGTCGCGGATTTAGCCCCACATCGTCCCGAACCGTTCGTCAACGGTTTGGCCGCGGCACAGCGATTGAAGGATGAAGACGGCATTCGCTGGGCCTGTTTGGGGATCTTGAGCCAGGAATGGCAAGAGAATCAGCGGCGCATCCCGGAACATGCGTGGCACGTTGCCGAAGCGTCATGGATGAAAATGATAGACGCGGGCCGGAAGACTGAAGCCGACTCGCTGAGTGCGGCGGTTCGAAAAGCGCAGTCGCGTGATTGTGTTGTCCGAGTCACCTGGACGGGCAATGCGGACATCGATCTGATCATCGAAGAACCAAGTGCGACCGTTTGCTCGATGCGAAATCCGCGCACACCCTCCGGTGGCATTCTGTTGGGCGATACATTTGCCGCCAATAATGCCGCAAAGACGCTGGATGGATTCTCTGAAGTCTATGTTTGCCCGCAAGGATACACTGGCGTCTACCGAGCTTATTTACGACGTGTTTGGGGCGAGGTTTCCGCTGGCAAAGTTACGGTCGAAATCTGGACTCATTTTCGTACGCCACAACAGACCTATGGCAAGCAGCAGATTCCGCTTGGCGAAAAGGATGCCGTGGTGAATTTTGCAATCGAAGATGGTCGACGACAGCAACCCGTGGCCGAGGAGAAAATTGCCAACTTGCAACGTGTTCGCCAGGATATGGGTCGTCAGATTCTGGCCCAACAGTACCGTGATGTCGAGGATTCGAGTGCGGCCCGCGATTATGCATTGGCCATGCGCCGCGGCATCGCCAGTGGGGCCATTGACCCGCGCCTGTTTGGCCGACGTGGCCGAGTTGGTTTCCGGCCGCAGATTCAGGTCTTCCCCGAGGGTAACCAAATGAACGCGATGGCGATCATCTCCGCAGATCGTCGCTATGTACGTTTCTCATTGCTCGGCTCGGCACCGATTTCGTCCGGCATCACGGACGTCCAGACATTTAGCTTTGCCGGTGGCACCCAGAACCAGCAAGGCGGCGGCCAAGGCGGCGGCGGCTTTGGTGGTGGTGGTGGCGGCTTTGGCGGCGGTGGCGGCGGCTTTGGTGGTGGCGGTCAGCTTTAAGCGTCAAAGCGATTTGAACACACAAACGATCAAGATCATTTCGTCGTCCCAACCGCTTGACGTACGTGTCGGACCAATCCTGGCTGGATGTCCAACTCCAGCGACTCGACACAGCCTGCCTTGAGTTTCTCAAAGGCGATGGCACCCATCACGGCGTTGTCGGTGCATAACTCCAACGGCGCGATTTCCAGTGTGACGCCACGCCCCCGCGCCATTTCGGCAATGCGTTCGCGAAACCTTCGATTGGCGGCAACACCGCCTCCCACGCACAGCGTCGTAAGACCGGTTCGCTCAATCGCCAATTCCGCTTTGCCGACCAGGCAATCAACCACGGCTTCCTGAAAACTGGCAGCGATGTCCGCGACTTGCGACGTGGAAAGCAGGCAATTCTGAAAATCGACTTTGCCGGGCCCGGCGATCAAGTATCGCACGGCGGTCTTCAGCCCACTGAAACTAAAATCGAGCCGGCTCTTGTCCTTCAGCAAGGCACGGGGAAAGCGATGCGCGCGAGCGTTGCCATGTTCCGCCGCTTTCGAAATCGATGGTCCACCAGGATAAGGCAGGCCGAGCATACTGGCGACCTTATCAAACGCCTCGCCGGCAGCGTCGTCGATCGTACCACCGAGTGGTTCAAAATCGACGGCGGTCTTGCAATGGTAAAGGCTTGAATGCCCACCACTGATGATCAATCCGATACAGGGAAAAACCTCGCGCCCGCTAGCAACTTTACAGGCATAGATATGCGCGTGCAGATGGTTCACCGCGACCAGCGGTTTGCCCGTCGCCATACAAAGGGCTTTAGCTGCCATCAGTCCAACGACCAACGACCCGGCCAAACCGGGTGTGGTGGCAACCGCGATGGCATCCAAATCTTCCAACTGTAGTTTCGCTCGTTTCAGCGTCCGATCGATGACAGGAAGAATTCGCTCGACGTGCGCTCGAGCGGCAATCTCCGGAACAACACCGCCAAACTGCTGATGCAGCTCTTCCTGGGAGGCCACAACGGATGCCAACACTTCCAGCTGGTCCGTGACGATGGCGGCGGCCGTCTCATCACAGGTTGATTCCACGGCCAGCAACTTCATACGCAACTCACCTTTTTCCATTCTGGAATCCGGTTCACGAGGATCGAGCCGGCAAGGAACACCACGGGAGGATTTGGCTCAATTGGGACCAAGGCCGCAGAAAACAACGCAGCAAATACAATAAACAGCAGACTTCAACATGCTATTGGGGCGTCTCGGCGTCGCTGTCTTCGTCCTTCTCGTTGGCGTCACCCGCCACGGCTGCTGGCTTGTCCTCAAGCAATTTCGTCAGGTGGGAGCGAGCCTTGTCCAGCACCTTGTCAGCAACGGCGTCCGGTTCCTTGCTGTCCGTCCCCGCACGAATCACGTCCCGCGCGCGCCGCGATTCCGCCAATTCCACGGTTTCGGCCCGAGATTGTTCGACGTCCCAACCGGGACTGGGCGAAACCCCCCATTCATCGTCTTCGGTCGCTCCCTTGAACCGGTGGATGTTCTTGCCATTGGGCCGCAGGTACTGGGCGGTGGTCAATTTCAGGGCACTGCGGCCCTGTTCCAATTCGATGATATTCTGCACGCTACCCTTGCCGTAGGTGCGTTGCCCAACGACGATCGCCCGGTCGTGGTCTTGCAGGCAGGCGGCAACAATTTCGCTTGCGCTGGCACTATAGTTGTTGACCAGCACGACCATCGGAAAGTCGGAAAACGTGCCACGTTGATGAGCGTCCCATTTCTTGTCCTCGACGTTTCTTCCAGAAGTGCTGACGATTCGGCCTTCCTCGACAAACATGTCCGAAATCTGAATCGCCGCGGATAGCAAGCCACCGGGATTGCTCCTCAGATCCAAAATCAACCCATGCATTTCCTGCGACTTCAGTTTCACCAAGACCTTCCGCAATGCAGCGGTCGTGTGCCTGGCAAATGCGGTGACACGGACGTAAGCGATCTTCTTTTCATCATCGAGCATGAAATCCCACGAGGCGTCGGCTTTCCGCCGGTCGCCCAGCACGGTTTCCACACGAACGATTTGTCGCTCGACATCGATCTCTTCCGATGTGCCATCCAAATGCCGAACCGTGATCCTCACCTCAGTTCCCAGCTTGCCTTTGATGCGGCTGACAGCCTCCTTCATTTCCAGTTCGTTGGTGGCGGAATCCCCGATGTGCGAAATCACATCACCCGCCAAAATCCCAGCACGATAGGCAGGACTGCCCGCAATTGGACTCAGCACACGCAACCAGGCATCCCTGCTGGGTTTCGAAACATGAATTCCGATCCCCCCAAACTCCGACTCTACATCAGTTCGAAATCCATCCAAGTCATCCGGTGCAATGTAATTTGAGTGCTGGTCGAGTTTCGAGATCACACCTTGGATTGCCGCCTCCATCAGTTCGCGGCGACTGATATCTTTAACGTAGTTGCGTTCAACCTGATCGAGTGTGTCGGCGAACAGCCGGAAAAGTTCGTAAAACTCTTCATCTTTCTCGGCCTTCTTGATTGCTTCGTCGCTTTCGACGGCAGTCTTGTCTGCGACGACAGGCGCCGGAACAAACGCCACGGCAACGGCAACGTACGAGAACAGAAGCAACAACAGACAATTGCGGTGTTTCATGGCAAACTCTCGCGCGAAAGAGATCAACACGCACTCCGAAACCACGACATAAAATACTGGCGTGAAACGAGTTACAGAATTATAGCCAACACCCGGTGTGACAGCAAGCGCATCGCGCGGTAGGGCGGTGGCGCGGCCGATCAAAAATCGTACCAGAGACCGAAGCCGATCTGCTGTTCAAAACGATCGAAGAACGAGTATTGGTTACTCTCGCCGTTGTAATAGTGCACCCCCGCCCGCAGCATTTTGCCGGTGTCGCCAACCCACGCCCAACCGAGTTGAGCCGTCAGGGCACCACCGAATTTGACTTCCTCGCGGACGTGTCCGTTGATCGCAAGAAACGGAGCGCCGTGAATTCCGGTAGGGCCACACGGTGCATAGTCCAAACCGACCTGAAACTCCCAAGGCTGACTAATATCGGAGATGAACGCGTAGCCAGCTTCGCCATAGATCTTGAGCTGGTCGGTGAGGTAAAAAGAATGCCCTAAGATGAAGACGTCTCGTGAAAAATTCATACGGACAAATCCCGGGTTCTCGGTCAAGAACTCGTCTTGCACGTGCGAACTGAGGTGATAGTAACCCAGTTTCGTTCGGTGTCGCCCGTAGCCGTAGGAGAGGGGGAGACCGCCACGAAAGTCCGCTGCATCGACGATTGAACCGCCTGCGAGATCGATGCGTACGTGAGCAACTCCTTCCGCATCGACTTGAAACCCCTCCGGGCGAATTGAATCTGTCGTCCCGTACCTCAACAACGGTACGCGCGTGCCAAGAAACCCCTCAAAGTGAAGGCCTTCCGAGTTGATATCGATCATGTGCAACGCAAACCGTGACTCCTGCGTTCCAGCAAGGTACGACCCGTAAACCATACCTTCAGGTAACAACTGCCAAATGGCAACATTCGTCTCGCCATAGGCCTGCTGCATGGCAAGAATGTCAGGCGGTGTGGTGAACTGAACTGGAGCCGCTTCGGTTTGGCCGCGACCGGCCAGGTAGGCGTCGTAGTCGAGATGTGTCGCGGTCGGCACCCTGGCGGCTGGGGGTGGCAGCCTGTATACAGAGTCGGGAGTTCGTTCAACGCCCGTTCCTTGAGCGAACCAGTCGACCGACTGCGCGCTGCCCCAGTGTGAGGTCACCAGCGCAAGGCCGATCGACCCGATCCCGATCACTAGAAATCGCAGATTGGAAAACACGTATTCAGACTCCGCCGGATTTGGTCTGCCTAGCGCACGACCTCAGCCACTGCCGGTCCTTCCCCGAAACGGCGTTGCAACGGCACTATCTGGCCGCGTATAGTCTACTGGCAAAAAGGACACGCACGTAGGCTGGAATTGAGTCGTCGTAAAAACAGACAATGCCTCAACTTACGGAAACGGATTCAATTGATTTGGAGATTTCTGGTGGGGACAGCTGGGGGTTCAGCGCGTTGCTGACTGGATTGAACACATTTGGAGTGGCATATAGGTGCCATCAGGTGGGAGAGACAAAGCCGCCGGTCATCACGGTTGCGCGAATTACTCGGCAGAATCTGCCTCTATGGAATGTATCGGCTGGATGGCTAGCAAATGTGACCAGAAACTTCCCTCAAGACCAGGGAACTCGGCCGGCTGACTCCGGACCGCCAGTTGACCACTTATTCAACTGGGCAAAAGATTGGTAGTGTCAACGATCCGGCTGCAGAGGTCACCGACTTTGATCAAGAGCTGGCCGGTTGTCACCAACACAAACAGGATACTATGCAGCACGCTCAAGTCATCATTGTGGGAGGCGGGGTCGTCGGACTGGCCACTGCGTATCAGTTGTCGCAACGGTACCCGGATCGTTCGGTGCTCGTTCTGGAGAAAGAGTCCGCCGTAGGGCAACATCAGACCGGCCACAACTCGGGCGTGTTGCACTCGGGAATCTACTACAAGCCAGGATCTTTGAGGGCTCAGAACGGACGCTCGGGAAGAGAGGCAATGGAGCGGTTTTGTGAGCGAGAAGACATTCCGTACGACATCTGCGGGAAAGTAATCGTCGCGGTTACCGACGACGAAGTCCCGCGGCTCGAACGGATCTTTCAGCGAGGTCAGCAAAATGGTGTCCGTTGCGAGATGATTGGCCCCGAGCGTTTACAGGAACTCGAGCCGCACGCGGCGGGCGTGCAAGCCATTCATGTTCCCGAGGCCGGAATCGCCAACTTTCGCCACGTTACGGAACGACTATCAGAACTGGTTTCATCTGGGAACGGAGAAGTTGTTTGCGGCGCGCGTGTGACGCGAGTGACTCACAAGAGCGACGCGGTTGTGGTTCATTCAACGCAAGGTGAGTACACGGCGGACTTTTTGGTGAACTGCGGCGGATTACATTGCGATCGAGTTGCACGCATGACGGGACAAACTCCGAATTCGAAGATCGTGCCTTTTCGTGGCGAATTCTACGAACTAAAACCTGAAGTTCATCACCTTTGCCGCAACTTGATCTATCCCGTCCCCGATCCGGCCTTTCCGTTTCTGGGTGTGCATTTCACGCGCATGATCGATGGCGGAATTGAATGTGGTCCCAATGCCGTCCTGGCGTTCGCGCGTGAGGGCTATCGTAAGACCGATATCAGCTTTGTGGACCTTGCCGAATCACTTTGCTACGGCGGCTTTCTCAAGTTGGCCGCAAAATACTGGCGCGTCGGTGCCGGGGAAATGTGGCGATCGTTCAGCAAAGCAGCCTTCGTTAGAGCTTTACAGCGTCTGATGCCGGAGATTCAGAGCGAGCATTTGCGCCCCGCTCGATCCGGAGTTCGAGCACAAGCGATCGCCCCCGACGGATCGATCGTCGACGATTTTTGCATCCTCGAGAGTGATCGTGTTGTGAATGTCGAGAATGCGCCATCGCCGGCGGCCACGTCGTCGTTGAATGTCGGAAAACTCATTGTGGACCGACTCGAAACGCACTTTGGTTAGCCCCTGATGCGGTGACCGCGAACCTCCCTCTACCGTCGCCCTACTGAGTCGCTCTATAATCGTCTGTTTCTCCCACTCGCTGTCGAACCTCTTCGATCCAAACCATGACTGCACTCGAATTTCACAGCATCGTCGATTCCCTGAGAAAAGTCGTGGGTGCAGACGCCGTGCTGTCGGTACGATCTGACTTGTTGGTGTATGAATGCGACGGATTTACGATTGAGAAGAACAGTCCTGATGTCGTTGTTTTCCCCTCCACAAGCGAGCAAGTTTCGGAAATCGTGGCGATCTGCAATGAGGCTGACGTGCCATTTCTACCTCGCGGCGCAGGCACAAGTTTGGCCGGTGGATGCCTGCCGGTCGGCGGTGGTGTGATGATCGTGATGACGCGGATGAAGCAGATTGAAGAGATCAACCTCCGCGATCGATATGCCGTCGTGCAACCGGGCGTCGTCAATATCTGGCTGACCCAGGCATTGAAGGGATCTGGCTATCACTACGCGCCGGATCCATCGAGCCAGGGGGCTTGCACAATTGGCGGCAATGTTGCCACGAATTCCGGCGGCCCACACACGCTCAAGTACGGTGTCACCGTGAACCACGTCTTGGGAGTCGAAGCGGTCATGGCCAATGGCGACATCGTGAAGATCGGTGGCCCGGCCGAAGACCCACCTGGTCTGGACTTGGTGGGCGCGTTGGTTGGTAGCGAAGGGACGCTGGCCATCATTACCAAAGTCTGGGTCCGCCTGACGCGAAATCCGGAAGGATACCGCACAATGCTCGGCGTGTTCGAATCTGTCGAAGACGCCACCAATGCGATCAGCGCCATCATTGGTGCCGGCATCGTGCCAGCCGCGCTCGAAATGATGGACCAAGGTATCCTGGCTGCTCTCGAAGACGCATTTCATTTTGGTTTTCCTTTGGATGCCCAGGCCATTTTGTTGATTGAAGTTGATGGCTTGGAAGCCGGCCTGGACGAACAACGAGATCAGATCGTCCGCTTGTGTGAAGCCGAGAAAGCTCGCGAAGTGCGGATGGCTGACGGCGATCAGGAACGTCAAAGATTATGGAAATGTCGCAAGCAGGCCTTTGGAGCCATCGGACGGCTCAGCCCCAGTTACTGCACACAAGACGGCGTGGTCCCGCGGACACAATTGCCGCATATTCTGCGACACATCAAAGAAATCGGTAGCAAATACGGCATCCGCATCGTCAACGTTTTTCATGCTGGCGACGGCAACATCCATCCGATTCTGTTGTTCGACGAACGCGATTCAAAGCAGGTCGAACAGGTCTTGAAGGCCAGCGGCGAGATCCTCGACGAGTGCCTGGCGTGCGGCGGCAGCGTCACAGGTGAACACGGCATTGGCGTCGAAAAAGTGCACTTTATGAAGAAGATGTTCACCGAAGATGACTTGACCGTCATGGCCAATCTGCGGCAAGCCTTGAACCCCACCAATCGCCTTAGCCCGAACAAAATGTTGCCAACGGCCGGGGCATGCGGAATTGAACAGAAGCATCCAGGGCGCCGCGCGGCACTCTGACGGATCCAACTCCAATCAACGCCCTACGTCGGTAGTCGCACAAGCAGGAGATCCCTTGAGTAGTACGGCCACAGATATCCTCCCGATCAGCGAGACCTTGACGCCCGCGACACAAGCAGCATTGGCCGACGCCGTTTGTGATTGCTATGCAACAGACGTGGCAATCTAT
>JASLPZ010000218.1:0-301 GCA_030744725.1 Pirellulaceae bacterium
TGGACAGGCAGGAGGACGAAGTACTGCGGAAACTGCAGAGCGATCCCGACCCCGCGGTTCAAATAGAAGCCGCCCTCGGTCTTCGCGACGCGGCGGCGCGCTGCACGGCGCTGGTCCAAGCGATGCGCGGCGGCGCGGCCAAGATCCGACGTCTGCGTTTCATGGCCGCCCTGGAGATAGCGCGTTATGGGCAAGACGAACATTTCGCCGCCCTGCTGACCGCTGACGATCCTGACATGCGGCTCGCGGGCTTGATCGCACTTGACGAGGCCTTCTACGAGAGCAGCAAAGGCTTCAAGGC
>JASLPZ010000218.1:311-11839 GCA_030744725.1 Pirellulaceae bacterium
GAAACATCGCCGCGCTCAGAGCACGACTCAGTAGCGAAAGCCCGCAGCAACTCGCCGCCCGTCGAAAATGGGAGGTCGCAATGCGGGAGAAGGTCGGCAAGTCCAGTTGGCTGACGCTGCGTCCGACAAAAGTACATCGTCGTGCCGGTACAAACCTCAAACCTATGGACGACTTGTCGTTGCTCGCCACCGGTGAGGATCCGGATACCGACAGCTACACCGTAGCTTTTGAAAGCCCGCCGAAAGACAGCACCGGCCTGCGTCTCGAAGTCCTCCCCGACCCGAGTCTTACCGGTGGTCGCTACTCCCGGGGTAACGGTAACTTTGTCCTCACCCATATCCGTGTCAGAGCAGGCACGGCGGACCATTTGAAGGAGGTTCCGCTGGTAAAGGCAGAGACGAGTTACTCGCAGAAAGACTGGGAAATCAGCAAGGCCCTCGATCCCGATAAGAGTCGGGGTTGGGCGGTGGATGGCCACACAAAAGGTGGTCCGGTGCGGGTCGCGGTGTTTACCTTTGCGTATCCCATCCCAGGTGGGCCCGGGCGCCAGATGCAGGTGCAACTCGATCAAGACTGTCCGATCAAGAACCACAATATTGGCCGCTTTCGCCTGTCGCTGACCACGATCTCCACACCGAGCATCGCCGAGTCTGGACTGCCTATCGCTATTGCCACGGCGTTGACGCTGGATCCTAAGCGGCGAAGCGTTGCCCAAGAGCGCGAGCTGGCAGCCCTCTATTCCTCGACCTCACCGGAACTCAAACCGCTGCGCGACGAACTCAAGCGTCTCGAACAGACGAAGAACGAGTTGTCTGCCGGAGGTGTTGCTCCTGCCTTGATAGCGCGCAAGGTTGTCGCACGTTTTATCGCCGAACCCGGAACACTCGATGCCGCTGTGCTACTCGACCTCGCTCGACGATGGCCGCACACCAGCTTGAAGAGCGCCGTGGACGAGATCGTCAAGACTCGCCTTACGGCAGCAGAGGTCACTGCCACCGAATTCGCCCAGGGATTGGACGCCCTCAAGCAGATGGAACTACCGATGAGCAATGCCAACATCCTCAAGGCACGCATCCGATTGCTGGACGGTGCGGCGCAAAGAGACGTCCCCCAGGCAGAAGAATCGCTCGCCTTGCTCAAGGTATTGGAAGCAGGCACTGTCAGGTTCGACGATCTGTCCTTGCTGAAGCGGTTCAGCACCGATGAGAACGCCAGCGTCCGTGCCAAAGCTGGCAGTCTGATCAGCACTCGTCACGCGGGTGATGCAGCGGCCGTGACGTTTTGCCGTGACCTGGCCTCCAGCGATTCTACTGGTCTTCCCCAGAGGCTCGACGCGCTTGTTACCCTGACGGAACTGGAGAAGACGCCTAACGAAGGCGACTGGCGAGAACTCCTTTTCTCCCCGCGAAACGAGGTCGTGCTTGCGTCATTGCGGGGCCTTCAGAGTGGAGGCGATCACGCTGCGGCGCTGCGCATTCTTGAAGATGCGGCAGAACGCGTGCGCAAACAACACGGCTCCGTGGTTCGCGACGACTTGGCGTTCGCGACCGCGGTTTTGGGCGGCAAGAATATCGCCGCGACGGACAAGACCCAACTGCGCCGCCACGTACTGGCAGACCTTTCCGCCGGCAGCCCCGAACTGGGACGGCTGGTGTTCCGTATGCGCGGTTGTTATGCCTGCCACGTCACCGGAGATCCCAAGGTGCGAGCGCCACGGTTGGACCAGGTCGCGGCGACACACGATGCGGCCTACCTGATCGACTCGATCCTTGATCCTAGCAAAGCCGTCAAGACCGGGTTCTTGACGCAGCAGATTGTCTTGCCCAATGGCAAAATCATCACCGGGACACTACGCAAGAACATCAGCGGTGAAGGCCGCTACGACGAAGTGATCGACAGTACGGGGCAGCGCACGCTGTATCGCGCTGGCCTCATCGACGGCGCGAAGGCGGTATCGGCCATGCCCTCGGGTCTCGAAGCCACCATGTCCCGGACCGAACTCGTCGACCTGATCGCCTATCTCAAGACTCTCAAGTGATGACATGGATTATGAACAGTCGTGATACTCTGTCCTAGTCCAGCGACTTTTGCGTTTGCAGTTTATCCGATAAAATGGTCGTCGAGTCGCGGAATTGATGGCAGTGTGGTGGTCCAGCGAGTTTTGCGCTGGACAAAAGTTCATCAATATCGCCCAGATTAGGGCAATTCTGTTCACCTGAAAAATCGCTGGACCACTACTGGGATCCCAAACAACGTATCGAGCGATCTTCACGATTGTCGATTTGGAAGTCCGAGTATTGGCAGTACATCGCGCATCACAAGACACAGTGACACCGGAGGGGCTGGGTTTACCTGATCCGTGACAATTCACGATAACTCAAGATTGTGAAGGATGTTGCAGCTGGATCGTTGGCGCGCAAAAATCGGTGGACCAGCACAGTCCTCTGTAATTGAGAATTTGCCATCGCTGCACTAGTTTAAGGGGCGGGCGCTGCGGACATGCGTTTTATCCGGTTTAGTTCCGCTTGAGAGAAGTCACTCAATTCACGAGCTTTGATGAACATGTTTGAAAGATTAGCTTGGTCCGATTGTTGCAGTACTTTTTTTTGTTTGCGACCGTTTGGAATCTCGTTCGTTTTGCTGCTTTGCGTTAACACGGCAAGTTCGCAGGATCAGAAACCTCCCTACTGGAATCAGGCGATTGACTTTACCGGAGGCCACGAGATTCGCTCAAACCTTAGTGGGGAGCTGGAAGGAGAGATCGCATTCATCCAAAACACTTTGGTCGGTCCCAAGCGAGGGGACGTCAAACGACCTCTGTTGGTGACTGATCGGGCGGCTTACCTGCTGTTCTTTCCCACCGAACAGTTGGCTCAGCAATACGAGGCACCTCAGAAATATGAGGTGGTGCTTCGTCAAAATGGCCAGCAAGACTTGCGGCTGCCACTCCAGGCTCCGTGGATGGAACCGCGAAATGATTCTGGTAACACCGACGGACGCCCACCGGTGGTCTACAGCAAGCGTGCTTGGACTACGGTTGTTCCCTGGCAGTACATGCACGTTGGGTTGGAATTAATCGTGCGGGACGATGTCGGTGGTGTAGGACGGCTTGCAGGGGAGGATTTCGAATTTGGTCCGCCGATCGAGTTGGTCACACAGCATGTGGAGCTTGGCATGCTCCTTCCGCCATCGGATGTTCAGGTCAACAAGTGGTGCAATCCGGACGGAAACATCTCTCCCGAGCTGGCGCTAGACTATTTCCAGATGGTGCCCGTCGCAAAGTTTACTGCTGCCCAGTACCTACCCATTCATTTTCCAAAAGTCGTGCTGCCCAACGGCAACGTGTACACCGAGCGAAGTACGTTCGAGGGTGCCGGCGTTTACAAAGGTGACATGCGTCAAAACATTGCCAAGGGAATGGTCTCCACAGGCATCAATTACGCCAACATCGGCATTCCGTCGTCAATTGGAGGCACGGAGAAACAGCCGCGACCGTTTCGGCAGACAACCGTTCACACCAGCGCAGGTGTTTACACCAAACGAGACGAAAACGGAAACGCTCGAGCAGTCACCGTCCGGCACGGACTTAGCGGTGGCGGAGGTCAATTGACATTAAGCAACACCACGGGTAATGAGTTTTCACACGAGTACGGTCACGATCACGGTTTACCTCACTATCCAGGTGGCAAGGAACTGAGTTCGCACTCGCGTAACGGAGCGTGGGGTTTCAACCTGTTCAAGAATCGTTTGATCGGCAATCTTTCCTGGAATGGCAAACGTCCTGATGGAGATTTTCCGTACGGCTACGGCTCGGACGCAATGGCAGGTGGTAAACCCATGGGCCAGGTCAGCGTGTTCACTTTGCATACTCCATTTTCGTTGAACATGATTCAGCAAAAGGTAGGCGGACAGTCCGGCGTGCTGGATTCCAACAGTCCAACAGGCTACCGCAAATGGGATGCAGAGAAACAAAAGATGGTGGTTTCGACGACTAACACACCGAAGCCGGATCAGATTGGCGTTCCGGTGGTGACTTTGCTGGGAATGTACGACCCGATTCAACCTAGCGACATGCCATCGTTCATTTATCCAGCACTTTATGGCAACTGGGGAAATGTCTTTTCGCCGGAGACGCTTCGCAACTCGGATCCGGCATTGGTTGAATCACGTTGTTCCTTGGAGGTGACTGACGAAAACGGTCAGACGTATCGTTTTCCGTTAAGTGCGGACCGTTACGATTCAAAGGTCATGAATCAATTCCACGTCAACTTGCCGGCGTCTCTTCAGTACGATCGAGCTGCGATTGTCTTCCAGACGGATCGACGCGTGGAATTGGATGTTCGCGAGATTACTGCGCCTCATGGGACGTTACCGAAGCCTGTCATTGTCGGACGAGATCAGGGATTCGCTGAGGCTGCGTTGCGACTGCGTGAGATGGACGCCTTTCTAGCTCCCAATGGGTATCCGGACGAGGCGCATCTGCGCCGAGCGATGGAAAATTATTACGGCGCGATTACGGACTATGAGCCGGGAATCGAATTTGAAGTCGGAAAGGTGTATCGACATCGGGACGAAACCTATTACCAGGTGGGACCGCCACGATCCGGAGAAGAGAAACTCCGGTTCCGAAAACTCGGCGATCCGAAAAAGTATGTAAGCAACCAGCGGCTCCCGCTTGGCAGGTCGAGCAAAGACTATGCGAAAGAGGTCATGAAGGGAAAGAGCGGCGTTTACTACTATGTTCCCGTGGATCATGACCGCGTGATCCAGTCAGATGCTCCCAGCCGTGAATCAGCGAAGTGGTACGCCAAGGGAAACTACTCGAAGATAACGGTCAATGCCATCTCTTCCCAAGGCGACCGACAGCCGATTGTGTTACGTGGGCAGATCAATGATTCTCACATCATCAATCGAGGCGCTCCAATAACTGAGGCAAGTCGCGTTCGCTTCACTTTCCAACGGCAAGACAATCCAGATGTCCCAACCGGAAAGTACCAAGTGCAGTTCCCGGTATACGCTCAGGGCTGGCACGCCAAACGCCTAATTGAATCTTTCCGAGTCGTCGGCGTTGTTACTGTGAAATCGTAAAATGCCTCTTGAATCTTGATCCGCGACTCACGGAAGTCTCGCTGCTAATGACAGCCAAAGGAGACTTTCGTTGACGAAGAAATGTAGACAACTGTGCTGGCCCGTTTCCACTTGTTCGTTTCCGTTCAGGCGGTTTACGGCCACGGGGTGGGGACCGTTCCTTTGAGGGCGGATTCCATTTGGCGGAAGAGCTTCTCTTGCAGGTCAGCGTCTTTCACCAACTTCTTCACCTCTTCAGCCGCTTCCTCATCGGTCAGAAGGATGCGTTTCTTGCCAAGATCCAGTAACGAAGCTCTTGCCGCAGAAGCTCGAAGAAGCCGTCTCTGGCGTACTGCTCGATCCAAGGGTAGTGCACGCACTTCGCCAGCACTACAACTCGGAAGTCTTGCAGTACAGATTGAAGTGGTTTCCGAGTTCCTTCGATGGGATGTGGGTCGTAGTCGCCGTGGATTGCAACGACCGGGCAGTTGATCGCCTTACCGATCTCAAGAAGCTGATCGCTACGGCATTTTGCCTCAGCTTCTTCCCACAATGAGCAGTGCAGATCGTACTGCGTAACGTGAGTAATAAGCTTGCCGGCCAACCAGATAGTTCTCGAAGAACTTTGTAACCTCCTCTGGTTCTTCGGCCAGGTATTCGGGTAGATCGTCCAGCACGTCATTCCGCTTGAAGACCTCGTAGACTTCGCGGAGCAACATCAGCGATACTTGATCGACGTATTCGTTAGGACGAGGATACTGAATCTGAACTTGAATATCCTCCTTGCCATACTTGAGCTGGAAATATGTGCTGTAACGTATCGCAGTGGCTGCACTCCGACGCCGTTGCTTTCGCTCGGCCCTTCTCCGTCGTGCAACTTCAGCGCTGATATCAAGCGAGTCGTCAAGCAGCGAGAGGATCTTGGCATTCTCTTCAGCCGGACCAAGATGTCCCATCCAATTCATCAACAAGCTCGATGCGGGCGAGAGCGGATCGACGACATTCGAACCACGACGGGAAGTGGTCGCCGCCGCATTCCGTCCGTTAGCAATGTCATTGTGTGCGGATTCCAGCCATCTCGGGAACAGCGCGTCGAGCGGCTTTTTTTGCTGCTTGGTGTTTCCTCCTTGAAACGATTGCATATTTGCCCTGTTGACGCCCCGAGCCGCAAGCGACGTAAGGAAGAACTGCTGCGACTCGTGCCCGCCTTCTTTCGCCATGCGACGAGCGACACCAAAGATTGAGTCCATGTTTCCACGAAGCTGCTCGACGTACATCCAGTCATAAATCATCTCACGATTTGTGTCTTCTAGTCCGTCGCGCTGTCGAGATCCGCGCCTTCTTCGCAAAGCTTCGAGAGTTGTTGGAGCAAGTTCGTGTCGCGCGTCTCTTTGCTGAGCAGACTTTCCAGTTCTTGCCTTGCGGTGCCGTAATCGCCAGACGAATGATGGGCCTGAGCCAGGCAGATCGTCATCTCACGCCGCTTCTCTTCGCTGCGTCGGTCGCGTTCCAAACGATCAAGCAATTTGTCGAACTGATTGATCTGCAAATACAACTCGGTCAACTTGACAGTCAGACTTGTCTGGTCATCCACTTCGTCCGTCTTTTCGAATGCACGCCAATAAACTTCGATCGCTTCGTCCGTCCGGAACTGCTGCGAAAGCGCCGCGCCGAGCGACATGATCAAATACGGTTCGGTCGGATTGATGCGAACCGCTTTGCGGAGTGTGTCGACGCCTTCGTCTGCCTTACCAAGCTGGAAACAGAGCTGGGCATAGAATTCGTAGTTGTCTGTGTTACCCGGAGCCGACACGATCAATTCGCGACCGGCTTGCAGAGCCTCGTCGGCTCGTCCCATTTGTGCCTCCAGCCGAGCTACGTTCATCAGATGGTCGCCTTGCGAGCGACGATCCGTGGCAGCCAATTGCCGATTCATCTCGGCGGCACGAGAATAATCGCCTGACAGTTCCGCGATGCGAGCGGCGGTTGTCAGAGCCGGAATCGACTTGGCGTCTTTCTTCAGAGCACTGTCGATCGCTTCTGTCGCGTCGGCCCAGCGGCCGTCCGCTTGGCAGTATCTGGCCAGCAAATGCCATTGTTCGGCAGCCGCGTTTATGTCTTCGCGCACGGCTGCGGCGAGTGTATCGATCTCGTCATCCAATCTTCGGCTGGAGCGGAAGACTTCGATGCGTTGCGTGATGACTGACTCTTGTTCGTCAGACGTCGCTGCCAGCTTGTTGGCATTGTCAATGAACGCGAGCGCTTCGTCGAACTTGTTGGCGCGCGAGTGATAGTCGGCGGCTTTCAACTGGAGTGTGAGGTCTTTTGGATCGAGCTGGCATGCGTCGGCTATTTGTTTGATGGCTTCGTCGAGGTAGCCAAAGCTATTGTAGATCTCTGCGAGTCGCGCGACGTTGATGGCAGTATGGCGTTCGCCTTCCGCGATGGCGGTCCAAGTCGCCAAGGCCTTTTCCGGCTGCTTGAGGATGTGATAAAACTCGCCAAGATACTCGCGATATTGCGGCTGGTTCGGAGCTTGCTTGACGGCTTTCTCGTAGAGCGACAACGCTTCGTCGTTCATATTCGACTGGCGAAACAAGTCGGCAACTTGAGCCGTCGTGATCGCGTCGTCACTTCGCGCCGCGAGGATTTTATTCCAAATGCGACTCGCTTCGGCCTTGCGCTGCCCGGGATCAAGCTCTTTGTTCTTGAGGACCAACTTTCCCCAATCGCGCAGGAAGTCGACGTTGCCCGGTGCGGCATCAAGTAGCAATTCGTATTGCTTGCTCGCTATCGCGTAACGTTGGTCGTCAACCAGTTGATCGATGAACGCCCTCCGCAATTCCGATCGTGTCGGAGCCAGCTTGAGAGCCTTCTCCATCCACTCGGTCGCTGCGAGGACGGATTCCTCAATGGAAAACGCTACCTCCTCATGGATCGCGACGGCAAGTTCTGCCCAGCGTTCAAAGACTTCCTGGAAAACGAAGGCGTGAATCCAGTACCGCTTCCACCGAAGAGCCCGGATTTGAACGCCCATCTGGAGAGGTTTTTCGGTTCTCTGAAATCCGAGTGTTTGAGGAGAATGATCTTCTTCGGCAAGCAGTCGTTGCGCAAGGCAGTCCAAGAATTCGTCCGCCATTATCACGAAGAAAGAAATCATCAAGGACTGGAGAACAAGATCATTGACCCGGGAGATGAAGTCGGACAAGTCGCTGGAAGCATCGCGATCCACGAAAGACTTGGTGGTATCCTGCGATACTACTACCGCGACGCGGCGTAGCGGCCTTCAGGTTCCGATAATGGATCGCATTTCCTAAGCTGCCGGTGTGCGCCAGCGGCCTGTCAATCTCGCTGGTACACCCACGTTCGCCCCCATTTCAGACAGAGGCGACGGTGATCTCGGCCCAGATGTGACATCCAGAGCACCGCTAGAACTAGATTGTCAAAGAACAAAGTGTTCGTTCGACTTATTTGACTGCACGACATCGGTGTTCAGCGACCTTGTATAACTCCCGTCAAGTCAAGGACAACAGTTGGAGTTCGGCCGAATTTTTTTCACCTCACGGCACGGAGGATCAGAACCTCCACGCGTGTTCAACGTGTCCCTTCACGTCGACCAGTCGCATCTCGATGATGCGCATCTCACCCGGTCCCTGTCCGGGATCGACTCGGACCGACGGAACGCTGTGAGCGGACGAGAAGGGGATTCGGTAAGCGTGCGTTTTCCCGTCGTGCGTCATAGCAAACGTGACGCTTCGAGCGCGAAAGAACTTCGGTTGGACTTCCTGTTCCTGCCAGAACAACTGACCTCGGCCCGAGCCATTCGATGACATTGTCAGTTCAAGAACGTAGTCACCCTTCGACAGAGATTTGGGTAAGGCGGAACTCAGCCAGGGATCTTTGCCGGAGCTGGTGACGATCAGAGTTCCCTCGCGCACCGCCAGTTTGCAGTCGCGGCTGGACAACCAACCCGCGACCGGCTTGGGGATCCCGCGGCGATTGGCCGGCGCGGAAGGCTTGCGACGCGGTTGGCCGATCAACTCGGGCCGGAACTTTGACGGATCGAAGTTCGGGTTGCGCGTCGGCCGGACGGCATTTGTGTCGTCGAGAAATCGCTCGATGAGGCCGTCGAGTTCTTTGACTCGGTCCGGTTGAGCGGCTGCGAGATTCCGGGTTTCGCCTTCATCGTCGCGAAGGTTGAACAGTTTGTAGTCGTGTCCGCCGCCGCGGCTCCCATGGAAGACGCGAATCAGCTTCCAGTCTCCGCGATGCACGCTGACCGCGGGCGGCAGCCAGTCCGGCACCCTCGGGGCGTGCGGAAAATACGTGAAGATCGCGTCACGCCGAAGTGCTTTGCCTTTCAACGCGGGGACGATGCTGATGCCGTCAACCGTCTGTCCCAATTGTGGTTCGATGTCCAGCATGTTCAGCAGCGTCGGATAGAAGTCACAACTCTGGATCACCGCGTCGCTCCGTGATCCCCGTTCAACAACGCCCGGCCAGACGACAACCGCCGGCCCGCGCACACCGCCTTCGAACATCGTGGCTTTGCCGCCACGCAGCGGAGCATTGCTGGTCGGCGTCGTGCCGTCGACTTCGTTGTACATGTTCCCGCCGTTGTCGGAGGCAAACACGATGATAGTTCGGTCGGCGATCTTCAAGCGATCGAGCGCGTCCAGCAGCGTGCCGACGGCGTCGTCCATGCTCTCGATCATAGCGGCGTAGGTCGGGCTCCGTTGGGGGGTTTTCGGTTCGACGCGTTTGCGGTGCTTTTCAATCAACCGACGCTTCGCATCGAACGGAGCGTGCACGCTGAACATCCAGTAGTTGAGGAAGAACGGTTCGTCGGAATGCTGTTCCATCCAGCGTACAGCTTCGGCCGCCATGCGGTCTTCGATGTGCTGGTCGGGCACATCGGGGTCGTGATCGAAGTCGCGGAACTTCCACGGAGCAACGTAACTTCCCGCCGGCCCTGGCCCCGGATGATGCGGCACATCCACGTCGAATCCGTGTTCCAGCGGCGAATACGGTTCATGCCCGAGATGCCACTTGCCGAAGTGCCCGGTGGCGTATCCCGCAGCCTTGAGCGACTTCGGCAGCGTCTGGTATTCGGTGCTCAGCCGCGTTACCGAATTCACGGGCACTGCCTTCTGATCCGGTGCCGCGCGCGTGCCTGGTGTGGCTTCGAGAACGACCTTCGGCAGATGGCACGTCGGCGACGTGATGCCATGCCGAGCTGGACTCAGCCCGCTCAGAATGCTGGCCCGAGTCGGCGAACACAGCGGGCTGGCCGAATAGGCCCGCGTGAACGTCGCTCCGCGCCGCGCCAACCGTTCGATGTTCGGCGTTTGATAGAACTTCGTCGTGCCGTAGAGCGTTGTGTCACTCCAGCCGAGATCATCGGCCAGGATGAACACGACGTTCGGACGCTCCGCTCCGAGCACCAACGCGGGAGCCATTACTGCTACGGCGAACAGAATTAACACTCTCATTTGTTGAATCGCCATTCTCTCAGAACCTGTCCGCGATCGTCGTGCAGCGTGATGGATTCCAAGTCTGCACCTTTGTCCGGAAGAAGCAACCGGATGTGGATGATTTTGCCGTCACCGTTCAAGTCGGCCTCGTATTGCTGAAGATTGGGCGACTTGCGGCAGTCGAATCGGACGACCTGGTCGGCTGGGAACTCCTTCTGCCCGGCCTCGCGCCAGGCAAATCCGGCGAAGCCATTTTGTTCGGTCCGCAGTCGCACGGTGGCTCGCAGCTTTGGTGGCAGGGAAAAACCGGACGTGACGATGAACGGCTGGCGATTGCGTTTTCCATCCGGACGAACTCGCAGGCAGTTGTCTTCGAGGGTTGCTCTGCCGTTTCTTGTGAGCCAGCCGCGGACTGAGGCGCGGTCCGGTCGAGATCGCGACGAAGCCGTCGGGCGGGGGATGAGTTTCCCGTCGAGATAATGGTCGTAGTAACGCTCCCACGTTTCGGTCATGCCTTTGGTTGCCAGTCCCGGAGGCTGCAGTTGATCGGGCCAGCTTTGCGTCCGGTGGAAATGCAAGTCCCTCCTCAAGGCGGGAGATACAACCGGCAGACTTTGCCCGAGGTAGTGAACGCAAAGGCAGTGGTGTTCTACAAACTTCCTGTCACAACGAACACCGACAACAAACAACTTACGTCTGATATCAACAAACTTCTTGTCACACGATCAACAAACTTGTTGGCCAAACGACAACATTTCTACAGACTTCTTGTCACCTGACAAGTCAACTCGCAGCTTGTCAAAGGCACGAGATAAGTGAGGTGGACGTGGTAAAGGGGTGTGGGTATCAAAACCCAATATCTTCGCTTTAGCTAATCAGGCAAGGCCGGAGTTGTCGGCATTCTACCCATATTCGTGTTGCTCGCAAACTTCTTCGGCTTACGGGCCTCGGCAGACCGGATTTCGATCTGCGCGAAGCGGTCCACC
>JASLPZ010000218.1:11849-12232 GCA_030744725.1 Pirellulaceae bacterium
CCTGTCGCGCAACTCTTAGCTGTGTGTCAATTGCTGGCAGCAAGCTCTCTATGCGTTCGATGCTGCGTGGGCCACTTTCGATAGTGTGCTCGATGGTCTCGTCCAACCACAATGCGACTCGCATAAGTCCGCTATTGATTGATCCCAGGTTGGCTTCGAGTGCATCCTTCTTCTTGAGTGACTTGGTCAGATAGTCATGCAGACGACCTAGTCGCGCTTCGTGGTCGCTGACGGGTGTTAGATTGATTGGTGCGTCTGGTTTCGCGGTTCTAGCCACGGTTGACGCAGTATCACGAATCTTCTTTTTCGTCATAATATCTTCCTTGAAAAAGGATGTTATCCGGTCGTCCCAGTCGAGCCATCAAGAAGGTCGCTTCCGCACA
>JASLPZ010000219.1:0-12179 GCA_030744725.1 Pirellulaceae bacterium
GTGTCGTAATACCGCATGTTTGGCACTGGCGCAATTGACATTCCAGTCTTGTAGAGATCTGGAAACTTGAACATTGCATTCAGCGTCATCGAGCCACCGCCGCTCCAACCCCAGACGCCCACACGGTTGGGATCGAGATACGATCGTTCGGAGAGGATTTTGCGGACTGCCGCTGCTTGTTCTTGGGGTGCCACAATGCCGACCTTCCGATAGACGCTCTTCCGCCATTTCCGGCCGCGAGGTGCCGGCGTGCCGCGATTGTCGAAGCTCATCACGACATATCCGTGCTGGGCCAGCATTAAGTGCCACAAGTAGCTGCTCCCGCCCCATCGGTCGAGCACCGTTTGGCCCGCCGGTTCGCCGTAGACGTACACCAGAAGAGGATACTTTCTTTTTGTGTTGAGCTTCGGCGGCTTGATGCACCAGCCGTCCAGTTCCACACCATCGCCGATATCAACCCGCAGAAACTCGGTCGGCTGTCGACGCAGCTTACTGATTGTCTTCTTGAGTTTCTTATTGTCGACAAGCACTCGGACGGATTTGTGATCGTTAACACGAACCATCTCGGTGACCGGCGGTTGGTCGAAGCTGGAGTACGAATGAATCGCGAATTTGCCGTTCGGTGAAATGCGATAACTGTGTGTGCCTGGTTGATCAGCGGGCGTCAGCCGTTGAGGCTTGTGGCCGTGTTTTGCTCGGTAGAGATAGCGTTGAGTCGGATTGTCGGGCGACGCGATAAAAAACGTCGTCGCCGTATTCTCGTCATGATGCAACAATGCCACGACATCGAATTCGCCCGGTGTGACCAGCTTTGTTACTGCCCCGCTTCGGGCCGCAAGGTATGCATGACGCCAACCGTCGCGCTGGCTGATCCAGGTGAAATGCTGTGCATCATCAGTCCAGAACATCTCGTCATGAACGTCTACCCAGGCCGCATCGCGCTCCGTCAGGATGACCTTGGTCCGCCCGGTCTCAGCGACGGCAAGTATCACGCGGTTGGTGTTTTGTCGCCGGTTCAGCTGCTGCAATACGAGCTCCTTTGAATTGCCGGCCCAGTCCATCCTCGCCACATAATGATCGCGAGAGTCGCCCGGAGGAGCCATCCACTGGGGCTTACCGCCGTTGGCAGAAACCACCGCGATACGGCAGATCGAATTCTGCTGGCCGACCTTGGGATACTTGATCTCGGTGGTCTTTGGATACAGGCCGCTGGTGTTGTTGATCAGCGTGACGGCCCGGACACCGTGGCTGTCGATTTGCCAATATGCGATCTTCGTTCCGTCAGGGCTCCAGCGAAAACCTTTGCGCAACGACAGTTCCTCTTCATAAACCCAGTCGAAGGTACCGTTAATGATGTCAGGCGAATCCGATTGCGTCAGCCGTTTGATCTCATGCGAGCGCAGATCTTCAACGTAGATGTCGTTGGTCCGCACGTAGGCGACCTTGTCGCCAATCGGTGAAATCGTCGCGAACATCAAGGTGGCCGGCTGCGCGTCGCCACCGAGCTTACGCAGTTCGTGACTGCCGCGGTCCAGGATCCAATAATCACCTCGCGTGTTTCGCCGCCATACGCGCTTCGAATTAGTGTAGATCAGAAGAAGCGAACGATCCTTTGACCACGCATACGCATCGACGGCCAGTGGCGAAGTGCCGCCAGCGGGGACAAGCAGCGAAGCCGGAACCACAATGGAACGCGCGCCAGTGGCCGCATCGTACTGCACGATATCCTGAGCGCCGGAAGTCAGCTCGGACTTCTCCAGTGTCTCGTACGTCGCACCTTCGTCTTGCCAGCGGCCGCTAAACCCAGCCGACGAGAAATCCGACGAACTATAGATTCGGTCCAGCGTCAGGAGGGCGAGGTCTGTTTTCTCGGCTCTGCGTTTTTTCTTGTCTTCGCCGAATGTCGTGGCCACGATCAAGCTGAGAATGGTCAGCCACAGCGGAAGAAGTCTTAAAGAGTTCATAGCAGCTCGTCGGAGAATGTGCGGACAAAAGAAGCACGATCGAGATTCGCGAACGCAAACGGTCACGGGCGCCTCTTGAAAAATAGTTAGTGCGATCGAGGTCTGCCAGTAGAAAACGGTGATGGCGCGGAAGATTTGGCGAGTTTGGTGTATACAGAAACGACCATGCGGATTTGCCGTCCGAGACGATCCGTTACTGGGGCTGGTTGAATCCCGCTGGTTCTCGGTTATTCTCAACAGTACTCACTGATCTGCCATGTTGCACCATCGCCAAAAAAACGACCCATTTCCCAAAGGATATTTGATGAACTGCCATCGCCGGATTTGTAAAGCCATCGTTCTAACGTTGTTTGTTGTCACGTCGTTTGGTGCGGCTAAGTGCCGAGTGTCCGCAGCCGACGATCGGCCAAATGTCCTCTTCATCTTTGCCGACGACCAGTGTTTTGAAACCGTCAGCGCGCTTGGTCACACGGACATCGAAACACCGAATTTGGATCGGTTGGTACGACAGGGCACGACGTTTACCCATGCATATAACATGGGCGCGTGGGGTGGTGCGGTCTGTGTTGCCAGCCGCGCCATGCTGAACACTGGCCGTTACCTGTGGCACGCACACGATGTGTACAAAACGGCAGAGCAAGAACGTCAGGCCGGTCGATTCTGGTCCGAATATCTGCGCAAGGCGGGGTACGATACGTATTTTTCAGGCAAGTGGCATGTTCGTGCCAATGCAGAGAAGGCATTTGATTTTGTCAATCACGTGCGACCCGGTATGCCGAACCAGACCGCGCAAGGTTATAACCGGCCGATAGAAGGTCAGCCTGACGAGTGGAGTCCTTTCGACAGGAAGTTTGACGGCTTTTGGAAAGATGGAAAACATTGGAGTGAAGTCCTGGGTGATGATGCCACCGGCTATCTTGCTCAGGCCGCTAAACGCGACAAGCCGTTCTTCATGTACCTGGCCTTCAACGCGCCGCACGATCCGCGCCAGTCGCCAAAGGCCTACGTCGACAAGTACCCGCTGGATCGCATCAAGGTCCCGGAAAACTACCTCAGCGAATACCCGTACAAAGAGGAGATGGGGGCCGGCAAGTCGCTGCGCGACGAGAAACTCGCGCCGTTCCCTCGTACCAAATACGCAGTCAAAGTAAACCGCCAAGAGTACTATGCAATCATCACGCACATGGACGCGCAAATCGGCCGTATTCTCGAAGCGCTCGAGAAGTCCGGAAAACGTGACAATACCTGGATCTTCTTTACCGCCGACCACGGCTTGGCTGTCGGACACCACGGTTTGCTCGGCAAACAGAATCTGTACGACCATAGCGTGCGCGTGCCGTTCATGGTCGTCGGCCCCGGCGTCGCGGCCAACGCCAAGAACAATACGCCCATTTATTTACAGGACGTCATGCCGACTTCATTGGAATTGGCGAAGGTCGAAAAACCCGATCATGTGGAATTCAAGAGCCTGTTGCCCGTGTTGAGCGGCACCAAGACGGAACACTACGACGCAATCTACGGCGGATACACCGACCGACAACGCATGGTGACGCAAGACGGCTACAAACTAATCCTGTATCCCGACGCCAAGAAGCTGCGGTTGTATCATATCGACAAAGACCCGCTGGAGATGGACGATCTTGCGGGAGAGGCGAAGTCTCAACCTGTGATCAAGAAGCTCTATGAGAAGTTTCAGGAACTTCAACGCGCCAACGGCGACAAGCTGGATCTGGCGTTGGTCTTTCCACAGTTGTAGCCGTTGCCGCCCGAGAAGAGATCACGGTGTTGTTAATCGCTAAGCATCGCTTAGTTCTCGCTTTAGCCATGCCCGTACCATGGTCCACTCACCCTCTACGGTGCGTTTGGAGACTCCCAACTCGGTAGCGATTTCTTCCATCTTCATACCCCCAAAGAAACGCAACTGTACAATCTGAGCCTGCCGTGGGTCCAGTTGCGTCAGTTTTTCGATCGCTTCGTGGACAGCCAGGATTTCTTCGTCGTACGTGGCGTCCGCGGGCGGGGCATCGGTTAACTCGATCCTCATCTGCCCACCGCCCCGCTTGTCTCGCTTTTTCCTCCGCGCATGGTCCACCAGAATGCGACGCATCAAGGTCGACCCAATGGCGAAGAAATGCATACGTCCTTCGTAACTTATTCGGCTTTGCGAAATCAACTTGAGAAACGCCTCATTGGCCAGTGCCGATGGCTGCAGTGTGTGGCCAGGGGACTCGTTTCTGAGATGGCGTGCCGCCAACTCACGCAGTTCTCCGTAAACCAACGGCATCAAATTCCGCGCGGCATCTTCACCGCCCAGGCTGGCGTCTTCGAGCAGTTGGGTGATTTCTGCGGGGTCCGTCATGAAACGAATGGTGCACTTCGGCGTGTTGTGGGGCGACGGTTCAAATCTGGCCACATCGCTTCAGTTTACCGTGCAATCGTGCTGTGTGGGGCAGCAAGCGTATTGATGCCGTGCGTCACACCGATGACCTCAAGTGTTTGCAGCACAACCTGTTGAGACGTTTGCGGTTTGAAACACCGTCGTTTTTCTGAAGAAACCATTGCGGATTTGAGCATCGAAAGTCGCGTTGTTTACAGAGCACACATGAAACCGAGCGTGTCCACCCATCGTGGCCTTGGAAACGGGAGTTCCAGCCGCGAGTGTCCCAGATAGCGAGATCGTCCATGGGTACCAGTACTTCGAGTTGCCAAACAAGTGACAGGCTGCTCATCAAGGCCACATGTGGAGGTGATCGGGAAGCGTTTGGTCAATTGGTTCGCAAATACCAAGACCGGCTCTACAACGGGATGGTCCACAAGTCGCATTCGCCCGTCGACGCGGAAGATGTCGTTCAGGAGGCGTTTGTGCAAGCGTATTTGAAGCTCGACACCTTCCGACAAGAAAGCAGCTTTTTTACGTGGCTGTACCGGATCGCTCTGAATCTGGCATGGACCCGACGACACCGGACCCGCCGTGAAACGCCCTTTGCTGATTTATCCGAAGTGCCTGGCACCGACGAGCAAGTGTCCGAGTCACCAGGGGACAGGCTAACTCGCAAGGAGAACTGTGAGCTCGTTCGATCTGCGTTGGCACACCTACGCGATGACCAACGAGTGATTCTCATGCTGCGCGAGATGCAGGGCTTTGACTACGCCACGATCGCGGACTTGTTGGAAACCAAAGTCGGAACTGTCCGCAGCCGCATTCATCGCGCCCGAGCTGCTCTGCGTCATCAGCTTGCGGTGCGCGATCGGACGACCGGCTTGTCCAACTAAGTAGAAGCGCTCTTTGAAACCAACCGTCGCGCAATGTCGCGTACAACGCCCTACTTGCGATCCAGCACCGACGGACTGAAATCAGCATCGGTAAGTCCCACATTCAATCGCAATCGAGTGAGCGTATATTCCTCTTCCAGGACTGGCTTTGTGTCGCCATCTTTGGGCCAACCGTGGGTCTCGACACGAATCGGCATATGCAATTCACTATCGATGTAGATGTTGGCTATGTGATATGTAAACAGTTCATGTCGCGTTGGGTGGACAACTTGGATATGCAAACAGGGCCGGTTTTCAACGCTGGCCTGGCGGAAAAATGTGACGCGCGAGTTCTCGCCAGTGGGATCATGGCGAATGTCGCTCAAAGTCTGGTTGATCAACCGCTGGGTAATGGAGTCTAATCCGAGTTCAGTGATCGGATAGCGGCTTTCACGTAACGCGGCGGCACTGTCTGGTTCTAACTTGACGGTAATATAGTTAAACCGGGAGCCGCCGTTGCGAACCAGCATCTTGCCTTCATTTTCGCCCTGAACGTAAAGCACCTTACGACCACGGACCTTGGCCGGCCCCAGAAACTGGGAATAGATGGAAAAGGGCGTGGTGATCTTGTCGCCGCGGCGTTGCTCGCGCCGGACTTTGGTCGCCAGGTATTCGTAGTCGCGGAGTTGGCCGTTGATTCGTTCGCGTTTCACGAGCAGGCACGTGAAATCACGAACATGCTCATGAAGATACGCGCCTCGTTCGCGGGCGAGATTCAGCGCCGGTGCCAGCGGATGTGACTCCCAATTTGCGGGCAGCGAGTTTCTAGTCGAGTACAGCGGGTCAAACGCGAGCTTCCTTGGAAATGATGCCGCCAGAAGCGGCTTTCGCGTCAACGTAGGTTCTTCACCAAACCCAATTGCCGGCACGACGATGACGCTACCAAACAACATGCAAGCATACGGCGCCAACGCTTTGATCACATTTGCCATCACTCTTGCCTCAAATACAGTTTCGATGAAGTGCGAGCCGTTGTGTCGGTGATACCACACCACGCCGCTCGTCAACAACCGATTGCCGCAGGAATGTGCGAATGCATGCGGCTTGTAGCGATAACATCGAAAACTCGTTTCCGAATGTGCTAATTCTACGCAAGGTGACAAGCCCTTGGTTCGTAGAAAACTGGACATTCTTACGGTGCGACGGCAATGCTGGCACGTTTTGATGCCGCCAGGGGTAAGTATACCTTACACGGATCTCGCAAACGTCGTGCCAGAAACGAGAACCTTTACTAGGTTCCGGCAATCGACCAGCAAAGAGGTTTTGGTGACAGGAGTGTGACATCGCAACGCCAAAGCCGAAGAGAGCATCAGCGATGATGCCAACAATGAAGTTTTGTATCAACTCGAGGCCGACCATTTGCTGAACACGGTCGCCAAAACGTTGTTGGAAGAAGTCACTCGGAAGCAAGCGGTGCGGTACGTTGTTGCACACATTTGCGCGGAAAATCTTGCATTTCCTGATGAGAGTCTCTATCTTGTCGTCCAACCACGTCGCCGACGATATCGAACGCGACTGATTTACATTCAACTGTCGCGCAATCGCGGAAGGAAACGACCCACACATGTTCGGCGAAATGGCCCTCGTTTCGCAAGTCGTCGAACTGATGTAGTTGCTTTGTTGGCAAGTACTGCTGTGCCGCGAGTTTCACTCATGATGGCGAAATTCCTAGTCTGTGTAAATGGCCATCAGTGGTCAACAACTGACTCGGTAACGGTTTCTTTTCTTCACTGTCCATTTTGTGGCGCAAACGTTGCGGAAACGGCTGGAAATGGCAACGCTTTAACCAGATCGATGGAGGTCGGACCGAAGGAAGACCGGAACGCAAATCAAGACCGTCCAACGGCACGTCAGTTTCGGGACTACCAGGTCATTGACGAGTTGGGGCGTGGCGGAATGGGGGTTGTTTACCGAGCCTATGATCCCGCCGGGAAGCAACGTGTTGCGCTTAAGGCATTGCTCCACGTAGATCCAACGACGTTGGCTCGCTTCAAGCACGAGTTTCGCACACTCGCCGATGTCATTCATCCCAATCTCGTCAGACTGTATGAACTCGTCTCCGAGGGCGACTCCTGGTTTTTTTCCATGGAGCTAATCGAAGGAATCGACTTTCTCCAATACGTGACATTTGGTTTTGAACCGATTGCCCGAACGAAGCGGGAAGACGATGAATCTACTCGCGAGTTTCAGCCGCCCCCCACTCTTGCTGATGGACTATCTGACGCTCAACTAGATCGCCTAGTACTTGCCTTACGGCAACTAGCCAATGCTGTAGCGACTTTGCACGCGCATGGAATCGTGCATCGCGACATCAAGCCGACCAACGTGATGGTTACACGCGATGATCGAGTCGTACTGCTTGACTTAGGTCTTGCGGCGGATCTGGATGAATCTGGTACTCATCGGACGGCTCATCAAACTATCTCGGGCACGGTTGCCTACATGTCGCCTGAACAGGCAGCGCGACAACCCGTCTCATCGGCCAGCGACTGGTATGCTGTCGGTACGCTGTTGTACCAATCGCTAACGGGACAGCTTCCGTTTTCAGGCAACGAGATTGAAGTCCTGCATAAGAAGCAATCAGTCGATCCGCCAGCTCCGAGTGAACGGGTGGCCGAGGTGAGGGAGGATCTTGACGATCTCTGCATGGCACTTCTGAATCGAACTCCGAATGATCGTCCTGACGCTGCCCGTGTTCTACAGGCACTTGGGAAGGCCGGCGAACTGTCTTACTCATTGGCCGCAATTCCGCAGGCTGAGCGACACACGTTTGTGGGTCGCGAACGATACCTTGAAAAGTTCCGTGATGCATATCACGCCATGCACGATGGAATTCCGCAAACGGTGATGGTTTCCGGTTGTTCCGGCGTCGGAAAGAGTGCTCTGGTAGAGGCCTGGATCCACGAAGTGTCGCGCGATTCCGTCGTTTTGACGGGACGTTGTTATGAGCAGGAATCCGTTCCATTCAAAGCGCTTGATGGCTTTGTGGATTCACTGGCAACCTATCTTATGGGGCTGAGACGTGGCGAAGCCGAGACCCTGATGCCACGCAACGTCCAAGCACTCGTTCGAGTGTTTCCTGTCATGGGACAAGTCAAAGCGGTGGCCAGTGCTCCCCGCCGTCAAATCGATATGCTTGATCAGAAGGAATTGCAACGCCATGCTATTTCCGCGCTGCGGGAGCTGCTCTCCCGTCTTGGCGACCGCCGATCGCTGATCGTCTACATAGACGATTTGCAGTGGGGCGATGTTGATAGTGCTTCGATGTTGATCGACATGCTGCAACCGCCAGATTCGCCGCTTCTATTGTTCGTCGGTACGTACCGCTCGGAAGACTCTGCGACGAGTTCGTTTCTCAATGCGTTTCGATCGATTCGACGTCAACGCGATACGATATCCGCCATGTTTGAGTTGGAAGTAACGCCACTCGATCTGACGGAATCGACGGCTCTGGCACTCAACCTTCTGAGTCGCAACGACGAGCTGTCTCGGCGTCAGGCCGAGACGATCGCAATCGAGGCGGCGGGGAACCCATTTTTCCTGGCCGAACTTGTGCGACACGTCACACATCAAGTCGGCAATGTCGATTCGCCACCGACGCAAGAAGGGATGAGTCTAGACAGCGTCCTTTGGTCGCGCATTACGCGATTGCCGCCCGAGTCGCGTCACTTGCTGGAATCAGTAACCGTCTGCGGTCAGCCCATTGCAATTCATGATGCCTGCCGTGCGGCAAGGATCGTCGAACAGGAAACTACGGCACTGACGGAACTTCGAACAGAGCGTTTCATACGAACGGTTGCGGGCGTTGAATTGGAGAATGTGCTTATTACGACTTATCACGATCGTGTCCGCGAATCCGTATCGGCAAATCTGCTACCCGCTGAATTGCGCCAGCATCATTTGCAATTGGCCGAAGTATTCGAGAAGAAGATTGTCGACTTGGAGAAAGGAAACCTCGAAGCTCAAAGCAACGGACCTGAGCAGCGGACCGTCATTAGCGCCTATTTCGATGTCGCGTATCATTTCGACGCGGCGGATCAAAGCGAACGTGCATTGCCCTATGCCCTCCAGGCAGCCGCTCATGCGAGTTCGCAGCATTCGCTGTCGGTTGCTTCTCAACATTACAAGATTGCTCGGCGAGGTGCTGGGGCCGAGGACACCGCTGTCCGGTTTGAGATCAACAAGAGCCTTGGTGAAATCTTGATGCTCCAGGGGGACTATGATGGTGGCGAAGAGGCTCTGTCGGCGTCGGCATTGCTTGCCGGGACCCCCCACCAACAGGCGGATATCGAAGGGCATATGGGCGAATTGGCCCACAAAAGGGGTGACATGGCGACGGCGGCAGAGTGCATCGAACGGGCATTGAAACTTCTTGGAAGGTCAGTGCCTCGACGCACACGGCGGCTCGTTCCAGCCCTGGTTTGGGAATTGATGGTGCAGACGCTGCACACATTGTTTCCGAAATTGTTCTTGAACAAGCGAAGCCTAGTTGGTGACGAAACAGATTTTATCGCCATCGAAGCACTTCGCCGGTTGTCCTATGCATACTGGTTCAGCCGCGGAACGCTTCCCTCACTGTGGGCTCACCTGCGCGGCATGAATCTTGCGGAAGAATATCCCGAGACACTCGAATTGGCACACGCCTATGCCAACCATGGGCCGGCCATGTGCACCATCCCCTGGTATGGACGTGCGCACAAATATGCGGCAAAGTCATTACAGATTCGCGAAAGGCGCGAGGATATGTGGGGACGTGCCCATTCGTTGAGTTTTCACGGTGTTGTTCTGTATGCGGATTCCCGCTTTGCTGAGTGCATCGACAAGTCCCGCGAGGCGATCCGGCTGTTTGAACGATGTGGTGACTACTGGGAAATAACGACGGCCAGGTATGAGATTGCGCTGAGTCTATATCGCCTCGGAGACCTACGAGGCGCGGTTGAGGAGGCAGAGCGGACGCGACAGATTGGATTGGAACTTGGGGACCAGCAGGCCTCGGGCATGCCACTCGATGTGATCGTTCGGGCATCGCTTGGGCAGGTATCCGCTGAAATTGTCCAATCAGAGGTAGATCGCGATCGGAAGGATCCGCAGACTGAGTCCCAAGTGCTACTTGCCGAGGGTGTTCGTTTGCTTTACGCCCGCGAGTTGAAACAGGGTGTGAGTGCATTGCAAATGGCATATCAAGTGGCCACAAAAGCGGGCATTCGTCACGCCTGGGTTGCGGCAATATTGCCGTGGCTGGCGACCGCATTGCGGATGTCCGCAGAAGGGACGCGAGATGCGTCACCAGCGCTTCGGCGGAGATCTGTCATGCAAGCCAAGCGGACGTCGCGCAAGGCGCTTCGAATGGCGGGGTCGTTTAGAAACGAGCTTCCACACGCACTTCGCGAGTGTGCATTTGTGGCAGCCATGGATGGGAAGCCGCTACGGGCTAGACGTCTTTTTGATCGCTCTCTGGCCGTCGCCGAAAATCAACAGGCGCGATACGAACAAGCGCAGACGTTGCGGGCACGCGCGGCGATCGGGGCAGATGCCGGCTGGCCCGAAGTGAGCGAAGACACCGAGAAAGCGAACCAGTTGTTGGCAAGAATCCTGGCATGAACGTAAGGAAAAATGAACCGTTCGCTACCCAGCATTGGCGAGCCTGACACCTTTTTACGCCACCAGCTTCGGGTATACCACGTCAATCTGACGGGGTATTTGTGTCAGCGGGTTGGGCTTCGGCCAGCAGTTTCCAGAACTGTCGATCAAAGCCCCTGTTGGAACGAGGTTGATCACCAAGGCGCGTGACCACCAAATGTAGACTCGGCACCACAAAGCAGCGTCGGTTTAACGCGCCGTTGGCGGAAAACATGTCTCGCGGCGCCGCCTCCAGACGACGTGCTCGTTGCGGTCCGTTGGCGTTGCGATTCAGCCACCAGAGATAACCATAAAAGGGATTCAACTTCTGCGAAGAGGTGGTGGCATCTTTGAGATATTGCTGATCGGCGAGAATCGTCTTGTCTCCCCACTTGCCTCCCGCCAGGGTCATCAAACCAAACCGTGCCAGGTCGCGTGCCGTGGTGGCAAAACCAAAACGATTGACAAGTTGGATTTCGGCCGAACCGCGTTTCACCCACTTGGAATTAGACATGCCCAATGGCTGTGTGAGCCATTGTCTGGTCAGTTCATGCCTGTCCATTTTTGCGGCCGCGGCAACCACGTCCATCGATTTGGCATAAGCCGTTGTGTTGTAACGCCATCTTGTACCGGGTCTGGCCTCGAAGGTACCGCGATCGGTCAGTCCGCTAGTCATGGTGATCAGATGACGAATGGTAATCGATTCCTCCTGTTCTGGCGTGGCGCGTGACCAGCCAACGTCAAGATATTGACTGACGGGGTCCTCGATCTTCAGCAGGCCCTTTTGCTGAGCAATGCCCACCAGGATGGAAGCGACACTCTTTTGGGCCGAGGCCACATCTTCAATCGTATGACCCGCCCCATCTCGACCCAGAATACGCTTTCTGAACTTGGCGGACTTTGCCCCTTGAACCTCAGAGTATTGCTCAGCGAGAATCCGGCCCTTATGCAGTATCACCACTCCCGAAGATTGATTCTCCTTGGCGTAATCCAACGCCTTTCGAAGCCTGGCTCCATCCCAGCCAACTTGTCCCGGCTGAACGGTTTCCCATGCGCCGTGCTCGGGAGGAAAATAAAGAGAGTTTTCCGGTCTATCTTGCTGGGCCTGAACTCCGGGATCGAAGATGACAAGGAGTAAATAGACAGTTAGGAAATTGAAGAGCTGTCTCATGGCGCTATTTCACCTTGCTTCCCCACCACGTATCGTTGGGAGACCAACTATTCTTAAGCACATTGGCCGCGGCTCTTTCGAGGTTGGGAAGATCGCGATTGCGAATCCGATTG
>JASLPZ010000021.1:0-15748 GCA_030744725.1 Pirellulaceae bacterium
GTCGCCTTTCGCTCCGCGAAAGGAACGTGCTTTCGCGGAGCGAAAGACGACAATAAAAGATCGAACACTGCTAAGCGTTTCGTTCCGGCTTGGGCTGGGAACTGCGTTTGAGCTACGTTCAACGTCTATTAAAAATGCTTCACTGATCCCCCCCGACATCGCCGACCCGATCTCCAGGAGAGCCGCTATGACTCGCTTTGTCCTATCGTTGATTGCCCTTGTTGCCATCTTCACCGTGCTCGAAACGGCATTCGCTGCACAGCCCGTGGGAATAGATGCCTTGACCGCCAAGGACTCTGCCCTGACAAAGCAGACTGCAGCGACGACGTCTGATTCAACAAAGACAAGCCTGTGCAACGGTAAGGACCTGACAGGCTGGCACGTCGACGTACCGCATCTGGACAAGAACCCCGACGCCAAGGCAACGTTCGTCGTGCGCGACGGTATGCTCGTGAGTCTCGGGAAGCCGGGTGGCCATTTGATTACCGATGCGAAATACGAAAACTATCGCCTCGAAGTCGAATACCGTTTCGCGGCCAAACCCGGTAACTGTGGTGTCCTGGTCCACGCGTCCACGCCGCGGGCGCTTTACAAGATGTTCCCCAAGTCGATCGAGGTGCAGATGAATCATCGCCACGCAGGCGATTTCTGGTGCATCGTCGAGGACATCACCGTGCCCAATATGGTCAAGCGTCGTGGTCCGAAGGAGAAGTGGGGAATTACCGAGGGAAAGGCCCGGCGGATTCTCAACCTGACGGACGACTCGGAAAAACCAGTGGGCCAGTGGAATACGATGGTCATCGAGTGCGTCAAGGACTCCGTCAAAGTGTGGATCAACGGTAATCTGGTGAACCACGGCACCAAATGCACTGCGACCAAGGGGCAAATCGCACTGCAGGCGGAGGGTTCGGAGGTTGAATTCCGCAAACTTTTACTGATGCCGATTACGAAACTGACTGACTGATCGGGTCAGATGCCGATCGACGGTTGGCTTGGCGTTGCCTTGAGTTCCTGCACCGATCGCCCATGCTTGACTGACCGCGATTTCCCGATATTCTGGGTGCAGTTGTTGCATCGAAATCCGTTGACGCGTTACTGGCCAGAGAGCTCTTAGTGACGACGAAATGGACAGAGCGTCACATCGGTTATGGAGGAAACGGTGATGTCGCGTCGTTTGAAAGGACTGCCGTGCCGCCTGGAGGTGCTCGTAGTTGGGGCCCTTCTCACGGCTTTGACAAGCTCGCCAGTCGCGGCACAGGAGCAGGCAACAGACCCAGTTGCCACACGAAAGTACAGCGTCGCGCTGGGTTTCCAGAAGAAGAAGCTGTACGATCAAGCGGCCACGCGCTGGCAGCAGTTCATCCAAGCCTATCCAAAAAACTTACGTCTGGCGACGGCGCATCATCATCTGGGCGTCTGCCAGATTCAGCAGAAGAAGTTCCCTGAAGCGGCCGCTAGCTTTCGCACGATCCTCACGAAATTCCCAAAGTTTCAGGCGCTCGACAGCGCGCAGTTCAACTTAGGACTGGCTCTCTATAACTCCGCACTCGTCTCGAAGAAACCGGAAGAGTTCAAGCAGGCGGTGGCAACGTTTGCGGCAGTTCCGGCGAAGAAGGGCGACAGCAAACTGATTCCGATGGCGCTCTTCTATCAAGCCGAGTGCATGTGCTTGGCCGGCAATTTGCAGGGCGCAGTGCCGGTTTATCAGAAGCTCGTTGGCGGCTTCCCGAACGACCCGCTGTTGCCGCGAGTGCAACACGCGCTCGGCGCGACGTTCCAGGACTTAGACAAGGAAGCGGAAGCGACTGCAACGTTCCAAGCATTCTTGACGAAGTTCGCTGAGAGTCCATTGGCCAACGATTGTCGTCTGCGTCTCGGTGTGTCGCTGTTCAATCAGAACAAGTTCGCCGAGGCAGAACCGCTATTCGCGCAAACCGCCGCGGCCGCTGAATTCCCGAACGCGGACTTCGCCCTGATGAAGTACGCACAAACACTGTTCGAGCAAGAGAAGCTGCCGGAAGCCGCCGCACAGTATGAGTCACTCCCGCAGAAGTTCAAGGAAAGCAGCTACATCGAGCTCGCGCTGCTGGCGGCCGGCAAGTGCCGTTTCCGCATCGACGAGTTTCCGTCGGCTCAGAACCATTTCACTGCAGTCGTCAACTTGAAACAAGAAGATGCCCCGGAAGCTGCTTATTGGTTGGGACGCACCCTCGTGAAACTGATGAAACCTGCCGAGGCAATCACGGCGCTGGATCAGGCGATTGCGGCGTATCCAAACAGCGAATTCCTGCCGCTGTGCAAATACGGACGAATCGATGCCATCTTTGCCATCGCCGATCGACAGAAGGAAGCGGTTCCGCAGTTTGCTCAATTCGCCGCCGAAAACCCGAAGCATGAGAAGGCACCCGAGTCGCTCTACCGTGCGACACGTGGCGCGCTGCAACTTGAGGATTTCGCTGCGGCACAGAAGTACAGTCAGACGTTCTTAGCCAACGCGGAGTTCGTCAAACACGAACTGGCGCCCCAGGTGTTGTTGACCGGCGCGGAAAGTTATCTGCGTGCGGAAGTCCCCGATCCCACCAAGTCCGAAGCCTTATTTCGCCGCCTTGTCGCCGAGTTTCCTCAACACGAAGACGTGCCGCAAGCACACCTTGGCGTTGGAGTAAGTCTGCACGCAGCGCAGAAATATGATGCGGCTATCGACCATTTGACGAAATCTACACCGGCCTTTAAGGACCCGGCGTTGTTGGCTGAATCGAGGCTCTGGATCGGCCGCAGTCATCTGGATGCGGGACGCGCAAAAGACGCGGTGCCGGTGTTGCAGTCGGCACAGCAAGCCAAACCGGATTGGAAACATGTCGATGAGGTGCTGATGGTGTTGGCGGTCAGCAGACGGGGGGCCGAGCAGTTGAAAGAGGCGGTTGTCGTGCTGAATCAACTGAACTCGGCTCACCCGAAGAGCACCTATCGTGGTCAGGCGATCTACCAACTTGGCGAGATTCACTTTCAGCAACAGGAATACGATGCGGCGATCGCCGATTACCAGAATCTCATCAAGCAATTGCCGAAGAGCGTCTTTGTGCCCACGGCTTTATATGGCACTGCCGCGGCGCAATTCGAGAAATTGGACTACAAGGCAGCCGTCGCGAGTCTCGACCAACTCATTACGCAGCACGCGGCTGTCGAGATAGCGCCGCGCGGCAAGTACCTGCGGGGGATGTGTCGTCTGCGCTTGATGCAGTACGAACCGGGTGTCAAGGATTTGACAGAGTTTATCGCTACGAAGCCCGTCGAATCAGATGCGCTTGGTGCGCGATTCGCATTGGCTCGTTGTCAGGTTGCATTGAAACAGCACGCTGCGGCGATCAGCGGCCTGAACGCGTTATTGAAGGACAAGCCGGGCTACGAGCGCGCGGACGATGTCTACTACGAACTGGCGTTTGCGTATCTCGACACTGAAAAGGCGAAGGAGGCGGCAGCCACATTTCGTCAACTCGCCGAAAAATTGCCGATGAGCCAGAGGGCGGCGGAGAGTTGGTATCGCGTCGGCGAGTTTCACGAGTCGGCGGAGCAACTTCCCCTGGCGGCAACCGCACTGGCGGCCGGATTGAAGATTCCTGTCGAGTCGACCGAACCGGCAATCCGAGAAAAGCTGTATTACAAACTTGGCTCCGTGCAGCACAAACAAAAACAAACCGCCGCCTCGGTTCAAACTCTGCAGGCACAACTGAAGGAGTTTGCCAAGGGAGAATTGGCTCATGCCGCTCGCCACTTGCTCGGAGAAAGCTTGTTCCGTGAGAAGAAATTCCCGGAGGCATTGGCGGCATTTACAGTGGTCGCCGCATCCCAGGAAGAGCCCGCCAAGGAGTTCCGGGCTCGTTCGCTGTATCGCAGCGGGATGTGCGCCGCCAACCTAAAGCAGTGGGGTCCCAGCCAACAGCACTACGCCGCGCTGATCGCGCAGTTTCCCAAGTTTGAGGTCATCGGTGAGGCGCGGTATGGGCTGGGCATTTCGTTGCAGAATCAAAACAAACTGGATGAAGCCAAGGCCATCTTTAGGCAAGTCACCGAAACCGAACCAGATACCGAGACGGCCGCCAAGAGTTGGTTCATGATGGGACAATGCTGGTTCTCGCAGAAGAAGTACGCCGAGGCGATCGACTGCTTTTCCGAAGTTGCTTTCGGGTTCAAACACGAGCAATGGCAACCGTTGAGCTATTTTGAAGCGGGACGTTGTTACATACAGCTCAAGGATCCCGATGCGGCCCGGAAGATGCTTGTTACCGTGATTCAAGACTTCCCCAAACATCCACGAGTCAACGATGCCAAGACGATTCTGGCGGAGTTGGAAAAGAAGAAGTAGCAGGCAGACCGGAAGCTATCGGATACCGCGATGGGAGACGATTGATGCAGATACGAACACCTTATCAGCGCTGGATTGCACTGTTGACTGTTTCGCTGGCGACGATCTGGATGGCATCCAATGTTCCGGGGCAGGATGCCCAGCCGAAAGAACCGTCGGCGGCAACCAACGACGATGCCGCACCGGCGGCGCAAGAACAAGACGAAGAAGAAGCGGTTACCAAGGAGTCGTCCAAGAATGAAACCGGGGCACCATCTGATCCAGCAGACACAAGGGCCAATTCGATTCTCGCAATGATCGTCGACAGTGGTGCGACGGGTGTAGCGTTCATGGGTGTTCTCGCCCTGTTCTCCCTTGTTGCGGCAACCGTTGCTCTCGAGCGTCTCATGAATGTGCGCCGTGACCGGATGATACCTGACGAGTTCACCGACGCACTCCACCATTTGACTCAAGAACCCGGTACGGCACCGGAGCTGTTTGCAGAACTCTGCAAAACGACTACGGCGCCGATCTCCGCGATCTTGCAGGCAGGTGTACTTCGGCACGGCCGGTCGTTGTTAGAGATCGAGAAGGCGATGGAAGACGCCGCAGTGCGCGAAATGTCCGAAGCACAAGCCAAAATTCGCCCCCTCCGCACAGTCGGCAACATTGCGCCGCTAGTCGGATTGTTGGGCACCGTAGTCGGTATGATCATGGCCTTTCACACCGCAAGCCAGGCAGGCCTCGGAAAAGCAGAGCTGCTGGCCAAAGGGATCTACATGGCACTGTTAACGACCGCCGGTGGTCTGTCGGTGGCGATTCCATCTTTGTTGTTGGGATCCTTCATCGGAGGCCGGCTCGAGAAGTTCTTTCGCGAAATGGATAAACAACTGATGCCCGCGGTTTCGTTGCTCGCTAGCTCGAGAAATCCTCGCGCTTTGGATAACCATGAACCAGAGCCAGCTCGCGAACCAGAGCCAGCTCACGTCTCTGAAAGTCCTCAGGAATCGGAGGCGATCCAACAACCAGCATCGCGCAAGAAATCGGATAATCCGCTGATGTCGATGTAGTACAAGGTGACTTCGCGCAAGGTGGCGAAATCCACCCTAAACAATGGCGAGACTATGAAACTCCCACTCAACGACGTCGAGTCCGAAGGTCCCAATCTGACTCCGGTTATCGATGTGGTCTTCTTGCTGCTGATTTTCTTTCTCGTCGCGACGCGTTTTGATCAAGAGGAACGCGAATTGCCTGTCGAACTCCCGGAGGTCGTCCAGGCCCAGCCGCTGGCAGCCACTCAAGGATTGATCATCAATATCCTTCGCGATGGAACGTACAAAGTCGTGCAACAGGAATACAACGACGAGCAATTGGCGTCGATCATTCGTAAAGCCAAGAAGAACAATCCTCACCAAACTGCATTGATTCGTGGAGACGGCGAGAGTGCGCTCCGCCATGCTGCCCGCGTGATGAGTTTGTGCAATCGCGCTGGTATGGACTATCGCATCGCGGCGCTGCAGGAGCATTGATGCAAGACCATGTCTCAACCAACCACTCATCGACGGTCTGGAACACTACTCGGCATTGTCGCATTGCTCCTGCTTGTTAGTCTCGGGATCTGGGCAGCGCCGAGACAGGTTGTCCGCGTCGTGCCGGTCGATGATCGCGATTCGTTGACTCCCGAACAGCTCGAGTCGCTGCGGACTGTCTGGCGAGGTGTCGAGCCTGTCGAGGACTTGCTACCCGATGAAAAAGCAGACGCACGAATCCTCAGTCCTCGCGTGAGCCCTGATGGAGAAACGCTCTACTGCACCGTGCGAGACCCAGGCGGAAAGGCCGACATCTGGCGTTCGCTTTTGCAAGGGAGATGGCGACACTTGGAACCGGTTGCCGAATTGAATAGTGACGCCAATGACATCGGCGCCGCCGTAACAACCGATGGCCAGTCGTTATTCTTCTACTCAGATCGCGAGGGCGGCAGCGGTGGATTTGATTTGTACGTTGCCAAGTCCAGCGACGCAGGTTGGAGCGAACCTGTTAATCTCGGGCCGCGCCTCAACACGGCGGCTGACGAGTACGATCCGGCGATTTCGCGGGATGGGCGCACGTTGTACTTCTCATCCGATCGCACCCGTGCGATGGCCCAGCGCGCCGCCTCTTACGACGAAGACGCTGATGGCGAAGTCCACACGCTAGCGTCGATCGAAGAACGTCTCGCCCGTGCAAGTTTCGATCTCTACACCGCCCACCGAAAACACGGTGATCAGCCTTGGTCGCCCGCTCAACCGTTAGTTAGCCTCAATAGCGAACATGATGAAAACGCCCCGTTTCCATCTCCCGACGAGACAAGGTTGTTTTTTTCGTCGGATCGCGAGGTGATGCCCAACGCTCCGCGGAGCTTTGATCTCTATGTTGCTAGTCGTAACGACAACGGCTTTGGCGGCACCGAGCGTCTCGGCCATGAGGTCAATACCTCCGCCGATGAAACCGAACCGGCGTTGTTCCCCGACGGCTCGAAGTTGGTCTTTTGCAGCAACCGGGATGGACCCGACGCGGTTTATGTGAGCAAGCCAGCGGAGGTTTTTGAACAAGTGGCCTGGGACACATCCCACCTGGCGACACTTCGAGAAGTATGGCCGGCTTCGATCGTCACTACCATCTTGGTCGTTCTCTTCGCAGCTGTCTTGGTCAACTTCCGACGCTGGTTCTCGGAGCCCGCGTCGATCACGCAGTTCTTTATGGCAAGCCTGATTTTCCACATGCTGCTGCTGGTCGTTTTGGCCTATTGGTCGTTGCCTACCGTCATCAGCATCATCGTTACGAAGATCCACGAAGCGGAGGCGGGCTCGCAACCGTTTGACGATAATCAACATCAATCACATGAAGACGGCCAGGAAGCGTGGGAGAAACTCGCCGACATCCAAGCGCAGGAGACAGCAGTCGATCTTGTTCGCCGCGAGACCGAACCGATCAATCTGCCGAACCAGTCAGAGCATCTCCTGCCCACGATTTCCGTGGAGAGGGCTCGTTTGTTGCCGACCAATCGAGTGATCTACACGCCGAGCGCGCCCGCGGAAATCCACGAGCCACAACAGGCCAGCGAGCGGGACATGGCGGCTCCCGATGCGCCGATCGAAGTGGCTGATGTGGTTGAGAAGCTCGAACTACAGCCACCGCCGACACCTGCTGACCCAGACTTCACCAACCGAGGTGAATTGGCTCGATCTTCGGTGGACTTAATGATGCCTCCGGCCGAACTGAGCCCTGATTTGGATACCATGCCGTCGCGCCCGATCAACGTCGACGAGTCTATCACGGATGTTGCACCAATTCTCAGTGAGCCGAAACAGGCCGAGGCATCGACGCGCGAGTTTTCCGACATCGTGCAGCAAGTAGCCGAGATCTCGGACGACCCGGAAACTCCGATTATCCCGTCGGCCAAAGAGGACATGCTACCTGCCCCCGTGAACGAGGAGATCAAGCTGGCTCGCACGGCACCGTCTCAGCCAATACTTGATGCCCCGCCCGAGGTTGCGCTTGTTTCGCCGCGAGCACTTGGTACGTCGCCGCAACTTGCTGGCAACGATCGCGATGACGCCAAACCAGCCGACCCCAACGTAAATCTCTCACGGTCCGCCGATCCTCCGACGGCTGTCTCAGATATCAGTCAGGGAGATTCCGTCGAATTGGACTCACCCCAAGCGGAGGCAGGCCAGCAGCTTGCGGCCCAGCGGATGGCGGTCGAGTTGATTCGCAGCGACGCACCGCCGCCGCGAATCGAAGTGCCAACTCCACGCGAGACCGCGGGCCCAGCCAAGCCGGATCGAAACGTCGCCGTCGGGGAAGTAAGCAACACGCGCTTCGATGTTCCGCCGACGTTTGGCCCCATTGTCAGTACGTTGGATCGGCCCCGCGCGACCGCAACACGGGTCGTATACGCCGAGGACAGTGTCGGTCTGCGCGAGATGTTTACGTTGCGACAAGGAGACATCCGCAAGGAGTACATCTTGCTGTTCGACGGTACCCATGAATCCGAGGTAGCCGTGAATCACGGCCTGGAGTGGTTGGCAACCCATCAGAATGCCGACGGTAGTTGGAGCTTGAACAACTTCCACGCGAACTGTCAGGGAAAGCACACCAATTGTAGCGGTGCGGGAAAAGTCAAATCGAACACAGCGGCGACGGGGCTCGCGCTCCTGCCTCTGTTGGCAGCAGGCAATACGCATCAAGCGGGCCAGTATCAAAAGCAAGTTGCCGCTGCGATAACGTGGTTCAGGAGTATCCAGAAGGAAAACGGTGATCTCCTGGCCGGCGGCGATGCGCAACACATCTACAGCCACTCCATCGCCGCGATTGCCCTCTGCGAAGTCTACGGGATGACAAACGATCCAGAACTCAAACCAGTCGTGGAAAAAGCACTGGATTTCGTCGTCAAGGCACAGCACGCCGGCACCGGCGGTTGGCGATACAAGCCGAATCAACCTGGAGACACGTCGGTCGTCGGGTGGGCAATGATGGCGCTGAAGAGCGGCGAAATGGCGGGGATCGCGTCACCGCAGCCGACTATCGATAACGTGGCGAAGTGGTTGGCGTCTGTCGAGGCCAACAAGCCGACCGGCGGGTTGTTTGGATACACAAATCCTAACGCGACACCCGCAATGACCGCCGAAGGACTTCTCTGCCTCCAGTTCATGGGATCCGGTCGCAACGATCCGAGGATGCGGGCAGGGGCTGACTATCTGCTGAATCATCTGCCGAAACCGGATCAAGGCAAGACGTCCTATTATTGGTACTATGGCACGCAGGTGATGTACCACATGCAAGGTCAGTACTGGGTAGCCTGGAACGAGAAACTGCGCGACCATCTCGTCGCAACGCAGATCAAAAAAGGATCGCTAGCGGGCACCTGGAATGTCGTTGATAGCCGTGAACAAACCGGCGGTCGGCTGTATGCGACGGCACTCAAGTTGTTAATGCTCGAAGTCTATTACAGGCACTTGCCACTGTACGAACAACTTGAAGACTAAGGATCGTTCGAGAACTCACTGTCCGATAGTCGCCTTTCGCTCTGCGAAAGGAACGTGCTTTCGCGGAGCGAAAGACGACAATAGAAGATCGAACACTGCCAACGGCAACTTGAAGATTACTCCGCGCCGTGGATCGCTGGATCGTATTCGACGAGCCGAACATTATCAACATAGTATTCGCCCGGTGGCCAAAACGGATACAGCAACACGCGGACGTATTTGACGGTTGGCGTGTACTTGGTGGGGTGAAACGGTTTCTCCCGGCGTGAAAAAGTCTGCCAGTCTTTTGAGGCGCCGATCTTCAACTGACCCTTCCAAACATTCTTGCGAATAAAGGCCTTTCGCATACGTTCGTTTGCCGGCGCGGTACCTTTGACCTTCTCAAAATACTGCTTGACAGCGCCCGCATCCGAGGCAAAGGAGACGTCAGGCTTCTCTGGATAACCTACCAACCACACCAACATCCCCGCGCCTTTCGCGTCGAGCGTCAGCCAATATTGCTTGCGTTTCTCGATCGGGATAGCATCACTCCAGAACCACACCCCATCCAAACCAGCCAAAGTGTCGTACTTGGGTTCGACGGTGGGGATCTTGGCTGGAGCGTCTTTTGGTGAAGCCCCCTCAGCAATCTTGAACCACCAGTCGTAACCCTGTGATTGCCGCACGTCCGTGTCGAACTTCAATACCATCTGGTGTTTCGGATCTTTGGCATCGACCCAAAACGACGATAGCCCATCGGTCGTCTGCCAATGCACCGGGGTGATTTTTCCCTCTTCAAAATCGCCATTGGGAAGCAAGTTCGCTGGCTTGTGACCGGTCGCTGCCTCCTCTTCGGCAAACGCTGATCCGACCATCAACAGAATCACCAGCAGCGGCAGACCCGAAGACATCAGCTCGCTCCTCAATCTACACTTCGTGTGTGTTGAGTTCTTCTTGGCGCCATTCATTGCACAGCCTCGTATTCAATCAGCTCCTGTCGACTGCGCCGCTTGGTGCCTTGCTGCGGATGAGTAACCTCGGTTTCAGAAGAAACCAATCCGCCCGGAACATCCATACTGTGGTAGCTAATCGTGGTTCCCTTTTCAGACCGCCCCGAGAACTTCGTCTCGCTTTGCCAGCACACGATCGGCTTCTCCAATGTGGTCCTGGCTACCGACAGACGGATAACGCGCATCGACGTCGTCTCCGGATGCTTGCCCGAGACCCGCATGATCCGCTTCAAGAAGTATGGCGACTGATCGGGTGAATACCATGACTTGACGACGTAGGATCCGAGATTGTCCTTTGTCGTTCGTGTGTGCGTTTGGCAGGCATAGGTCTTGCGATCCACATCGACCTCGCCCAGGCCATATTTCTCTTGCGTGCTTGGATCACTCTTCGCCCCGTCCCAGGCATACTTGACATTCTCTTCACGAGTCACCTTGTCGCCAATCTTTGTTTCGCGCGTCAGCACGACTCCATCCTCATCAACACGGACCAGTGTCGTCGTGATGATCGTGATCTGAGAGGAGCTCGTGCCGGCGCCAAGTGTCTCGGTGACAACTCGCACGCGGCTCCAACTATCTGGTTGAAATCGTCCCCAAGGATGATGCTCTGTGGGAATCTCGACAGCAAAGGCTTCGACAGAGCAAGCCAGGAGACCAATTGCGATAGAGGCCTCACTCAACCACAAGAGAACGCATGGCACGCGGTGTTCAAGCATATTCCTACACTGTTGGTTGCGGCTTTTCGACGTTGAGGAATCTCTGGATATCATCATTTCTTCAATGACTCGAGTTCCTGTCGCGCCAACTCGACAAACTGATCGTTAATACCGGTTGCAACGAGCTTGACGAGTTCCGCCTCGGCTTCCTTGCTCCGATCGAGCTTCACCAGCGCGCCGGCCAGCCGCCATCGCGCTTCAGTTTCGAATCCCGCTCCCGTCGCCAAGCCGATCGCACGAGCCAGGTAGCGAGCGGCGTCGCGATATTGATGTCGTTCGCCGAGGATTGTCCCGCGCCAAAAGAACGTATGCCCTTTTACTTTTTCGGTCGCGAACTGATCTTCCCACTGATTGACGATACCCAAGGCTGCACCATAATCGCCCGCCACCAAATACTCACGAATTGCCCGCGGATAAGCTCCCACGCGCGCCGCGCGAACCTGCCTGGGAATGAACTTGCCTCGAATGACTTCGACACGTTTGTAGAAGTTGTGTGCCTCCACGCGGTTGCCGTTCCATAACAGCACGTCACCGGCAGCGTTGACGGCGCGACGATAGGCTGCTTTAACCTCGTCGTCAACGACCGAGTTCTTTGTCGTTTCCTCGACTTGGCTGAGCAGTTCCTGCGCCTTCTCTGGTTGCTTCTTGTCAATTCCCAGCAACCGAATCAACTGGGTCCACGAATCGATCTTCTCCACGGGAGGTGTCGTTTTGGTGATTGAGGCCTGGAAGTGGGCGATCGCCTCGTCGACACCCTTCTCACCCGTTTCCAACGCGCACAAAGCCATCAACCGCTGCACGCGAGGCAACATTTTGGGTTGGCTGCTGACAAATCGATCGACAAAGACCTTTCCGACTCGTAATGCGGCGACTGGCTTATCACCCTCGGAAAACAAGTGCACCAGCTCCCTGAGATTAGCGGCGTCCAACTTTTCCGGATCATAGGTCGCTGCGATTTCGGCGTATTCCGCCGGCCGCCCTTGCTTGATGTCAGCAGTGACGTGTTGAATCTCGTAGATCTCCAGCGGCCACACACTTGACACGTTTCCTGCCGGTCCCTCAGTCACCAGCGTGACATCGTACCGACCCAAGTTCAGATAAACATGTTCGCATTCGGCTCCTGCCCTTGATTCGCCGTCACCGAATAACCAGCGATAGGTCGTCCCCTTGGGAAACGCCATCGGATCGCCAATGCCGAATCGCACTCGCGTGTATTGTCCTTCACGGTGACCTTCCGGCCAGATCGAATCGAGTATGACAGGTTCGAAGGACGCCAGCGCACTCTGCTGGCTCTCGTAACGCACAACGTTCACGGAATGCGGAACCGTGTAAACCGATTCGGGAATTGCCGAAAAATGACCCGCTGGAGATCCGGGCGGGCTCCACCCCAGAAACGCGACCTGTTTCAACATCACTTCTTCATGGTAGTACTCCAGATAGTGCAACCCTTCGGTCAGTTCAACCGTCACGTTCTTCTCGCCGCGCAACCCACGCTCCGAAGTGTGCCGACCTGGCCAGTGTATAAGTTCCTTGCCATCGAGGAATGAGAACGATGCTTCATTGGAGGCCGTACAGAACTTGTAAGTGCCCGCCTTGGGGATACTGATCCAACCGCGGTAGACACTGACGTAGTAGTCCGACGGACCGAACGGATTATGTCCGTCTGCCACGCGGCGTTGGTATCGCCCACCATACCGCTCATTACTATCAGCGATGAGGTCTATGAGTTGTTTCACCGTCTCCGGATTCTCGACCTCGGGACGTTGCAGCGTGCTGAACACCAAGCCCGCCCGCGGCGTCCACGATCCTTGCGCCGGACTGCCACCCGGTTTCTCATCCACAAGGACTTGTTCCGCAGCCCGCTCTGCGGTGTCGTTTCCATGATAGACATAGAAGCGCTCGCCAGCTTGTGCGTTCTCCGCCCGAAAGGCGATCAAGGCGTAGCGGCTCGCGTTGTAAAAGGTCAACTGAAACGGTACCAGTTGGCCATCTTTATTGAGGACGCGAAAGTCGCTGCCATCCGATTTCCCCCGTCCTTGGCAGAGTACTTTCACCGCCGCCGTATCAACACCGCCGATAGGCTCCGTGATTTCAACGACGGCTCGCGAGGACCAGTCTGCCAGATGCCAATTCTCCGCCGCCGATACGTGGGCGATGACGAATGACGAAAGAATGACCAATGACGTTGGGAATGACGAATGACGCATAGCTACTTCTCCTCTTCCGACAACGCCCGGAAGTAGCTTCTTAGTAGCGACTCGTACCCTTCCGGATACCCTTCGTCCGCCGATTGCAACAGCTCCTTGCGAAGTTGAGCTGGCAACTCGCGGGCCTGACTCAACTGGACGGCCGTTGTCCGATCGAGGTGGTCGAACGATGCTTTCAGCTTCTGTATGGCCACCTTCCGACGGCGAGCGGCGTCATCGTATCGCAGGTCGCGCAAGTCGTCTTCCACTGACTTCATCAGTTCGATAGCTTGTTCTAAACGCCGGCCCATGACGGTCGTTGTATCGAGCTGCCGGGAGATCTGCTCAGCCTTCTCGCGCATACCGGCCTGTTTGGCGCCAAGCCGCTCCATGTCGCGAAGGAAGTCCGGCGGCGTGCCACCTTGCAGACCGCGACGTCCCGCACCGGCCTTCTTCCCGCCGCCGGTTGCGCCATTGGGATCAAGACGACCCTCTTCTTTGAGCTTGCCTTCTTCGTAGCGTTCATTGTTCAATCGGGCGGGAGTTTTGCGGCCTTCTAATCCGCGCGCCGTATCACCCACCATCTGTCCGGACGACTTACCGCGCCGGCCGTCCCCTGCCCGGCCACTCACTTCGTTCTTGTTCGGCAGATCATTTCCCGTCTTGCCCTTGGCCGAAAAATTGCTGATCGGACCGTCCGAGACACCCCAACCGGCCTGATTCAAGTTGTCGCCCCAAGCTGAGGTGATATCGTCGGCCTCTTCGTCGAAGTCGTCTGCTTCTTGCAACAGATCGCCAATCAAATCCTCGAGCGCATCGGGAAGCGGCATCTCGGGCATTGCCATCGGCCGTTGATCGAGCGGCTCCTCCATCACCCATTGCAAGGCATCCGGAGCGTCGGGCATCCATGTTTCCAGGTCCTCCAACATCTCGGTTGCTTTGCTGGAACCTGCGTCTTCAAGGGCAACTTCAAGTTTCGTCGTCTTCCCGCGCTGAGCCACCGCTTCGATCTCCTCAAACACCGTGTTCACATCAGCTCGCAAGTTGAAATCGTCGACGAATCCCGTTGGCAGCTTCGTCAATTCATCAACGGTGCCTTTGCGCCACTTCGCCCAGCGATCATGAAACTCTTCGAATTGCTTGAGCGCATCAAGTTGCTCTTCGCTGAGCTCCTCAACCGGCCGTTTGGGCATCTTTTCCAGCTTGGACATCAGCTCGGTTTCGTCCACGACAAGACGATCAAGATCGGAAATCAACGTCTCCAAAGCTTGTGTCAGTTCCTTGTGCGCCGCTTCATCTTCCTTGCGGATGCGGCGCAGCGCCTTGCGAGCTTGTTCGTTGCGTTGCAGACGATTGAGAAGATCCTGAAGCTGTCTAATGATCTCGTCCTGAACGGGCAGCGAGTCATTCCGCACGAGGCCGACCTTGGCGGCATCTTTGGTGTCGCGTCCGGTTTCCAACAAGCGGATCGCGTCAGCCATCAGTCCGGCGTACAACTCGTTCAATGTCCCGACCATATTCGCAACCGGTAGCGCCCCCTTCTTCATCGCGCGAGCCAGCACGGCGGTATTTGTCCGGATCTTGATCTGCCGCAGGACCAATGTTTCAAACTCGACTCCCGACGCGACTTGAGCACGATTCTCGCGTTGCAGTCGAATCAGCTCTTCGAGTACCGCGGCGTAGTCGTCCATCTGCAATTCCAGCTTGGCCAGGACCTGCGCCGGTGTGATGACAAAGATCGAATATCTTCGCGATACCGCTTCGCCAGGCCCCGTCACCGTGTTGCGATCCACCGCGGTGGCCCAGTACTGCACGACGTCTCCCGATTGGATCCCCATTTCTGACAGGCTCCATTCAAACTCGTCCACCGTCTTTGGCACCGGTTTTCCTGCGTGCGGGAAATGGGCCACTTCGCGAACCGTTACGTCATCGTTGACGAGATAAACCAGTCGCACATGACCCAAACCGTAATCGTCACGCGATTCGACTGTCAATTTGACCTTGTCCTCGATCTTGACTTGCTCGTCACGTCCGGGGACAGGAATCGAGACGGTGGGAACCTGGTCCCTTATCAAGGTAACCGCATTCCACAATGGCACGGCGTTTTCGTATCCGTCGGTGTCTACGAGCCGGATCCGATAACGTGTCGGCGCGGCAAGCACGAAGCCGGTCAAGTGGTTTCGGCCCATCGCTTCGTCGCTCCAGACGACAAATTCAGCGGTCCATGTCTTGTCTCCCGTGGAGCCAGACAGATCGATGATTTCGCCCGATTCGGTTTCCAACGACGCTTCCTTGATCGCTTTGTTCGCCGCCACTCTGAGTTTGACACGAGTTCCTGCCAAGGCCGCGATTTCACCGGACGACTCCGAAATGCTCTGCTCTTCTCGGTCGGTATAGCCTGGAAACTGGTAGGTGAGTCCGAACTGCTCGACCCGCGGGCGTTGGACAATCTCGACGCGGCGCTGCTCCGATCGGTCGTCCCCCGCGGCTA